>JBCDEK010000122.1:0-6562 GCA_039179785.1 Pseudomonadota bacterium | reverse complement strand
CGTAAAAGAAGATCGTGAAGGCCAAAAGACCCGCTGCCAGCAAATTCGCGCTGAGTGCCAGCATCATCACCGACATGCCGGACAGCGCAAACCCCAGCACCTTGGCTTCGTCCGGCGTGACCTTACCTGCAGGAATGGGCCGCTTCGACGTACGCTTCATCACAGCGTCGATATCGGCGTCCCACCACATGTTCAGCGCGCCCGATGCCCCTGCCCCAATGGCGACGAACAGGATGGAGGCAAAGGCAATGACCGGGTGCACCGACACAGGCGCCGCCAGCAGACCAACCAGCGCGGTGAACACGACAAGCGACATCACGCGCGGCTTGAGCAGCGCGAAGTAATCACCCAGGCTGGCTTCGTCCTGGTGGGGCTGGGTCTGATAGCTGATGTCGGTCATCGCAATACCATCGGGTTCAGAAGAACATGCGGCGGAGCCGGCCCGCCACGATGTCTTAGTTTGTCAGGACCTGACGCACGTCTACGTAGTCGCCGCCGTCGCGATTTGCGTCGAGCCAAGCTTCATAGGCTGCTTCGCTGACGACCTTAACCGTGATGGGCATGTAGGCGTGGGCGATGCCGCACAGCTCGGAGCATTGACCGAAATAGATGCCCTCTTTCTCGGCCTCGAACCACAGTTCAGCCAAACGGCCGGGCACCGCATCCTGCTTTACGCCAAAGGCGGGGATGGTCCAGGCGTGGATCACGTCGGCACCGGTGACCTGCATCACGATGGTCTTGCCCACGGGCACCACCACTGCGGTATCGGTGGCCAGCAGAAAGTCCTCTCTGGAATAGCCCGCTTCTACCAGTTGCGCCTCGGTTTCGGGTGTCAGGGAGTTGTCCCCGCCGGTCGACGGTGCACCGATCATGTAGCTGTCGAAGGAGATATCCTCGTCTACGTATTCGTAACCCCAGAACCACTGGTAGCCGGTGACCTTGATGGTCACGTCGCCCTCGGGAATCTCCTGCTGGTGAAACAGTGTCGGCAGTGAGAACGCGCCGATGAAGACCAGAATGACAATCGGGATGATCGTCCAGGCAATCTCGACCGGGGTGTGGTGCGTGAAGCTTGCGGGCTCCGGGTTGCGTTTGCGGTTGTAACGTACGATCACCCAGGCAAGAAGGCCCACCACGAACAAGGTGATCAACGTGATGATCACCAGGATCATGCCATCAAGCCACTGCAAACGGCGGGCAATTTCGGTGGCCGCCGGTTGGAAACCGATCCCGGCATCCACGGGCCGGCCAATCACCTCAAGGCTGTCCTGCGCCCAGGCCGGGGCGGCAGCAAGGGCGCTCAGCACACCCGAAATCAAGAAAAGCTTTTTCATCTGGTCGTCCTGATCTTGAATGATCACATTCGGTTCGGGGAAAGGTAACAGTGCGCACTGCTTCCGCCTCCCGTTGTATTGTCGCGACTTACAATCATATCTTGGCTTCAAGATAAAGACATAAGGGGCGCGTCAAACGGACGCTTGCCGTGGCGAAACGCCCCACAGCATACCGGAGTATACCAGATGACAGACGCCCCCTTTGCCCCGCTGGATCACGACATTGATCGCGCGGCGGCCCTGCAGGTGCTGCGCGCGGCGACAGAGGGCGCGGACGATGGCGAGTTGTTCCTCGAACGCCGCCGGTCCGAAGCGCTGGTCTATGACGATGGCCGCCTCAAAACCGCAAGCTATGATGCGGCACAAGGGTTTGGCTTGCGCGCAGTGCGCGGTGAAGTCTCGGGATATGCGCATTCGACCGAAATCACCGAAGCGGCCCTGCGCCGGGCGGCGGAGACCGCGCGTCTGGCCGTGGCAGACGGTGGCGGCACGTTGGCAGACGCGCCTCAGCCCACAAACGAGCGGCTTTATACAGACGCCGACCCCATCGCCGGAGCGACATTCCCGGTCAAGCTGGAAACCTTGAAAGAGATCGACGCCTATGTGCGCGATCTCGATTCGCGGGTGGTTCAGGTGTCAGCGTCTCTGGCCGCCTCCATTCAAGAGGTCGAAATCCTGCGCCCCGAAGGCCATTCGGTGCGAGACGTGCGGCCTATGACCCGGCTCAACATCTCGGTCATCGTGGACCAGCACGGACGCCGCGAAAGCGGCAGCGCGGGCGGCGGCGGGCGCGTGGGCCTTGATGGGCTCATGGAGCGCGCCGACTGGGAGGCAAAGGGCCGCGAAGCGCTGCGCATCGCGCTGGTTAACTTGGACGCAGTGCCTGCACCGGCGGGCGTTATGGACGTCGTCCTTGGGCCGGGTTGGCCGGGCATTCTGCTGCACGAGGCGATTGGGCACGGCCTTGAGGGCGACTTTAACCGCAAGGGCAGTTCGGCCTTTGCCGGATTGATGGGCGCGCAGATTGCGGCCCCGGGCGTCACCGTCCTCGATGACGGGACGCTGCCGGACCGGCGCGGTTCCATCACTGTCGATGACGAGGGTACACCATCGGGCAAGAATGTGTTGATCGAAGACGGCGTCCTGGTCGGTTATATGCAGGATCGGCAGAATGCGCGGCTGATGGGAACCGATGTGACGGGAAATGGCAGACGCCAAAGTTATGCCCACGCCCCCATGCCGCGGATGACCAACACATACATGCTCGGAGGTGACACCTCCCCCGAGCATATCTTGGCGGACCTCAAGGATGGCCTCTATGCCGTGGGCTTTGGCGGCGGGCAGGTTGATATCACCAATGGCAAGTTCGTGTTTTCCTGCACCGAGGCCTACCGCGTCGAAAATGGCAAGGTGGGCGCAGCCGTGAAGGGGGCGACATTGATCGGCGATGGCGCAACGGCGCTTAGGCATATCCGCGGGATTGGCAATGACATGGCGCTTGACCCGGGCATGGGGAATTGCGGGAAAGCCGGTCAGTGGGTGCCCGTTGGCGTCGGCCAGCCGACGCTGATGATCGGCGGATTGACGGTGGGCGGGTCCGCGACCTGAGTCGCATGTGATTCCATATGTGTCAAAAGACACAAGACCTTAGCGAACTCTCCCTATTTTGGGGGAGGTTTGGTGGCGCAACTCGTTCCATCTTTGTTCTGAATCGTTTTTTCTTTCGTAAAATTTTCCCGTGAAATCAACCATTAGGCGAGCAGATCGCCATTCACTCACGTCTGTTCATGCCTTGTTAACCTTGCGTCACCTACAACATCTACAGCAACGGACGGAGCCACGGATGACTGAAAAGGATACACATCCTTCTTCCACTCACCCCCCACTCCCACCCACCTCGGAAGATGACCAGTTCACACGTCTTCGTCTGTTGCGCTCACGCCGGGTCGGCATATCAACGTATAAACGACTGCTGATTGAACATGGCACTGCGCAAAATGCGCTGGCCGCGCTACCTGAGGTAGCGCGCGCCGCCGGCGTTGAGAATTATCAGATATGCCCCGAAGGCGTGGTCCAGGCCGAGTTGAAAGCTGCGCGTGCCGCAGGCGCACAGTTGGTGGCACAGCACGACGCACGCTATCCGGAACCCCTGCAAGATCTCGATGACGCCCCACCCTTTCTTTGGGTGCTTGGCAACCTGGACATGCTGCAAAAGCCGATGATCGCGCTTGTCGGTGCCCGCAACGCGTCATCACTCGGTACAAGGATGGCCCGCGCGCTTGCCCGCGATCTGGGTACTGCTGGGTATGTCGTGGTGTCGGGGCTGGCCCGCGGCGTGGACGCCGCCGCACATCTTGCAGCGCTCGGCACGGGGACCATCGCAGTACAGGCGGGCGGCGTCGACACGATCTATCCGGCGGAGAACACCACGCTTGCGGAAGATATCGCCGCGAAAGGTGCACGGATCAGCGAACAACCCATGGGGCTGAACCCGATGGCGCGGCACTTTCCGGCGCGCAACCGGATCATCTCCGGCCTGTCACGGGCGACGATAGTGGTGGAGGCCGCCGCCAAGTCCGGCAGCCTGATCACCGCGCGTGACGCGTTGGACCTGGGCCGCGATGTACTTGCAGTGCCCGGTCACCCGATGGATGCCCGCGCTTCGGGCTGCAATATGTTGATCCGTGATGGCGCGACCCTGGTGCGCGATGCAGATGACGTGATCGAGGCGCTGGCGCCGCTTGCCCCACAAGCCGCGCCCGAACTGCCGTTGGCGCCGCCTGTGGAAAGACCCAAGGACCGCAGAACGCTTCAGGAAACGTCTGGTCTGCATCAACAAATCCTGTCGCGTCTCGGCCCCTCGCCCCTGGCCGAAGATCAGTTGATCCGGGATCTTGGCGCACCGACGTCTACGGTCGCACCTGCGCTGGTCGAACTGGAACTTGAAGGCAGCATTGACCGCGCGCCCGGCGGGCTTTTGACCCGCGCCAGTTGATCCGACGCCCGGCGCTTGTTGACATTCCGCCCTTGCACCCCACATGTTGCGCCGCCATAGAGCAGCTAATTTTCCGGTCCGAGGTCACCCCGTTACATGCCTGTTGTCGTTGTAGAATCCCCAGCCAAAGCCAAGACGATCAACAAGTATTTGGGCAGCGATTACACCGTATTAGCCAGTTACGGGCACGTGCGTGATCTGCCGCCCAAGGATGGTTCAGTCGACCCGGACAATGAATTCGACATGCTGTGGGAAGTGGCCAGCGACAGCAAAAAACATGTCAAAGCCATCGCCGATGCGCTGAAAGACGACAACGCGCTGATCCTCGCCACCGACCCTGATCGCGAGGGCGAGGCCATCAGTTGGCACCTGCAAGAGGCGCTGACCAAACGCAAGTCGATCAAGAAGGACACCGACGTCAAACGCGTCACCTTCAACGCGATCACCAAGACGGCCGTGGACGAAGCGATGGCCAACCCACGCCAGGTGGACATGCCACTGGTCGAAGCGTATCTGGCCCGCCGCGCGCTTGACTACCTCGTGGGCTTCAACCTGAGCCCAGTGCTGTGGCGCAAGCTGCCCGGTGCAAAATCTGCGGGTCGTGTCCAATCGGTCTGTCTGCGGCTGATCACCGAACGCGAAATGGAGATCGAAGCGTTTCGTGCGCGCGAATATTGGTCGGTCAAAGCCGTGCTCGCGTCCCCGCGGGGACAGGAATACGAAGCGCGCCTTGTCAATCTGGCGGGTAAAAAGCTCGAAAAATACGATCTTGAGAACCAGACAGCCGCCGAATTGGCCCAGCAGGCCATCACCAGCCGCGATCTGAAAATCCAGTCGGTCGAGGCAAAACCCGCCTCCCGCAACCCTTCTGCCCCATTCATGACATCGACCTTGCAACAAGAGGCCAGCCGCAAATTCGGCATGGGCGCGCGGCAATGCATGTCCTCGGCCCAGCGTCTTTATGAGGCGGGCTACATCACTTACATGCGAACCGACGGCATCGACATGGCGCCCGAAGCCGTTCAGAACGCACGCGACGCGATCCGGGACCGGTACGGTGCCGACTACGTCCCATCCAGCCCACGCATGTACAAGAACAAGGCCAAGAACGCACAGGAAGCGCATGAGTGTATTCGGCCGACCGACATGGCAAAAGATGCGGCCAGCCTCAAGATCACCGATGACGATCAGCGCAAGCTCTATGATCTGATCTGGAAGCGGACCCTCGCCTGCCAGATGGAAGGCGCTCGATTGGAACGCACAAGTGTCGAGATCGGCAGTGTGGACGGCCAGGTTGGGTTGCGCGCCACGGGTCAGGTTGTGCTATTCGACGGCTTTTTGAGGATTTATGAAGAAGGACGCGATGATCAGGGCGATCAGTCGGAGACTGATGATGACAAACGCCTACCGCAAATGTCGAAAAGTGAAGACACGAAGAAGCAAAGCGTTACGCCGGAGCAACATTTCACGCAGCCTCCGCCAAGATTTACAGAGGCTACGCTGGTTAAGCGCATGGAGGAGCTGGGCATCGGCCGCCCGTCAACCTATGCCAGCATTGTCACAACGATCCAGGACCGAGAATATGTCCGCAAGGACGGCAATCGTCTGATCCCCGAGGACAAGGGCAGGATCGTGACGGTTTTTTTGATCAATTTCTTTCGAAGATACGTCGGCTACGAATTCACCGCCAATCTCGAAGAAGAGCTGGATGTGATCAGCGCAGGCGATGCCGATTACAAGACTGTGCTCGCGCAATTCTGGCGCGACTTTTCCGCCGCGATCTCTGAGACATCGGAACTTCGGATTTCCGAAGTGCTCGACAAGCTTGATGAGGTGTTGGCGCCTCAGCTCTATCCCGCGCGCGAAGGTGGCGGCGATCCACGGTCCTGCCCCAGCTGCGATGGCGGTCAGCTTCATCTCAAAACGTCGCGCTCCGGTGGATTTGTCGGATGCAGTCGTTATCCGGACTGTCGTTACACCCGCCCGATCGGTGGCGAGGCAGCAGAAACCGGCGACCGGGTTCTGGGCGAAGATGCCGGGGACGAGATCAGCCTGCGGTCCGGTCGCTTTGGTCCGTATGTTCAACGCGGCGAACCCAGCGAAGAAAACAAGAAACCTCCGCGCGCCAGTCTGCCTAAAGGCTGGACGCCAGATGACATGGATCTTGAAAAGGCGTTGATGCTTCTCAGCCTGCCCCGAGAAGTGGGACCACATCCCGAGGACGGCGAGATGG
>JBCDEK010000133.1:0-3304 GCA_039179785.1 Pseudomonadota bacterium | reverse complement strand
GTCTCCTTGGCCGCGCAGCGGGCAGCCTTGTAGGCGACGTAGGCCGCATTCGACTTGGGTGCCAGCGCGAGGTACAGGATCGCCTGCGCGAGCGCCAGCTCGCCTTCGGGCGAGCCAAGCCGTTCATAGGTTTCCCAAGCCTGCAAGCACACCGACTGCGCTTGCGGGTCGGCAAGGCCAATATCCTCGACCGACATGCGTGTGATGCGGCGGGCAAGAAAGCGCGGGTCTTCTCCGCCCTCCAGCATCCGTGCAAACCAGTAGAGCGACGCGTCAGGGTCCGAGCCACGCACCGATTTATGCAGGGCCGAGATCAGGTTGTAATGCGCGTCACCTGACTTGTCGTATTGCGCAGCGCGGCGCATGAGGCGGGCCGCGAGCGCGGTTTTGTCGAGTTTGCCGTCGACGGTCCATGCGGTGACCTGCTCGATCAGATTGAGCAGCGCGCGCCCGTCGCCGTCAGCCATTTCCAGCAGCGCCTCACGCGCGGAGCCATCAAGCGGCAGGGCCTTGCCCAGGTCCTGTTCGGCCCGCTGGGCCAGCAGTTCGAGGTCCTTGAGATCGAGCCGTTCCAGCACCAGCACCTGCGCGCGGGACAGGACGGCGGCATTCAACTCAAAGCTGGGGTTCTCGGTGGTGGCGCCAACCAGCAGGATGGTGCCATCCTCCATATGGGGCAGGAACCCGTCCTGTTGCGCCTTGTTGAAACGGTGTATTTCGTCGACGAAGAGCAGCGTCCCCTGCCCGTTCTGCCGCCGGATCTTTGCCGCCTCGAACACTTTCTTGAGGTCCGAGACACCTGTGAAGATCGCACTGATCTGAACGAAGTGCAGGTCCGTTTCGTGCGCCAGCAGGCGCGCGATGGTCGTCTTGCCCACACCGGGCGGCCCCCAGAAGACCAGCGATGACAGCGCACCAGAGGACAGCATGACCGTCAGCGGTGCCTCTGGACCCAGGACCTGGCGCTGCCCGATCACATCGGACAGCTTTTGCGGGCGCAACCGGTCGGCCAAAGGGCGCGGCCCGGTATCGGGTGCCGAGGGGACGGATCCAAAAAGGTCGGTCACATCAGAACCGCAGCACGATACGGCGGTTGCCGCGGATCGCACGCACTGTTGTGCCGCGCCGTGCCTCGGCCAGGATCGCGGCCGCCTGAGCCGTGGTGTCGACCGTCTGCCGGTCAATGCGCTGCAAGACGTCGCCGCGCCGCAAGCCGACGCGGCGGCCAATCGGACCTTCATCAAGCACCACAACACCTTCGGCCGCAATCGACAGGTTCAGCTCTGCCAGCACAGCCGGATTGATCCGCGCCAGGCGCAGGCCCGGCAGGCTGGACCCCTCGGGCAAAGTCACCTCGCTGCGCGGGGGGGCGTCAGGTGGCGGGATCAATTCAACTGTCATCTCTGCTTCCTCGCCGTCGCGCAGGCGCAGCATCAGCGCATGATCCTGATCGCTCGCGACGCTCATGCGGAACAGCATTTCGCCCGGGCTGCCCACGGGCGCGCCATCCACCGCCAGAACAACGTCGCCCACCTCAAACCCGGCCTTGGCCAGCGGGCTGAGCGGATGCAGTCCCGCAAGCATGATCCCACCCGGGCGATCCCGCCCCAGCGTTTCGGCCAGATCGGCATCCACAGACTGCCCGGTCGCACCCGCCCATGGGCGCACAAAGCGGTCGTTGCCGTCGCGCGCCTGCTTGACGAAGGCCGCGACCAGATCTGCAGGGATCGCAAAGCCGATCCCGTTTGACCCGCCAGACCGGCTGAGGATGCGGGTGTTGATGCCCAGAAGCTGCCCCCGCATGTCAACCAGAGCGCCGCCCGAGTTGCCGGGATTGATCGGCGCATCGGTTTGGATGAAGTAACCCGCGCCGCGCCCGTTCGATCCCCCCGACCGCGCCAGGCCTGACACAATGCCCGAAGATACCGTCTGGCCCACACCGAACGGGTTGCCGATGGCGAGCGTCAGTTCACCCACCTCGACCGTCTCGCTGTTGCGCAAGGACAAAAAGGGCAGGTCCTCCACCCCGTCGATCTTGAGGATGGCCAGATCGCTTTCCCGGTCCCCAAGCAACACCCGCGCGTCATATTCACGACCGTCGTTCAGGACGATGCGAATATCCGTCGCCTGCCCCACCACATGGTAATTCGACACGACGATCCCGTCGGCGCTCAGGATCACCCCCGACCCCAGCGAGTTCTGCACCCGTGGCTGCTGTTGGCCAAACCCTTCGAACAGGCGCTCAAAGAACGGATCGTCCATAAACGGCGTCCGCGCCCGCGCCTGCGTGACAAAACGCACATAGATATTCACAACCGCAGGGGCCGTTTCGCGCACAAGCGGCGCAAAGCTGAGCGTGATTTCAGATTGGCTTTGCGGGACGCGGGTGTCTGCCATAGCACCAAGCGGCAACAGACAGAAAAGCAGGATGACAAGTGACTTCATTGTTCCAAAAATATGCAAATCCCTTCGGGGCAATACAAGCACCTTGCTTTGCCACAACGAAAAACCCCCGCCACATGGACGGGGGTCTTGCGGGTCAGGTTTGTGGCCTGACTTATTCGTCGGCGGCGTCTTCGGCAGCCACGCGGGCCTTGTCAGCAGCGCCTTTGGCGTCGCGGTCGCGGTCCACAAATTCGATGATCGCCATGGGCGCCATGTCACCATAGCGGAACCCGGCTTTGAGAACACGGACATAGCCGCCTTTGCGGTCGGCATAGCGAGGGCCCAAGACGTCGAACAGTTTGGCGACGTATTGCTCTTCTTTCAACTTGGCCGCAGCCTGACGGCGGGCGTGCAGGTCGCCGCGTTTGGCCAGCGTGATCATCTTTTCGATGATCGGGCGCAGTTCTTTGGCCTTGGGCAGGGTTGTCTTGATTTGCTCATGTTCGATGAGCGAGCCGGCCATGTTGGCGAACAGAGCCTTACGGTGCTCATGTGTCCGGTTCAGGCGGCGGTAACCACGTGCGTGACGCATTTTCTTTTCTCCTTTTTGCCCTCTACGGGCGGTTTTGCTTTGTCTGGTCCGCGATGCGTGTCTTGGGCTCTCCTTGGGGCCTTCTGCCCGGGTTCGTGTGCCGGGCTGAAGCCCGGCCTACGACATTTGCGGTAGGGCGGGCTTCAGCCCGCCATTGCCTCAGAAGTTGTCTTCGAACTTCTTGGCCAAGTCTTCGATGTTGTCCGGCGGCCAGTCCTCGACATCCATGCCAAGGTGCAGACCCATACCCGACAGCACTTCCTTGATCTCGTTCAACGACTTCCGACCAAAGTTCGGGGTGCGCAGCATCTCGGCTTCGGTCTTCTG
>JBCDEK010000022.1:0-39891 GCA_039179785.1 Pseudomonadota bacterium | reverse complement strand
TGTGCGGCTCCTTGCCGAAGAAGGTCTTCACGGTTTCCTGGATCTTCGGCATGCGGGTCATGCCGCCGACCAGAACCACTTCGTCGATTTCACCGGCCGCAAGACCTGCGTCCTTCAGGGCCGCTTTCATCGGGGCGATGGTCCGCTTGACCAGATCTTCCACGAGCGATTCGAATTTCGCGCGGGTCAGCTTGAGCGTCAGGTGTTTGGGACCGGACGCATCGGCCGTGATGAACGGCAGGTTGATCTCGGTCTGGGACGAGGACGACAGTTCGATCTTGGCCTTTTCGGCACCTTCCTTCAGACGCTGCAGAGCCAGCTTGTCGTTTTTCAGATCGATGCCCTGATCCTTCTTGAACTCGGCCGCGAGATAGTCGACGAGAACCATGTCGAAGTCTTCACCGCCGAGGAAGGTGTCGCCGTTGGTGGACTTCACTTCGAAGACACCGTCGCCGATTTCCAGGATGGAGACGTCGAAGGTGCCGCCGCCAAGGTCGTACACCGCGATGGTCTTGCCGTCGTTCTTTTCCAGACCGTAGGCAAGCGCTGCCGCAGTCGGCTCGTTGATGATGCGCAGCACTTCAAGGCCGGCGATCTTGCCGGCGTCCTTGGTGGCCTGGCGCTGGGCGTCGTTGAAGTAGGCGGGGACGGTGATGACGGCTTGGGTCACGTCTTCGCCAAGGTAGCTTTCAGCGGTTTCTTTCATCTTGCCCAGGATGAAGGCGGAGATTTGGCTGGGTGAGTATTTCTCACCGCGTGCTTCGACCCATGCGTCGCCGTTGCCGCCGTCGATTACGGCGAAGGGCAGGTTTTTCTTGTCCTTGGCCAGATCCGCGTCGTCGTTGCGGCGGCCGATCAGGCGCTTAACGCCAAAGATAGTGTTGTCGGGGTTGGTCACAGCCTGGCGTTTGGCAGGCTGGCCGACGAGACGTTCGTTTTCGGTGAAGGCCACGATGGACGGGGTTGTGCGCGCGCCTTCCGCGTTTTCGATCACGCGGGGCTGGCTGCCGTCCATGATGGCGATGCAGCTGTTGGTGGTTCCAAGGTCAATACCGATGACTTTAGCCATATTTTTTCGATCCCTCATATCAGTTCAAGGCGATGACACGAGGCGGCGACCCAGTTCTCGGCATCGACGCCACGCTTGAGTTTGCGCACGATTTCGTGCGCGCTGCGGCGTATATAAGGAGGGTGTATAGGCGCTGCAACCGTTCTGACGGGGCCAAAAACCGCAAAAATTGCGCATTTCAGGAAGGAAAAGAGCCATGCACGTCACCGTGCGCGGATTTGAGATTTACAAAGGGTATCTGGATGGGGCCCGGCAGGCGGGTTTGGTGGCGGATATCCGTCAGGTGGCCGAGGCGGCACCCATGTTTTCGCCTGAAACGCCCTATGGCAAGCCGATGTCGGTGCGCATGACGTCTGCCGGGGTCGTGGGGTGGTATGCGGATCGGTCCGGTTATCGCTATGCGCCGGTCCATCCAAGCGGTGTGGGTTGGCCGCCGATTCCTGCGGCGGTGTTGGAGATGTGGCGCGACTTGACCGGGTTGGATCGTGACCC
Source organism: Pseudomonadota bacterium (assembly GCA_039179785.1). Taxonomy (GTDB): domain Bacteria; phylum Pseudomonadota; class Alphaproteobacteria; order Rhodobacterales; family Rhodobacteraceae; genus Tateyamaria. The sequence goes on along the minus strand of JBCDEK010000022.1, from coordinate 38,330 downwards.
TGATTGCTGTCTGATCAACTACTATGGCGAAGGGGCGCGCATGGGGATGCATCAGGACAAGGATGAGGCAGACTTCAAATGGCCGGTGCTGTCGGTGTCATTGGGAGACGCCGGGCTGTTTCGGATCGGCAACCAGACGCGCGGCGGCAAGACCGAATCGCTTTGGCTGGAGAGCGGTGACGTCGTGATCATGGGGGGAGACGCCCGGCTGACCTATCACGGGGTGGACCGTATCCGGTTCGGGTCGTCGTCGCTGTTGCCCAAGGGCGGGCGCATCAACCTGACGTGCCGGGTGGTGCTCTGACCTATTCTGTTGGCGGCGCAAGAACGGACGTGGTCGCAGGCTCTTCAAAGGCGGCGTCGAGGTCGAGCAGTTGCAACGTGTCGAGGCCAACCAGCACAGAATCGACGGCGATGGTGGCAAGAATGATGCCCATCACGCGGCTGATCACGCTGGCACCCGTGTTGCCGATCAGCCGGTAGACATAGGTTGCGGTCAGCAGCAGCACCAACGTGATCAGCAGGACAAACAGCAAAAGCCCCGCGGTGACGACCTGATCTGTCAGGCTTTCCGTGCTGTTATCGGTCAGCACGACAACCGCGAGCATGGCGCCGGGCGAGGCGATGGATGGCATCGCGAGGGGAAAGACTGCACCGGCGAGATGATCGCGCTCGGCCTCGGCGATTTCGGTGGTGGATTTGGCATCGCCAAAGATCATCGTCAGTGCGAAGAGGAACAGGATTATACCGCCCGCGATCTGGAACGAGCCCAGGCGCAGACCAATCGCTTCCAGCAACACCTGCCCACCCAGCAGGAATGCAAAGAGCACGACACCGGCAATGGCGACGGCACGAATGGCAAACTGGGTGTGCAACGCCACTGGGACGTTGGCGACCGCGAAGAGAAAAACAGGCAATGACCCGACCGGGTCGATCACAACAAAAAGCGTGATGAAGTCACGCAGCAGCGTCAGCCATTCAAATTCCATGACTGCTTTATGCCGTTCAGCGTCGCGCGTTCCAACTGATAGATGCGTGACGTCGTGTATAGAATTCGCCCATCAGCCCGATCATCAAGAGGACAACGCCAACCCACCAGGCATATTCCCAGGTGGAATTGCGCGGGTAGTAGTTGATGAATGTGAACCCTCTGGACTGGTCGATCGTGTGAAACAGCGGGTTCCAGTCGAACATCGCCAGCATGAAGCTGGGCAGCGTATTGGCCAGGAACATCTTGCCCGAGGCGATCATGTTGGCGCGTTGGTAGATCTGCGTGAAGATGGACACAAAGGTTGGAAACCAGGGCTTGATCGCGAGCAGGACCACACCCAGTGCGCAACCCGTGAACCATGACAGCAGCAACATCCCGAATGCGGCGAAGGGTTGTTCGATATGCACCGGGGTGAACGCGACATGATAGATGAACAGGATGATAAAGAGCGACAGCACCTGAACATAGAGGGCCCCCAACGCAGCCGAACAGATCGAAATGACTGTATTGAGGGGCGCGTGCAAGAGCATCGGACTGGCAGGCCCTTCGGCACCGGTGACAGCGCCCAGTGATTTCACATGTGTCATGTACAGAAAGATGCCTGTCATGATGTAAAGCAGGAAATCTCCCCGGATCGCGGCGCCGCGCAGCCCAAGGACTGAAAACATCACATAGAACGCCAACACGAAGATCACGGCCTGCAGCATGTTCATGCCGATGGCGATGAAAGCGTTGTTGTGGGTTTTGCGCACGCTGCGGACGATCGAGTGATAGATGACCTCGAGCATCGCCAGAGCGCTGCCAAAACCCGTCTGCGGTTTGCGCGTCGATTGAAACATAAGCCGGTTCTGCCTCGTAGGCTGCGACCCTCGCAGGGAAATCTTGCCGTTCCGTTAGCGCCGCATCATAAGGAGCGCGCGGGCCCATGACAACAAATGCCCGCCCAAGGAGGCATTTTGATGACCTATAACGATCTGATTCCGGTGATACGCAGGCTGGCGTTAGAGGCGGGCGACAAGATCATGGAGATCTATGAGGCGGATGATTTCGAGGTCAAGGTCAAGTCGGATGACAGCCCGGTCACCGCAGCGGACGAGGCTGCGGATGCGCTGATTTCGGATGGGTTGCGTGCGGCATTTCCCGATATGATGCTGGTCACCGAGGAACAGGCCGCGACCCATGACACGACCGGAACGACGTTTCTGATCGTTGATCCGTTGGATGGGACCAAGGAATTTGTCCATCGGCGGGGGGATTTCACCGTCAATATTGCGCTGGTTGAAAACGGCGTGCCCACGCGTGGTGTTGTGTTCGCCCCGGCCAAGGGTCGCTTGTTTTACACCCAGGCAGATGGCCAGACCGTCGAAGAGACTGGCGCCCTGCATAAGGATGCGATTGGCCATGTCGTCCCGCTTTCGGTGGCCGACAGTGACAACAACGCATTGATGGTTGTCGCATCGAAATCTCACCGCGATCAGGCGACGGATGATTACATCGGCAAATATGCGGTCAAGGACATGACCAGCGCGGGTTCGTCCCTCAAGTTCTGTCTGGTTGCGACGGGCGAGGCGGATATCTATCCGCGTTTGGGTCGCACGATGGAGTGGGATACGGCAGCGGGTCATGCCGTTCTGTCAGGTTCCGGAGGTCATGTCGTGCGCTTCGATGATCACACGCCGCTGCGCTATGGTAAGGACGGGTATGCCAATCCGTTCTTTATCGCCTATGGCCCGGCGGTTGAGTTGAAGCCTGCCTGATGTCCGTTCTTATCGTTATTCCCGCCCGCTATGCATCGTCCCGCTATCCCGGCAAGCCGCTTGTGCCGCTGACCGGTGCGGGCGGCCAGGCGCAGACGCTGATTGAGCGCAGCTGGCGCGCGGCCCGTGCGGTTAGGGGAGTGGACCGTGTGGTGGTGGCGACGGATGATACGCGGATCAAGGCGGCGTCCGAGCAATTCGGGGCCGAGGTTGTCATGACATCCGAGCACTGCGCCAACGGCACCGAGCGCTGCGCCGAGGCCCATGCCGCATTGGGCGGCGGCTACGATATCGTGGTCAACCTGCAGGGCGATGCGCCGTTGACCCCCGCCTGGTTTGTCGAAGGGTTGATAGACGGATTGCGCGCCGCTCCGGCTGCAGAGATCGCAACCCCGGTGTTGCGCTGTGACGGGGCCACGCTGCGCGGCTTTCTTGAGGATCGCAAAGAAGATCGTGTCGGCGGCACGACCGCCGTGTTCGGGACCGAGGGTCAGGCGCTTTATTTCTCCAAGGAGGTGATCCCGTACATGCAGGCGCGGTATCCTGATGATGCCGAGACGCCAGTGTTTCATCACGTCGGGGTCTATGCCTATCGGCCGGAGGCATTGGCGGCCTATCCGACCTGGCCGACGGGTCCGCTTGAGACGCTTGAGGGTTTGGAGCAGTTGCGGTTTCTGGAAAACAGGCGACAGGTTCTGTGTGTCGAGGTCGAGGCACGCGGTCGCCAGTTCTGGGAGTTGAACAATCCCGCAGACGTGCCAAAGATCGAATCCATGATGGCGGCGATGGGGCTCGACTGACGCCAGGCTGCAATGTGGCGAAAAGGTGCCATTTCAGCGGGGAACAGCCGGTTCAGTGTCACCATCTGGCGCGTTCCGGCAACACTTGGCCCCAACCCGGCGCCATTGGGCAATTGGATATTTGTTAAGGTCGGATTAGTAGTAGGGACAGCACACTTGAAGAGTTTGGTGAACAGAGGAATGACATGCGCAAGAAGGTGACCAAGGCAATCTTTCCCGTCGCAGGTCTGGGGACCCGGTTTCTACCGGCGACCAAATCGGTGCCCAAAGAGATCATGACGCTCGTTGACCGGCCCCTGATCCAATACGCTATCGACGAGGCGCGGGCCGCAGGGATCAAGGAATTCATCTTTGTCACCTCACGTGGGAAGGGCGCGCTTGAGGACTATTTTGATCACGCGCCGACGCTTGAGCAGGAACTGCGTAAGAAGGGCAAGGATCAGCTGCTGGACGTCCTCAAGGACACCAACATGGAAAGCGGCGCGATTGCCTATATCCGTCAACACAAAGCGCTGGGCCTTGGCCATGCGGTCTGGTGTGCGCGCCGGTTGATCGGGAATGAACCCTTTGCGGTGATCCTGCCCGACGATGTGATCGCTGCCGACACACCCTGCCTGCAACAGATGGTCGAGGCGTATAACGAGACGGGTGGCAATATCGTCGCCGCCATGGAAGTGCCGCCGGAAAAGGCGTCGTCCTACGGCGTGCTCGATATCAAGAACGACATGGGTCAGATGGTCGAAGCCAAGGGGATGGTTGAAAAGCCTGCCGCCGGCGAAGCGCCGTCAAACCTTGCCGTGATCGGGCGATATATTCTGACCACGCAGGTGCTCCGCTCACTCAATCAGATGAAGGCGGGGTCTGGTGGCGAAATCCAACTGACTGACGCCATTGCCAAGGAAATCGGCGGCGAGGACGGGGTGTATGGCTACCGGTTCCGCGGTCAGCGGTTTGACTGCGGGTCCAAGTCGGGCTTCCTTCAGGCGACGGTGGCCTTCGGGCTGGCGCGTGATGAATTGCGCGATGACCTGCTCGCCTATATCCGTGACGTTGTCCAAATGGACAAAGCGGCGGAATAGAACAGGACCACAACGTGACACATGTGCTTGTAACGGGCGGGGCGGGATATATCGGCTCCCATGCCTGCAAGGCTTTGCGCGCGGCTGGATTTGTGCCCGTTACCTACGACAATCTTGAAACCGGCTGGCGCGATGCTGTGAAGTTCGGGCCCTTTGTCCAGGGTGATCTGATGGACCGGGCAGCGCTGGACGCCGCGTTTTCCGACTATGCGCCTGTTGCAGTGATGCATTTTGCAGCGTTGAGTCAGGTAGGCGAAAGCATGCAGGACCCTGGCCGCTATTGGCGCAACAATGTTCTGGGGTCGCTCACCCTGATTGAGGCGGCGGTCGCTGCCGGGTGCCTCGACTTTGTGTTTTCGTCGACATGCGCCACCTATGGCGATCAGGACAATGTGGTGCTGGATGAAAACAGCGCGCAACATCCGATCAATGCCTATGGTGCGTCGAAGCGCGCGATTGAGGATATCTTGCGCGATTTCGAGGCCGCGTATGGCCTGCGGCACGTTATCTTTCGCTACTTCAACGTGGCGGGCGCTGACCCGGAGGCTGAGGTAGGCGAATTCCACCAGCCCGAAACGCATCTGATCCCACTGATGCTAGATGCGATTGCGGGTAAAAGAGACTCTTTGACAGTTTACGGCACAGACTATGACACGGCCGACGGCACATGCATTCGGGACTATGTGCACGTATGCGATTTGGTGGACGCGCATGTTCTGGGCCTGAACTGGCTGCGCGAAGGCAAGGGCAGCGGGGTGTTCAATCTGGGCACGGGCAGCGGGTTTTCGGTGCGTGAGGTCATTGATCATTCCCGCGCCGTCACCAATCAGGCGGTGCCATTTGTCGAGGGAGACCGGCGCCCCGGGGACTGCACCAAACTGGTTTCGGGATCGCGTCGCGCAGAGACCGAGTTGGGCTGGACGCCGCGCCGCTCGACCCTTGAGACGATGATCACTGATGCCTGGCGATGGCATCAAAATGGGCACTACGAGCGCTGACCATGCGGTCGCCAATTGCCGCGTACAAGCTTGTTTGGAAGCGCCGACGTCTGCGCTGGCGCGCCTTTCGCAGCAGACGTCAGTTGAACACACGCGTCGATCGGACTTCTCAGGTGGATCGCAACGCCATCCGCGCCTTTGTTTGCCTGCGCAACGAGATGGCGCGCCTGCCATACTTTCTGGACCACTATAGACGGCTGGGTGTGGGTCATTTCTATGTTATCGACAATGACAGCAACGATGGCGGGCAGGCGTTTCTGGCCGACCAGCCCGATGTGTCGCTTTGGCATACTACGGCCAGCTACCGCGCGGCGCGTTTTGGTCTGGATTGGACCAACTGGCTGATGTCACTGTACGGGCACGGTGCCTGGTGCCTGCTGCTCGATGCCGATGAATTGCTGGTTTACGCAGATCACGAGAGGCAGGATTTGCACGCCTTGACCGCTTGGCTGGACGCCCGTGAGCGGCGGGCATTTGGCGCCCTTATGCTGGATATGTATCCGCGCGGCGCATTGGGGGAAGCCGCCACGATCAAGGACCCGCTTGAGACGCTCGAAGGATTTGATGCCGGTCCCTATCGCGCGACCCGGCAGGAGCCTTTGGGAAATCTGTGGGTGCAGGGTGGGCCGCGGGCCCGCATGTTCTTTGCCCAAAATATGCGCCGTGCGCCCACGTTGAATAAGCTGCCGTTGGTGCGCTGGAACAGGCGCTATGCTTTCGTGAACTCCACGCATTCCGCCCTGCCGCGCCGCTTGAATTTTGAATATGATGGCCCCCGCGGGTCGGCGCCATCGGGGGTGTTGCTGCACACAAAGTTCCTGCCCGATGTGCTGGACCGCGCGGATGAGGACCTGAGCCGTCGGCAACATTTTCACGACCCCGATGCCTTTGCCGGATATTATTCAGAGCTGAAGGCCAGGCCGACGCTGTGGCACGACGGTGCGCAACTTTATGCGGGCTGGCGGCAATTGGTGGATTTGGGGCTGATGAATGATGGCGGATTTTCAAACCGCTAGTTGAAACTGTTGCCAATAGCGCAACAGTGCAACATTAAGTGATCAAGGACATGAGACTTGTAACTCATTGCAAATTTTAAGAAGTTCTAAATTGTGGCAGGATACAGCCGAGACGTAATGTCATCGTGTGCACAGCCTGATCGGTGGATGCACCCAAAAAAAGCGGGCGTGTTTTGGGGCTTTGGGATTCTTATCGGATGCGGTTGCGGCGCAAGTACCGATTGGCGCGCGCGACTCGTAAATCTTTGGAACTTAAAGAAATTCAGAACCACACATCCCGCATTCGGCCTGGTGACGTGCTGCTGATCAGCACCATGCGGAATGAACAGATTCGGCTGCCGCAGTTTCTGGACTACTATCGCATGATGGGTGTCGATCATTTCCTGTTCGTCGACAATGACAGCACCGACAATACGGTGGGGTATTTGAGGGGCATGTCGGATGTTTCGGTCTGGCACACGACGGCAAGTTACAAGCGGTCAAAATACGGGGTGGATTGGGTCAATTGGCTGGCGCGCAAATATGCGGACGGTCATTGGCTTTTGGTTGTCGATCCAGACGAATTGTTTGTGTACCCGTTTTGCGACACGCGACCCATTCGCGCGTTGACCGATTGGCTTGAAAATTCGGGAATTCGCAGCTTTAGCGCAATGTTGCTGGACATGTACCCAAAGGGTCGCATTGGCGAACAGGCCTATGTTCCTGGGCAGGACCCGCTTGAGATTGCAGGCTGGTTCGACAGTGGCAATTACAGCATCTCTCGCAACACACAGTACGGCAATTTATGGATTCAAGGGGGACCAAGGGCGCGCCGGTTTTTTGCCGACAGTCCCAAGAAAGCGCCTGCGCTGAACAAGGTGCCGCTGGTGAAGTGGAGCAAGCGCTACGCTTATGTGAATTCGACCCATATGCTGCTGCCGCGCGGTCTGAACCGGGTTTTTGATGAGTGGGGTGGGGAAAAGGCCTCGGGCGTTCTGCTGCACACCAAGTTCCTCAATACGTTTACGGCCAAGGCTCAGGAAGAGATGGTGCGCAATCAGCACTATGCCCGATCGGTTGAATACAAGGCCTATGCCGAGACTGAGTTGGAGGACCTGGACCTGTGGTGCAAATGGTCCGAGAAATACATCAATTGGCGCCAGCTTGAGATTTTGGGGCTGATGTCGAAAGGGAATTGGGCATGAGCGTTGGCATCGTCATGCTGGTGCACATGGCGCTCGGTCGTGCCGAACAGGCGGCTCGGTTCTGGGCCAAGGGTGGCTGCCCTGTGGTGATCCACGTCGACAGGAACGTGCCTAAGAAAACCTACGCCAAATTCGCCAACGCGTTGTCTGATGTACCCGCTATCAAATTCTCCAAGCGGTTTCGCTGTGAATGGGGCACTTGGGGGATCGTGGCGGCCAGCCAGGCGGCGTCGGAGTTGATGCTGACCCAGTTTGCGGACGTGCGGCATGTGTACCTCGCCTCGGGCTCTTGCCTGCCGCTGCGCCCGGTCGAAGAACTGGTGGACTACCTTGCCGACCGGCCGCGGACTGACTTTATCGAAAGTGCGACAACCGCGGATGTCCCTTGGACCGTGGGTGGGCTGGATCAAGAACGTTTCACCTTACGCTTCCCATTCTCCTGGAAACGCCAGCGCTATCTCTTTGACAAATGGGTCGATGTGCAGCGCAGGCTTGGCATGAAACGCAAGATACCAACCGGTCTTGTCCCGCACATGGGCAGCCAGTGGTGGTGCCTGACCCGGCACACCCTGTCGGCCATTCTGCAAGGCCCGGATCGCAAGGAATACGACGCCTATTTCCGCCATGTCTGGATACCTGACGAAAGCTATTATCAGACGCTGGCACGCCAATATGCGATTGAAATCGAGAGCCGGTCACTGACGCTGTCCAAGTTCGATTTCCAGGGTAAGCCGCATATCTTCTACGATGACCATTTACAGCTTCTGAGGCGGTCCGACTGCTTTGTGGCGCGCAAGATCTGGCCGCACGCGGACCGGCTTTATGATGCGTTCCTGTCTGATCCGTCGGGCGCGATGAAACGCACGGAACCCAATCCAGGCAAGATTGACCGTATCTTTGCCAAGGCGGTCGAGCGCCGGACCCGAGGCCGTCCCGGGCTGTATATGCAAAGCCGATTCCCGAACGAGGACTGGGAAAACGGTATCACCGCCGCGCCATATTCGATGTTTCAGGGCTTTACTGAGATTTTCGAGAATTTCGAAACATGGCTGTCCCGGGCGACCGGGGCGCGCGTGCATGGACATCTGTTCCACCCGGATCGCGTCGAATTTGCCGATGGCCAAACCACGCTGAACGGTGCGCTTAGCGATAATGCCAAGGCGCGCGACTATAATCCAAACTCGTTCCTGACGAACCTGATCTGGAACACGCGCGGCGAGCGCCAGTGCTTTCAATTCGGACCGGGCGACAACCAAAAGATCAATTGGAAGGTGGCCAAGGATCCGAATGCCCAAATTTCGGTGATCACCGGGGCATGGTCGGTGCCGCTTTTCCGGTCGAACCTGAATTTTCTTGATATTCGCAAGGAAGCAGCGCGCCTGCAAAAGATCGAAAGCGAGCATCTCAAAGTTTTGCGGTCGCACTATGCCAAGGCGCGCATCCGCGTCTGGACGATGGCCGAGTTCGTCGAAGCCCCGATGGAGCCGTTGCAGGGGATCTTGGACGAAATCGGATTGACCCACGCCCGACGCCTTTCCGAAGTTCCCAAGCTGGTCAACCTGACGGGGTTCGGCCAATTCCTGCAGAACCTCAAAAACCAGGGGATGCACCCATATCTCATGGGCGATTTCCCTGTGGCGCTTGGCCCGAAACCGGAACAGGATACGCCGCGCAAACCCTACCTTGTGCGCTGATCTGATATGGCCAAATTTGACTACTTTGTTGTGTTCGCCGAGATGCGCACAGGCTCCAATTTTCTGGAAACCAATCTGAACGCGCTTGAGGGTCTGTCATGTTTCGGCGAGGCGTTCAATCCGGCGTTCATCGGATATCCGAAAGGGGATGCCATCCTGGGCGTCAGTCAAGCGGCGCGCGACGAAGACCCCAAGCTGCTCATACGGCAGATCAAAAAGGCACCGGGTCTGAGCGGGTTTCGGTATTTCCACGATCACGACCCACGCATCTTTGACAAAGTCATGGATGACCCCAAATGTGCCAAGATCGTGCTGACGCGAAACCCTGTCGACAGCTACGTGTCGTGGAAGATCGCCAAGACGACCGGGCAGTGGAAACTGACCGATGCCAAGGCGCGGAAGGATGGCAAGGCGGACTTTGATGCAGATGAGTTTGCGACCCATCTGACCGCACTTCAGGATTTTCAGGTGACATTGCTGCGCCGACTGCAAACATCGGGCCAGACCGCATTTTATCTGGCGTACGAAGATTTGCAGAACCTGGACACGATCAACGGGCTTGCGAAATGGCTCGGGATCGAGGCCCGGCTAGAGGCCCTGGACAAAAGCCTCAAGGTGCAAAACCCAAGCGCCTTATCTGACAAGGTCGGCAACTTTCGTCAGATGACCGAGGCACTGTCGGGTCTTGATCGCTTCAATCTGACCCGCACGCCCAATTTTGAACCCCGTCGCGGCGCGGCGGTTCCTACCTATTTCGTTAGCCAAACCAAACCGCTGCTCTATCTGCCCATTCGCGGCTGGCCGGATGATCCTGCGCTGCGCTGGATGAACGCGCTTGATGCGGTACATGACGCCCGTCCGGGCTCCAAACTTTCCCAGAACGACTTGCGCGAGTGGATGCGTGGAAATCCGGGCCACCGTAGCTTTACGGTGTTACGGCACCCGTTGGCGCGGGCGCATGCAGTGTTCTGCCACCGCATTCTGAATACCGGACAAGGCGGATATGGCGGCATCCGCACAACGCTTCGGCGTCGGTACAAGCTCGACCTGCCCGATACACCGATGGACCCAGGCTATGATAAAGCGGCGCATCGGACGGCGTTTGCCGCGTTCCTTCGTTTTCTCAAGGCGAACCTGGCTGGCCAAACCGCGGTACGCATAGATCCCGATTGGGCCAGTCAAGCCAAGACCATCGAAGGGTTTGCAGAGTTCGCCCTGCCGGATCGTCTGATGCGTGCGGAAGCACTGGCGCAAGAATTGACGGACCTGGCAAAGAGTGTCGGGATTGCTCAGCCCCCCGAGCCAAACGCATCCGGTGATGACGCCCCATTTACGCTTGCGCAAATCTACGATGCGGAAATCGAAGCATTGGCGCGCGCGGCCTATCCGCGCGACTACCTGATGTTCGGGTTCAAGGACTGGATGCCGAACTAAGCGGCCTGAGCGGGTTTTGCTTCATTCAGGATTGCGAACAGCGTGGTCGGGTCGGGGTTCGCTCGCAGCTTGGTGCAGATTGCGCCGTCGCGCAGCGTACGGGATACCAAAGCCAGGGCTTTAAGGTGTTCAACCCCGGCTTCCTCCGGCGCGAACAGGGCAAAGGCGATATCGACGGGCTGGCGATCAACCGCGTCGAAATCAATGGGTTTATCCAGCAGAACAAAGGCGCCGACCACATCCGACGTGCCGTCCAGCCGGGCATGTGGCAAGGCGACACCGCGGCCCACCCCCGTCGGCCCCAGCGCCTCGCGCGCGATCAGCGATTCGACCACCAACCCTGCATTCAGGTCATAGGCCGATTGCACCAGATCACCGATCTCGTGAAACAACCGTTTCTTTGACGAGGCGGTACTGACAACCTTGACCGCCTCGGGTTTCAAAAGAGTCCCAAAATTCATTCTGCTCGCTTGTCGGTGCGTCGAGGCACCGATCCCTTACGGGTCGATCCAGCCAATATTTCCGTCATCACGACGGTAGACCACGTTCAGCCCGTCTTTCCCTTCGTTTCGGAACACCAACACTGGGGCGCCCGCCAATTCCATCTGCATGACCGCTTCACCAACCGAAAGAGAGGGAATTTTGGTTTCCATCTCGGCTACGATCATAGGTTGTAGCGTCTCGGGTTCCGAGTCGTCCACTCCCATGTCAGAGGCGAGGATATAAGAGGCTGCGCCAGAGAGTTCAACAGGCTGCGCGCGCTCCTTGTGATGGTCTTTCAAACGCCGCTTATAGCGCCTGAGCTGCTTTTCCATTTTTTCGGAACAGCCGTCAAAAGCTGCATAGATTTCAGTGGCATGTGCTTTGGCTTGCGCTGTCAACCCGGTGGACAGGTGCACTGTTGCCTCACAGACATACTCGTGCGCGGATTTGGAAAAGACGACCTGTGCATTGGTGGGACGCTCAGCATATTTCTGCACAACCGACCCTAAATCGTCGCGCACATGGGTTTGCAGCGCTTCACCGATGTCGATCTGTTTGCCACTGATTTGATACTGCATTCTTGCTCCTTCTGATGTGCCCGCACCACGCATTTGGCTCTGCCGATGATCGGCGAAGTCTTGCGCTATCATATGTGCGGAGGCGGCCATGCGTGTTCCTGATCGCGTTGCCACCCCGACACCAGGATGGACGACATGCAGATTGGGAACAGCATCAAAGCCATACCTCATTGCACGCCAAAACGCCGACCCGAGTCAATGAAAAGCGACGAGATGCAGATGCGGCTGAATCACCCGATCCGGAAGTTCTCGCCCAGATAGACGCGGCGAACGTTTTCGTTCTGCACAACATCTTGGGGGGTGCCAGACATCAACACCTGCCCATCGTGAAGGATATAGGCCCGGTCCACGATTTCGAGGGTCTCGCGGACGTTGTGGTCCGTGATCAGCACGCCGATGCCCCGTTTCTTCAAATCCGAGACAAGATGCCGGATATCCCCGACCGAGATGGGATCGACCCCGGCAAAGGGTTCATCCAAAAGAAGGTATTTGGGATTGGCCGCCAGCGACCGCGCAATCTCGACCCGCCGCCGCTCACCGCCCGAAAGTGCCAGCGCAGGGGCGCGGCGCATATGTTCAATGGAAAATTCGCTGAGCAGCTCTTCCAACCGCTCGCGGCGTTTGTGTCGGTCGGGCTCAGTAATATCGAGAATGGCAAGGATGTTGTCTTGCACGCTCAGACCGCGGAAGATGCTCATTTCCTGCGGCAGATACCCGATGCCCATCTGTGCGCGACGGTACATCGGAAGGCTGGTGACATCCGTGCCATCCAGCGTGACGGTGCCGCCCTCGGGCGTGACCAGCCCGGCAACCGCATAGAAGGTTGTCGTTTTGCCGGACCCGTTTGGACCCAGCAGAGCGACAACTTCGCCGCGGTTCAGGTCCATCGAAAAGTCTCGGATGACCAGTTTCTTGCGGTAGGACTTGCGCAAGTGCGAGATGCGTAGGCCGGATGATCCACCAGCAACTTTCAGATCGGGTTTGGCCATCAGTTGCCGCCGGTCTGAAGAAGCGTTTTGACGCGGCCCTGCATCCGCGCAGTGCCATCGTCCAGATTGACTGTCATCGTATCGGCCGAGATTGCGCTTTGACCCTGTGCCAGCAAAACATCGCCAGTCATGACAATCACACCGGTGTCGATCGAATAATCCGCGCGCTGCGACTCGGCGGCATCGGGCCCTGAAACCAGCGTCACGCCACCCGTCGCTTCCATCCGTTCGATCCCAGCCTGGTCGTCGCGATAGATGACCAGAACCCGCGGCGCAGACAGGCGCATGTCACCCTGACCGATCACGACATTGCCGGTAAAAATTGCAGCACCGGTGTTCTGGTCTACGTTCAATTCGTCCGCACTTACTTCGGCCGGGGCCGATGTGTCCTGCCGAATGGCGCCAAAGGCCACCTGGGTTCCCTGTGCGAAAAGGGGTGTCGTCAGACCCAACAGGATCACGCAAGCTAAGGGACGCAAAAAATTCACGGTATCATTACTCTTTCAATTCTTCGGGGCGGTATACCAACTTTACGCCATTTGTGAAAATCAAATGGGCGTTGTCGCCGTCTTCGGTCTTTTCAAGGCGCATGCGTCCGGCCTCCAGTGTGCCCGTCATCCCGGTTCCGGTAACGGGTCCCGGCGATTCAACGGTCATCCGTTCAAAATCCGTAAGCAGCTCTTCACTGTTCAACTTGTATCCGGTCGAAGTGGTGATCACCACATTCCCCTCAAGCGATGACGCCCCGACACCCATGTCGAACGCGCCCCGGTCGGAAAACAGGACCACGCGCGTGCCCCCCGTCAGGTCGATATGCGCCGCTAGGTCGGTCGCAGCGTTGTGGTGCCCCGTTGCCGTTGCCATCGTGCCCGCCGATACTGAAATACGGTCGCCGCTGGTCGATGTGCCGGAAAAGAACGGCGCGGTGATCTGTTGGCCGATCAGACGCTCTTCGATCTCGGCTTCGGCCAATGGAACAGCTGTCATCGGGTCGATGTTGCGCGACAAAAGGAACACTGTCGACAACAGCGCCAGGGCTGTCAGGGGCAACACCACCTTGAGCCAGGCAACAAGTTTCGAATACCCGTCCATACCACGTCCCTTACCCCAACCCCACGCGCAGACAGTCGTGGATGTGCAGGATCCCCTCTGGTGTGCCGGGTGCGTCGGATGCTTCGGCGAACACACAGGTGATCTTGCGCGCATTCATAAGCGCAACGGCTTCCTCGGCCAATGCGGCACTGTCGATCGTTGTGGGTGAGGTGGTCATCACATCTGCCGCTGTCAAGGACAGCAACCCGTTCATGTGCCGCCGCAGGTCGCCATCTGTAATGATACCGGTCAAGCGGCCGCTGGATCCGGTGACACCAACCACCCCCAGACTTTTTTTGCTGATCTCGATCAAAGCCTCGGCCATCGGGGTGGTTTCAGACACTAGCGGAATCGCGTCGCCCGTATGCATCAGGTCGCGCACGCGGCTCAGTCTGGCCCCCAGTTTGCCGCCGGGATGGAAGTCGCGGAAATGCTCTGCGGTAAACTTACGGTGTTCCATCAATGCAACCGCCAGCGCGTCCCCCATGGCAAGCGTCAGCGTGGTCGACGTTGTGGGCACAACACCGGTTCCGCAGGCCTCATCCAGATCGGGCAGTTGCAGGACGACATCACATTCCACCCCCAGCGCACTTTGCGGCGCTTTGGTGATCCCGATCAGTGGGATGTCAAACCGCCGCGAAAACGCGATCATGTTGGCCAGTTCGGGTGCCTCGCCCGAATTCGAGATGGCCAGCACAACATCGGCGCGTGTGACCATGCCCAGATCACCGTGGCTGGCTTCGGATGGGTGGACAAACTGTGCGGGTGTGCCGGTGCTGGCCAGCGTTGCCGCAATTTTTCGTGCGATGTGGCCGGATTTGCCGATGCCGGTGACAATCACGCGGCCCTTGGCGTTCAACAGCAGATCAATGGCCAACCGAAAGCTGTCGGTCAGTCCGTCTGCCAGAACATTCAACGCATCGGCTTCCGTGCGGATCACCCGCCGTGCAGTGTCTACAAAGGGGGTTTTGCCGGTCATGAGTGTGCAAATATATCCGTATCGGGCCATCCCGCCAGGTCCAGATGTGCCCGCATCGGCAGGAAATCGAAACAGGCCTGCGCCACTTCCATCCGTCCTTCGCGGATCAAACGTGCGTTCAGGACGTCGCGCAACCTGTGCAGGTAAAGGACGTCCGACGCCGCATAGTCCAACTGCGCCTCGGTCAGCACATCAGCCCCCCAATCACTGGATTGCTGATGCTTCGAGATGTCGATGTTCAGCAACTCCTGCAGCAAATTCTTGAGGCCATGTCGATCCGTATAGGTGCGCACAAGGCGACTTGCGATCTTGGTGCAATAGACGGGTGCCGTGACCGCGCCAAAGGCGTTCAGCATCGCCGCGATGTCAAAACGGCCAAAGTGAAACAGCTTCAGAACATCCGGGTTTTCAAGCAGATGGCACAGGTTCGGTGCCTCGGCCTGCCCCAATTTTATCTGTACGATATGCGCGTTGCCATCACCGCCGGACAGTTGCACGACGCACAAACGGTCCCGATGCGGATGAAGCCCCATGGTTTCGCAGTCGATGGCCACGACAGGCCCCAGATCAAGGTCATCGGGCAAGTCGGAGATATGCAGATGGTTTGTCATGCGCCCGCTATAGCGTGCGATGTGCGCTTGGGAAAGCGCGGTTTAGGCTGCCTTGATCACATTCAGATCCGGGCGGGGATAACGGTTCAACAAGGTTGCAACCAGTGCCCGACAATCATGCCCGCGCCAATCGGTTGTGTGTGCATGGGCAGGCAGCGCCGGATGCTTCAGGGCCAACCGCCGCCACGCATGGACGGTCAGGACCCGCAACGCCGCAACCTCCAGCGGGGCCAAAGGCGCGGCCAATTCCTCGGTGATATCCGTCAGAACCGCGTGAAGGGACTTGTAGGCGTCGCGCATCACGTCCGTTTCGATCTGTGCACCCAGCCACGGCGGCAGAGTCCCGGCCTCAAGGCGCATCGCATCGCCGGGCGTCGTGGCGTCAGAAGCTGCGACAAAGACACGCGGTGCGATCTGCGCAAACTGAACCGGATCCAGGTCAACCGGGGTGCGTGTCACGACAAGACTGGCCTCGCGCGGGTCCTCGGTGCCGTAGATGCGCGCCCGGGCCGCGTCACTGTCTGATCGTCCTTTTTCGGTCAACGCGTGGCTGCTGGTACGTCCGCGTTTTTCCGACACGATCCAACCATCACTGCGCAATCGGTGCAGGGCCACGCGCGACGCCTCCGGCTTGATCCCAATCTCTGCCATGATGGCGGACAGGGTCGGCCCCTGCAGTGGTCGATCCGGTGCCAGATCGCCAAAAACAGTCACTAACAAGGACCAAACAC
This sequence comes from Pseudomonadota bacterium, assembly GCA_039179785.1. GTDB lineage: Bacteria > Pseudomonadota > Alphaproteobacteria > Rhodobacterales > Rhodobacteraceae > Tateyamaria. Next base: position 21,914 of record JBCDEK010000022.1, on the reverse strand, counting down.
GCATGGGCCCCAGCTCACTCAGGCTGCGCAGGGCCTGGCCATAGGCGTCAGTGGGCATTCATCGTCAGCAGCTCGTAGTCGGCCACCACCTCCTCGTCCTGATTGGTCAGGGTGACGTGCCAGCGTACCTCGCCGTAGTCATTATTGCGCGGGGTCTTGGCTTTGACTGTCAGGCGCACTTTGATGCTGTCCCCCGCCTCCACCGGCTTCATAAACCGCAACGCGTCAAGGCCTGTATTTGCCAACACTGGCCCCGGATCGGGTTGAACAAAAAGCCCCGCCGCAAAGCTCAGCAGCAGATATCCGTGCGCCACACGGCCCGGAAAGAACGGGTTCGCCTTGGCGGCGGCGTCATCCATATGGGCATAGAACGTGTCGCCGGTGAAATGGGCAAAGGTCTCGATATCGTCCAGCGTCACCTGGCGCGAGGGGCTGTTGAATGTGTCGCCCAACGCAATATCGCCAAAGGTTCGCGTAAAGGGATGCGGCTTGTCTGCGGCCTCGGTCGCGCCGGGCACCCAACGCTGCCCGACAGCCGTCAGGATGTCCGGGCTGCCCTGCACCGCGGTGCGCTGCATGTAGTGCAGAACCGCACGAACGCCGCCCAGTTCTTCGCCACCACCGGCGCGGCCCGGCCCGCCATGGACCATGTGTGGCAGCGGCGCGCCATGGCCTGTCGCCTCGGCCATGCTGTCGCGATTGTTGAAGTAAAGCCGCCCGTGAAACGCGGCGGATGCCAGGGTGATATCGCGCGCCATGGCGCCATCCCGCGTGATGACCGACGCCACCAGCGATCCCTTCCCACGATTAAGCAGGTTGGCCACATGCGCCACGTCACGATAGGGCATGATGGTCGACACCGGCCCAAACGCCTCGACCTGGTGGACCGCATGCGCCTCGTCCGGGGCGTCGCAGCGAAACAGCATTGGGGGCAGGAACGCACCCTTGCTGCCAGCCATCACAAAGTCCTCGGGATCGCCGCACACCCGTTCGGCCTCCGCTTCGATCTGTGTCACCTTTGCCAAAACGTCGTTTTTCTGCGTGTTAGAGACGAGTGCACCCATCTGTGTCGCTGCATCCCGCGGATCGCCGATGGTCACGGTGTCCAGCCGAGCACGAAGAGCCTCCACAACGGCATCGACCTGTGCTTCGGGCACCATGATCCGCCGAATTGCGGTGCATTTCTGACCTGCCTTTGCCGTCATCTCGCGCTGCACTTCGGTGACAAACAGGTCAAATTCGGGTGTGCCGGGCGTCACATCGGGCCCCAGAACCGACGCGTTCAAACTGTCTTGCTCTGCCGTGAACCGCACGGCATTGTCGCGCAGGTTGGGTGTGTCACGCAGCTTGCGTGCTGTGGCCGCGGACCCTGTAAATGTAACCACATCCTGACAATCCAGGTGATCCAGAAGATCACCCACGCCACCGGAAACAAGTTGCAGCGCACCCTCGGGCAGATGCCCGCTATTGTGCATCAGACGCACACAAGCCTCGGTCACGTAGGACGTCGCGGTCGCTGGTTTCACAATGGCCGGAACACCGGCAAGAAGGGTTGGCGCAATTTTTTCAAGCATGCCCCAGACGGGGAAATTGAACGCATTGATGTGTATCGCGACGCCTTGCAATGGCGTACAGATATGTTGTCCGAAAAACTGACCGGCCCGGCCCAGCTGCTCTGGCCCGCCGTCCAGATAGACCTGCGTGTCCGGCATCTCGCGCCGCCCCTTTGAGGCAAAGACCAGCATCGTGCCAATACCGCCGTCCACATCGATCAGGTGGTCGGCCTGCGTGGCGCCCGTGTCAAAGCTGAGGTCGTAAAGCTGTTGGCGACGCTCGCGCAGGTACAGGGCCAACGCCTTCAGCATCCTGGCACGATCGTGGAACGTCATCGCGCGCAGCGCCGGGCCTCCGACATCGCGCGCATATGCGCGCATCGCCTGGATGTCTAAGGTGTCATTTCCGGCTTCGGCAATGACCGCACCTGTGATCGCGCTTGCAATCGGCCGTGCTCCGGACCCCGGCGGCACCCAAACACCAGACGCAAAACTGTGAACCTGTCGCATCATGGCCCCCTTAGTGCTGATCGTAATCGATGCTGATCGTATCGCTGATCGGGTAGCACTGGCAGGTCAGCACAAACCCGGCCTCTACCTCGTAGTCCTCAAGCGCGTGGTTGCTCAGCATCTCGTATTCACCTTGTGTCACTCTGGCCTTGCAGGTCGAACAAACACCAGCCTTACAGGCAAAGGGCGCATCCAGCGTATTGGCCAAAGCTGTCTCTAACACGGATGAATCCTTGGCCATGTCCATCTGATGCGTCGTGCCGTCCAACGTGATCTGCACCTTGGTTTCGGCCGCATTGGCAGCCCGCGCGCTGACCGCCTGTTGCGCCAAGCGCCCTTGCTGACCCGCGCCAAACAGTTCGAACTTGATTTGCTCCTTGGACAATCCATGCGTTTCCAACGCGTCGGAAATTGCCAGCATCATCGGTTCAGGGCCACAGATATAAGCGGTATCGACTGCACGCACGTCAATCCAGGATTTGAAAAGCAACGCGCATTTTTCCTGATCAACCCGGCCCGAAAACAGGTCGATATCCTGCCCGGTTTCCAGCACATGGATCAGTGTCAGGCGGCCCATATACCGGTTTTTAAGGTCCTCAAGCTCTTCGCGGAACATGATCGTGTGAACAGCCCGGTTGGCGTAGACAAGCGTAAAGGTGCTGTCCGGCTCGCGTTTAAGCACGGTTTTCAGGATCGACAAGACGGGCGTGATCCCGGATCCGCCGGCAAACCCCAGATAGGTTTTTGCCTTGTTAGACTCTATATCAGCACGAAAACGGCCCATCGGCGGCATCGCATCCAGCGTGTCGCCAACGCGAAGTTCCGTGTTGGCAAAGGTGGAAAACGCCCCACCTTCGACCCGCTTGATGCCCACCTGCAGCTTGCCGTCATCCAGCCCTGCGCAGATCGAATAGTTGCGGCGCAACTCGACCCCATCAAAGTCGCGGCGAAAGGTCAGGTACTGGCCGGGCACAAATTCAAACGCGTGTTCTTCGGGTGGCTCAAGCGTCACGACCACGGCGTCGCGGATGGTGTTGTGGATATCTGTCACCTTGAGGGGATGAAACTGCGCCATAGCCGGAGGTCAGTCGTGGCGGAACAGCTTGGACGACAACCGCCATGTTCCGTCGCCAAGCTGGACCATCTGAAAATGATTTTCGAAAGACATGCCCAGCAGGTTCCGCTCGGTGATTGAGGCCGTTGCAATCTTGTCGTCCACCTGCAGTGTCGTGATCTCGGCGCTGTAATCGTCGCCGACCTCATTCCCCTCCAGCGCGCCATAGAACGGCTCGGGCCCCCCGTGCAGCAGGTCCGGGCCCAGCCACCCGGTCATCACCGCATTGCCGTGAAAAATGGACTTCAGCAGCGGGATATCCCGTGTGGCCGTTCCCTTGATATACGCATCAACAACGGTCTTGGGCGATGAGGTGGCGTCAGACATGGCAGCGGGTCCTTTGGTCAGATGCATTTGAAGTAGTCAAAAGGTTCCAGGCAATCCGTGCAGCGCCATTGGGCTTTGCACGGGGTTGATCCGAATTGGCTGATTTTCTCGACGCGCACCGATTGGCAATGCGGGCAGCGCGCAGGCCCGCCCGCCGCTTGTGGGGGGGCAATGCCATAGCGTTCCAGTTTGGCCTTCCCTGTGTCGGTCATCCAATCGGTTGTCCAGGGTGGTGCAATTTGCCTTTTCAGAGACAGGTTTTCGATCCCGTTGGCCAGCAGTGCCGCTTCGATTTCAAAATTGATGATGCTGGTGGCCGGGCAACCCGAATAGGTAGGTGTCACGGTCACTTCCAGCGTATCGCCGCGCCATTGCACATCCCGAATGATTCCCAGATCGACAAGAGAGATCACGGGAATCTCCGGGTCTGGAACCGCGGCAAGCCAGCCCCAAACCTCATCCACAGAGGCACGCGTCGTTACCATGTTGCATCCGGGTAGCTGCGCGGTAGCACCTGCATCGTCGCCAACATGTGGCCAAGGTGTTCGGTATGCCGGGCCCCGGTCTTGCCGCCCATATGGGCAAAGTCGCTATCGGGTCTGGTCAGCGTCGCTTCTGCCAAAATAGTCTCTAAATAGGTAAAAACGGCTGGTTTGAGCGCGGACACATCCGTCAGGTCATCGTCATCGGCGCTAAACATCTCGCCCACATAGGGCCACAGTCGGTCCAGCGCGCCTTGCATCCGTGCACGGCTTTCGTCAGTCCCATCGCCCAGGGCAATAACAGTGTCCGAAGACCGCTCGCGATGATACGTCACCTCTTTTACGGATTTCTGCGCAATCGCCGCGATTTCGGCGTCGTCGTGCGCTGACAACGCCGTGAGAGCCTCCAGATGCCACGCGTCAAACAAGAACTGCCGCATCATCGTCACGCCGAAGTCCCGGTTGGGCTGCTCAACCAACAACAGGTTCCGAAAATCCCACGCGTCCCGATGATAGGCCAGTGTATCCGCGGTGCGCCCGGCTCCTTCCCGCTCTGCCGCCAGACCCAGCCACAGCTGCGTCTGGCCAATCAAATCCAGCGCCGTATTGGCCAGCGCGATATCCTCTTCCAGCGCAGGCGCATGCCCACACCATTCCGACACCCGCTGGCCCAGCACCAGCGTGTTGTCCCCCATCCGGATCAGACCCGCGACGCTCACATCGCCCCCACATCGTCGGGAATGTCAAAAAAAGTCGGATGCCTGTACACCTTGTCATCCGCCGGATCATAGAGCGCCCCCTTGTCATCCGGGGACGAGGCGGTGATGTCCGCCGCAGGCACCACCCAGATGCTGACGCCTTCCTTGCGGCGGGTATAGACATCGCGCGCATTCTGGATCGCATGTTCGGCATCCGTGGCATGAAGCGACCCCACATGCCGATGGCTCAGCCCGTGCTGGCCGCGGATGAACACTTCCCAAAGGGGCCATTCCTGTTTCATCACGTCACCCCGCAGCCATGGCGCAGCGACGCCATGCAGATGTGTCGACAAAGTCCCAGCCAAAGGCGCTGTCGGATGATCCACATTCCGTCAGTTCTGCCAATCGCTCCATCGCTTCGGTCAGCGTCGGAATATGCCCGTCTGGCACATTCCACATCACGAAATGTGGCGTTTTCATCGGCACGAACCAGTTCGTTCCCTTTTCATAGAACCGCGCATGCAGCGTATTGAACACGTAATGCCCAAGGCTCGGCACATCGTCCCACACCGATAGATTCGAAATCATCTCGGCATCGCCCGGCACAGCAATGTCCGTGGCATTGCCGCTGTCCGATTGCATCCGCCAAACAAAACCGGGGCTGCGTTCGGCTATCGCGTTCATGCGATCCAGATTGTCCATGAATTCCGCCATTCGCGGATCGTCCGTGGGATAGCGGGCATAGCCCACATTAAGTTGCGCCAGTTTCATTCTGCTGCCACCTTCGCCGCTTGTTTCTTGGCCGCATGGGCCAGCCGCGCCTCGCGCACCCATGCGCCGTCATCCCATGCCTTCTGCCGCGCTTCGATCCGCTCGACACTGCACGGGCCGTTCCCCTTCAACACGTCAAAGAACTCGGACCAGTCTGGTTCGGCAAAATCGTAGCCGCCCTTGTCCTCGTTCCACACCAGTGTCTCATCCGGGATCGTCAGGCCCAGGTATTCCGCCTGCGGCACTGTCTGATCCACGAATTTCTGGCGCAGCTCGTCGTTGGAATTCATCTTGATCTTCCAGGCCATCGACTGCTCGGAATGCACGGATTCCTTGTCGGATGGCCCGAACATCATCAGCGACGGATACCAGAACCGGTTCAGCGCATCCTGCGCCATACGCTTCTGCGCTTCGGTTCCGTTCGCCATCTTCATCATGATGTCGAAACCCTGCCGCTGGTGAAACGACTCCTCCTTGCAGATCCGCACCATCGACCGGGCGTAAGGTCCATAGGATGTCCGCTGCAACGGCACCTGATTCATGATTGCGGCCCCATCGACCAGCCAGCCCACAGCGCCCATATCTGCCCATGTTAGGGTCGGATAAGAGAAGATGGACGAGTATTTCATCCGCCCGTCCAGCAGCATCTCCGTCAGCTCATCCCGGCTCACGCCTAGCGTTTCAGCAGCGCAATAGAGGTACAGCCCATGCCCCGCCTCGTCCTGCACCTTGGCCAGCAGGATCGCCTTGCGCTCCAGCGTCGGCGCGCGCGTGATCCAGTTGCCTTCCGGCAGTTGGCCAACGATCTCGGAATGCGCGTGTTGCCCGATCTGCCGGATCAGGGTCTTGCGATATCCAGCGGGCATCCAATCCTTCGGCTCGATCTTGTCACCCGCATCAATCCGCGCCTGAAAGGCTTCAAGTTTCTCGGGATCGTCCTGCGTCGCTTCGGATTTGATCATCTGTGCGTACATCGTCTCAAGCCCTTTCCAGGATCATCGCGCCTCAGGCGCGCTCCAAAATCATTGCAACACCTTGCCCCACGCCCACACACATCGTGCAAAGCGCATAGCGACCACCGGTGCGTTTCAATTGATAGGCGGCGGTCATCACAAGCCGCGCGCCCGACATGCCCAGCGGGTGCCCAATCGCGATGGCCCCGCCCTGCGCGTTCACGCGTGGGTCGTCATCGGCCACGCCCAGACTGCGCAGCGTGGCAAGGCCTTGCGACGCAAACGCCTCATTCAATTCGATCACGTCCATCTGGTCGATGGTCAGTCCTGCGCGCTTCAGCACCTTGTCGGACGCAGGCACCGGTCCGATCCCCATGACCCGAGGCTCCACCCCAGCAGCACACATGCCAACGATCCGCGCCATGGGTGCCAGGTTCTTCGCTGCGTCGGTCGATGCAATCAGCAGCGCCGCCGCCCCGTCATTCACGCCCGACGCATTGCCTGCAGTGACGGACAACTCTGGCCCATTGATCCCGCGCAAGCCCGCCAGTTTCTCGACACTTGTCCCAGGCCGCGGATGTTCATCGGTGTCCACGACGATGGGATCACCCTTGCGCTGCGGAATAGTCACCGGCGCGATTTCGTCGGCAAAGACCCCGGCCTCATGCGCCGCCGCCCACCGGGCCTGCGACCGTGCGGCAAAGGCGTCCTGCGCCTCACGCTCCACCTGCCAATCGGCGGCCACATTGTCGGCGGTCTGCGGCATGGAATCGATCCCGTATTCCGCCTTCATCTTCGGGTTTACAAACCGCCACCCGATGGTCGTGTCATAGACTTGGTTGGCACGGCTGAACGCAGCTTCGGCCTTGGGCATTACAAACGGCGCGCGGCTCATGCTTTCGACACCACCGGCGATGACCATGTCCATATCACCCGCCTTGATCCCACGGGCGGCCATGCCAACCGCATCCATGCCGGATGCACACAGACGATTTATCGTGATCCCCGGCACATCGACCGGCAGACCCGCCAGCAACCCGGCCATGCGCGCCACGTTCCGGTTGTCCTCACCCGCCTGATTGGCGCAGCCCATGACCACATCATCGACACTGGCCCAGTCCAGATCCGGGTGCCGCGTCATCAGCGCCGCGATGGGTGCGGCCGCCAGATCATCGGCCCGGACGCCGGACAAGGCACCGCCATACCGCCCGATGGGCGTACGCTGCGCGTCACAAATCCATGCGTCCATCAAACTCCTCCTGACGCGAAAATAAGGTGCTATGCGATTCCCTTCAATGATAAATGTTACACAAAGGCGTGCGAAGTGCATAAATTCGTAACGCTTTTGCGTGCCCACTGGACCATTCCGCACGGTCGCTGTTCTATGGCGTCAGCACTGCCCCAAATACGGACCACCCCATGGATCGCGCCGCCATCGTTCACGACAACTTCTTCCGGCGGCTCACGGCCAACGACCTGCCCGATGGTCCCGGTCCGGGTGACATCGACGGCAACACGCTCCTGACCCTCTACCGCGCGCAATGCCTGTCACGCCAACTCGACCGCACCAGCCGCGCGATGCAAAAGGCAGGCCAAGGATACTACACCATCGGCTCCAGCGGCCACGAAGGGATGGCAGGCGTTGCCCACGCCCTGCGTCCCACCGACATGGCCTTCCTGCACTACCGCGATGCCGCGTTCCAGATCGCGCGGGCAGGCCAGGTCCCCGGCCAGAACCCCGCATGGGACATCCTGCTCAGCTTCGCCGCCTCTGCCGAGGATCCCATATCCGGCGGCCGCCACAAGGTGCTGGGCGCCAAGGCGCTCAACATCCCGCCCCAAACCTCAACCATCGCCAGCCATCTGCCCAAGGCGGTCGGGGCCGCCTATTCTATCGGTCTTGCCAAACGCCAACGGCCCGAACACGCGCACCTGCCCGATGACAGCATCGTCATGTGCAGCTTCGGCGACGCGTCGGCCAACCACTCCACCGCCCAAGGGGCAATCAATGCCGCCTGCTGGACCAGCTTCCAAAACGCACCCCTTCCCCTCCTCTTTGTGTGCGAGGACAACGGCATCGGCATCTCAACTCCCACACCCTCCGGCTGGATCGCCGCCAATTTCGCCCACAAACCGGGCCTGACCTATTTCACCTGCGACGGCCTGAACGTCGCCGAAACTGCCCGCGTTTCTGCTGAAGCCGCCGCCTTTGTCCGCACCCACAAACGCCCCGCATTCCTGCACATCCGTACCGTGCGCCTCTACGGCCACGCGGGCTCAGATGTCGAAGCGACCTACCGCGCCAAAGCCGAGACTGAAGCCGATGAGGGCAACGACCCCCTCCTCCATACCACACGCCTTCTGCGCGACAGCGGTGCAGCCACCCTCGGCGAGGCACTGAAAATCTACGACCAGATCGGCGCAGACTGCGAAACCCTCGCCGTCAAAGCCACCAAACGCCCCCGTCTGCAAACCGCCCAGGATGTCTGCGCCAGCCTCATCCCCCCAAAACGCTCCTGCGCACCAACCAACGGCCCGTCCCCCGAACAGCGCGCCCAAACCTTCGGCACCGACTTGCGCAGCAGCGAAGAACCGCAGGTGATGAGCAAACTGATCTCCTGGGCGCTCACCGACCTGATGCTCGACCACCCCGAAATCGTCCTGGCGGGTGAGGACATCGGGCGCAAAGGCGGCGTCTACGGCGCCACCCAAAAACTCCAACAACGCTTCGGCCCGCACCGCGTCATCGACACGCTGCTCGATGAACAATCCATCCTCGGCCTCGCCATCGGCATGGCGCATAACGGCTTCATTCCGATCCCCGAAATCCAGTTCCTCGCCTACCTCCACAACGCCGAGGATCAGCTTAGGGGCGAAGCCGCCACGCTCCCCTTCTTCTCCAACGGACAATACGCCAACCCCATGGTCCTGCGCATCGCAGGCCTAGGCTACCAACGCGGGTTCGGCGGGCATTTCCACAATGACAACTCCCTCGCCGTTCTGCGCGACATCCCCGGGATCATCATCGCCTGCCCCTCCCGCGGCGACGACGCCGCAAAAATGCTGCGCGAAGCCGTCCGCCTCGCCCGCGAGGAACAGCGCGTTGTCGTCTTTGTCGAACCCATCGCCCTCTATCCCATGCGGGACCTGCATGACGATGGCGACAAGGGCTGGATGGCCCACTATCCCGCGCCAGACGAACGGATTGCGCTGGGCGAGATCGGGATAAACGGTGAGGGCACCGATCTTGCGATCATAACATACGGCAACGGACGGTATCTGTCCGAACAGGCCGCCAAAAGCCTTCAGGCCGAGGGCATCTCCGCTCGTGTCATCGACATGCGCTGGCTCGCCCCCCTGCCCAAAGCTGCGCTGATCGAGCAAGCAAAAGCCTGCGACGCCACTCTCATTGTCGACGAATGCCGCCGCACCGGCAGCCAGTCCGAGGCGCTCATGGCCCTCTTTGTCGAAGCAGGCGTGACCACCCTCGCCCGCGTCACGGCAGAGGATTGCTTTATTGCCACCGGCCCCGCCTATGCCGCCACGCTTCCCTCCGCAGACAGCATTGCCCAAGCCGCGCGCGACCTCCTGAACCGCTAATCCTCAATTGGATTTGGCCCGGTATAGGTCCAGCGATAGCCCGGCGGCGTCGGCCCCTTGTTCCGTCCGCCCTGCTGCGTCTGCTCCCACGCGTGGGCCAGAACGCCGACGGACCGGGACAGGCAAAACAATCCGCGCGCCAGTGGCGCTTCAAAACCCAACTCGGCAAAAATCACTGCCGTTGCCCCGTCGATATTCATGGGCACCGGCTTGCCTTTTTCCGCATCCAACGTCTTTTCAATCTCGCGCGCAACCGTCGCAAAACGGCCCGATACGGCTCCGTCTGTTTTGGCTTCATCGACCAGCGCCAATAGCCGCGGCGCACGTGGGTCCACCGGCTTGTGAAACCGGTGCCCAAACCCGGGAATGAACGGCCCATGCTCTGCCCGCCAGGCCCCCAAGATGTCCGCCAACGCCGCGTCGGAGTCAGCGATACGGGTATACAGCGCGACCGCCTGCTCCCCGGCCCCACCATGCACATCGTCCAGCATGTTCACCGCCGAAGCTATCGCTCCATTCAACGGCAGCCCACACGTGACCGCCATCCGCGCCGCCGCAATAGATGGCGCCTGCGGTCCATGATCCACCGCCGCCACCAATGCGGCCTCGAACAACCGCACCTGTGCCTCCGACGGCATGTCCCCGCGCACCATCAACCAGATCATTTGCGGAAAGCTGACCGCTCCGATCAGGTCCTCAATCAGATGCCCGCGCAACCGGATCTGGCCCGGTGCCATATCTATGATGTCGGTCGACCACCAATCGGATACGTCACTCATATCGCCCCCTTGTCCGCCAGCGCGGCAATCTCGCCCTCGCTCAGCCCAAGCGCGCCCCACACCTCAGAGCCATGTTCGCCAAGCTGCGGCGGCGGCGTCGGCACGGTCAGCGGCGCGCCGTCCAGCTTGACCCCCGTGTTCACGACGTCAATGTCGCGCCCTACACCGGGCACGTCCGCGTAGTGTGTCATCAATCCGCGCTCCGCGATCTGCGGGTGGGTCAACACCTCGGGCACGGACATCACCGCGCCTGCGGGCACGCCAATGGCGTTCAGCTCCCGCGCCAGGTCACGCGCGGACCAATCCGCCAGCGCAGTCTCAATCTCGCTCCGCAATACCATACGGTTCCGTTTGCGATCTTCTCGTGTCAGGTAGTCCTCTCGATCCTGCAACACATCCAACCCCAGAAAGTCGGTGAGCAAAACCCACTGCTCGTCCTTGTTGGCCGCGATGTTGATCAGCCCATCACCGGTTTGAAATGTACCTGACGGGGCGGAGGTCGGATTCTCATTCCCAATGGCCGAAGGCTCTACGCCCGCAATCATATGGTTCGACACAACCCACCCCATGGTCGCCAGCACACTTTCCAGCATCGAACAGTCAATGAACGCCCCGCGGGGACGCGCATTGAGTGCCGATGCCACGGCAAAGGCGGCTGTCATGCCGCCGACCGTATCCGCCACCGGATAGCCCACGCGCAACGGCGCGCTGTCGGTGTCTCCGGTGATCGACATCACACCCGACAAGCCTTGCACGATCTGATCATAGGCTGGGCGGTCGACCCATGGGCCGTCCTGTCCAAACCCGGAAATCGCGCAGTAGATCATGTCGGACTTGTGTTCTTTCAGCCTCTCAAACCCAAGCCCCAGCCGATCCATGACACCGGGGCGAAAATTCTCGACCACTACATCTGCCGTCTCGACCAGCCGTAGAAACAGCGCTTTGCCGTCCCGGTGTTTAAAGTTCACCGTGACCGATTTCTTGCCCGCATTCTGGGCGAGGAATGGCACGCCCATGCCTTTGGCGTTCAACTCAGGATCAGCGCCCAGTTGGCGGGCCAGATCACCCCGCCTCGGCGCCTCGACCTTGATCACTTCAGCACCCATATGCGCCAATTGGTGACAGCAAAACGGTCCCGCAAGCACGTTCGTCAGATCAAGAACCCGCACCCCGGACAGAGGCGTAGGGTGGGCAATCTGCCCACCATTCCCGGGGTCAATCCCCATCCGCCACGCCCGCTGCGCGTGCCCGCGCCCGCCGCGCGCGATAGCTTGGCAGGATCACCAGCAGGCAGGCAATGACCAGCAGCCCGAGCGTCATGGGGCGTTCCCAGATGAAACTGATGCCGTCGTAAAGCTGCATGGAGCGGCTGAAGTTGTCCTCGAGCATACCTCCCAGGATAAACCCGATCAGCAAAGGGGCGAGGGGGTAATCCGCAAAACGCAGGATCGTGGCGCAGATACCGAAGCCCACCAGCAGCAAAAGCTCGGTCGCGTTGTTCTGCCCGATATAGGCCCCCATCAGCGTAAAGAAGAGGATGAAGGGGATCAGGAAGTTCCGCGGCACCGCAAGGATTTTCGCGATGTAGGGGATCAGCGGCAGGTTCAGGATCAGCAGGATCAGGTTGCCGATATACATCGAGATGATGACGGCCCAGAAGATCTGAGGATCGTCCACCATCAACCGCGGCCCAGGTGTGACGTTCAACGCGATCAGAGCGCCGAGCAGAATGGCTGTGGTGCCCGAGCCGGGTATGCCGAGAGTCAGCAACGGAACAAACGATCCCGTACAGGCCGCATTATTGGCGGTTTCGGGGGCGGCGAGGCCTTTGATAGAACCCTTCCCGAATTCCTGTTTTTCCTTCTCGGGCGCGATATTGCGTTCGACCGCGTAGCCAAGGAAGGACGCGATGGTCGCACCCGCGCCCGGCAGGACGCCGATGAAGAAGCCCTGCAGGGACTGGCGGCCGATCACGGGGGCGATCGACTTTGCCTCGTCCTTCGTGATGCGCAAATCCTTGATGTCGCCGGACTGACCAGACTTTGATCGGGCGGGGTCCATGACCAGATAAAGCGCTTCGGGCAGAGCGAACATCGCCATCGCGAGCGTGATGAAGGCGAACCCGGATTGAAGGTCCATCAGGCCCATGGTGAAGCGCGGCATGTTAAAGAGGGCACCTTCGCCCACGGTTGCCATAATGAGCCCCAGCAGGGTCATCATGATCGCCTTGGCCACCTGGCCGGTGCCCGCGAAGGCGGCGATGGCCGAGAGGCCCACGACCATCAGCGCGAAATATTCGGCGGAGTGGAAGAGGAGTGCGACCGACGACAGCATCGGCGCAAAGATCATCAGCAGGATCGCCCCGATGGAGCCGCCGCAGAAGGACGCGATGGCGGCGATAGTGAGCGCCTTGCCCGCCTTGCCGTCGCGCGCCATGGGGTAGCCGTCAAAGCTGGTCGCGACCGTGCCCGCGACCCCCGGCGCGTTCAGCAGGATCGAGGACGTCGAGCCGCCAAAGATCGCTCCGTAGTAGACGCCTGCAAGCAAGATGAGGGCTGCGGACGGGTCGCCCAAAGAGATGGCGACGGGGATCATGATGGCGATGATCGACATAGGGCCAAGGCCCGGCAGCATGCCGATGAACGTGCCGATCAGGCAGCCGCCGATGACCATCAAAAGGTTCTGGATGGAGAATGCGGTTTGGAGGCCGATCAGGATACCTTCGAGCATGGTCTCAGACCCCCATGAACGCTGGGAGAGGGCGCAGGAAGATGCCGAGCACGACCTGTACCAGATACCAGACGATGCCGGTGGCGAGACCTGCGACAATCAGCATGATGATCCAACGGCGTTCGCCCAGAATGGCCGAACCGATCACGAGGAAGCCGACCGTGGCGATGATGAACCCCGCGGGGCGCAGCAGGAGGGCGTAGGCGACCATGAGGCCGAGGAGGAATCCGGCCTGGCCGAGTTTGAATTCCTTGAGCTGGCGGTAGACGATGACGGAGGGGTTTTCCTCGCGCGGTTTGTCGGACTTTTCGAGGCCCAAAACGATGATCAACCCGACGATGATGCCCATGACGCTCAGCACCTTGGGGAAGGTCGAGGGCCAGATGGGATTGCGCTGCATGAAGGGAGCGAGGCTGCCGTCCATGGTGAACCACGCGGCGTAGCCGTAGGCGGCGAAGATGCCCAAAAGGATCAGTCCGATCCAGCGGTCGAGTGCCATATTGTCCCCCCGATTAATCTGTCCCCGCGGGGACACCCCTGATTTCATTGAAGAAAAGGGTTAATTTAACTTAATCTTAATGGTTTGGCCCCGGTTTGAGGCAGGTGCGGGACCGCTTTGGCCCCGCACATCGTCACATCAGATCAGAGGAAGCCCAGCTTCTTCATCAGGTCGCCGATGACCTTTTCCTGATCTTCCAGGAAGCTTTCGAACTCGGAGCCGTTGTTGTGGATGTTGACCCAACCGTTGCGCGCGCGCACTTCTTCCCACTCGGGCGTGTCGTACATCTTGGCCAGGGCGTCCTGATAGGCGGCAAGCTGCTCTTCGGGCAGGCCGGGGGCGGCGAAGAAGCCACGCCAGTTCACGAACTCGGTGTCTATCCCCTGTTCTTTCATGGTCTGGGCATCGGGGGCCGCGTCCACGCGTTCTGGAGAGGTGACGCCGATGATTTTGACTTCACCCGCGTTGGCCAGATCGACCGCTTCGGAGAAGCCGGTGGAGAGTGCCGCGATTTCACCCGAGAGGAGCGCCGCCATGGCTTTGCCGCCCGCGTCATAGGGGATGTATTTCACACCGAGCGCGTCCTTGCCCGCAGCTTCCATCACCATGGCGGCCACGAGGTGGTCCATACCACCGGGGACCGAGCCACCGCCGACGGCCGTGCCGTCCGGATCGGCGTCATAAGCGGCCAACAGGTCTTCCATCGAATTGATTGGGCTGTCTTTGCCCACAACCATTGCGGCATAGTCACCGATGGTGCCAGCCACGAGCGTCAGGTCACGGAAGTTATGTGGGAACACGCCTGTGAGCGAGCGGATCACGATGGGGGTTGAGTTGACCATCAGCGTGCCGTGGTTGCTGTCGGCGTTTTCGATCAGGTAGCCGATGGCCTTGCCGCCGCCGCCGCCCGACATGTTTTCAAAAGATGCGGTGCCGACAAGGCCCGCGTTTGTCAGCGCCTCACCCGTGCCACGAGCGGTGCCGTCCCAACCGCCACCGGCGCCGCCGGGGATCAGGAAGTGGATGCTGTCGACGACCTGATGGCCGTCTGCGATTGCCGCGCCGCCAAGGCCAAAGGCCATAGCTGCGCCAAGCAGGGCGCGCCGGCCCAGTTTAAGTGATGTCATGGTATCCTCCCTAGGATGGTTGCGGTTGATCCGCATACCGATGCCTTTGACTATGCAAAGCTTGCATCAAGCTTTCAATGGCGAGGATTTTGGGGCGTGTCCCGCCCTTGTCGGTTACAAAAGTAACCATTACCGATTCGACCGAGCGTGATTTAGCACCAAGGAGCCAATCCATGGCCAAAGCCTTTGCCAGCCAGGGCGACATGACGGAAAAGACCATCACCTTTGACGAGATTGGTGAGGGGCTGTGGGCGTTCACCGCCGAGGGCGATCCGAATTCGGGTGTGATCATCGGCGATGAGAGCGTGATGATTGTGGAGGCGCAGGCGACGCCGCGGCTGGCCGAGAAGGTGATCGAGAAGGTGCGATCGGTGACCGACAAGCCGATCACGCATGTGGTTTTGACGCATTATCATGCCGTGCGCGTGCTGGGGGCGTCGGCCTATGGCGCGGATCAGATCATCATGTCGGACATGGCGCGCGGCATGGTGGCCGAGCGGGGGCAGGAGGATTGGGACAGCGAGTTCCAGCGCTTTCCCCGTCTATTCGAGGGGCATGAGAGCATTCCGGGGCTGACTTGGCCGACGACGACGTTTTCGGATGCGATGACTGTGTATCTTGGCAATCGTCGGGTGGATATTCGCCATGTGGGGCGCGCCCATACGGCAGGGGATGCTGTCGTTCATGTGCCGGACCAGAACGTGATGTTTACGGGCGACATCGTTGAGTATCACTCGGCCTGTTACTGCGGCGATGGGTATTTCGGTGACTGGGGCGGGACGCTGGATGCGATCGCGGCCTACGACGTCGACGCGATTGCGCCGGGGCGTGGGGATGCGCTGGTGGGGTCTGAGATGGTGGGAAAGGCGATTGAGAATACGCGGGATTTTGTGGACAGCACCTATCGTCCTGCGGCGCGGGTCGCGGCGCGTGGGGGGTCGTTGAAAGAGGCGTGGGACGCGGTGCGCGCGGAGTGTGATCCGAAGTTCAGCGACTACGCCATTTACGAGCATTGCCTGCCGTTCAACGTGGCGCGCGCCTATGACGAAGCGCGTGGTATTTCACATCCGCGCATCTGGACGGACAAGCGGGATATCGAGATGTGGGAGGCGTTGCAGGGGTGACGCTAGATAACTTCCTCCTGGCATTGGTCCTTTGTTCGGCTCCGATCACCTTCTTCTTTTGGTTGAGGTTGTTTGCGTGGGGGTCCAGCCTGATTTTCGCGAGTTTAAACGTTCAGAAAAAACATCCACCATCTGTCCGTATAGCGACGCTAAATAGTTCTGGCCTGCTACAGCTAATTTTGGAAAGAGGCCGCGGATATCAGTGGTGGGGATTTGCGAAGGCACTTCTTTGGGCTGCAGGCAGTTTTTGCGTGACGATGGCATTCGCGTTGATGCTGATCGCGCCGCAAGAAAAAGAGTGCGTTGCAAAATATAAATCGCTCGAACTGAGTGTTGCTCAACGCGCGCACTGTGCCTGGCTCATACTTGGTTCTACCGGGGAAGAATAGACATGGGAGCACCGCTCGGAGATCGCTATTCACTGGCCTTTCGACTTTACCCATACGCCCCCGTCGCGGCACAGACGATGCCTGCGCAGCGGCACCCGGTTGTGATTGTTGGGGGTGGGCCGATTGGGATGGCCTTGGCGCTAGACCTTGGGCGCAAGGGGACGCCTGTGCTGGTGCTCGACGACCATGACGGCGTTGGGCAGGGCAGTCGGGCGATTTGTTTTGCCAAGCGGACGTTGGAGATTGCCAATCGGCTGGGCGCGGGGCAGCGCATGATCGACAAGGGGGTTGTGTGGAACGTGGGCAAGGTCTTTCACGGCGAGACCCGCGTGTTCCAGTTTGATCTGCAGCCCGAGGCGGGGCATCGGTGTCCGGCGTTCATCAACCTGCAGCAGCCGTATTTCGAGAAGTTTCTGGTGGATGAGATTCGGCTCGCGCAGGAGCAAGGTGCGCCGATTGAGATACGCGGGCGGAATGCGGTGACTGCGATGGAGCAGCGGGGCGATCATGTGGCGTTGGATGTGGACACGCCGGATGGGCCTTATCAGATCGAGGCGGAGTGGTTGATTGCCTGTGATGGGGCGCGGTCGCCTGTGCGCGAGATGATGGGGCTGAGTTTTGACGGGCGGGTGTTTGAGGACAATTTCCTGATTGCCGACGTGAAGATGACGGCGGATTTCCCGACCGAGCGGTGGTTTTGGTTTGAGCCGCCGTTTGAGGGCGCGGGGCAGTCGGCGCTGTTGCACAAGCAGCCGGATGACATCTGGAGGATTGACTTTCAGTTGGGGTGGGACATTGATCGTGCCGAGGAGTTGAAGGAAGAGAACATACGTACCCGTGTGGATGCGATGCTGGGCGAAGGTGCCGAGTATGAGTTGGAGTGGACGTCGATCTATACCTTCCAGTGTCGGCGGATGCGGGAGTTTCGGCACGACCGTGTGATCTTTGCCGGGGACAGCGCGCATCAGGTGTCGCCCTTTGGCGCGCGCGGGGCGAATAGTGGTGTGCAGGATGCGGACAATCTGGCGTGGAAGCTGGATTATGTGCTGCGTGGGTTGGCGCCGGAGACGTTGCTCGACAGCTATTCGGAGGAGCGGGCGGTTGCGGCGGATGAGAATATTCTCAACTCGACCCGTGCGACGGATTTTTTGACGCCCAAGAGCGAGATCAGCAAGGTGTTTCGGAACGCGGTGCTTGAGTTGGCGCGGGATCATGCCTTTGCCCGGCGATTGGTCAATTCGGGGCGGCTGTCGGTGCCGTGTGTGTATGACGGGTTGTCTTTGAATGGGCCGGATGTGCTGGAGGGGCCCGCACGGACGCGGGTGGGGGCACCTGCGGTGGATGTGGATTTGGGCGATGGGTTTTTGCTGGATCGGTTGGCAGGAGGGTTCGCACTGCTGTGCATTGATGCTCCTGCGCCGGAGATACGCGAGGTGGATGGGGTGCAGGTCGCGCATGTTGCGCTGTCGGGGCAGGGCAATCCGTTTCTAGTGGAGCGGTATCTGGGGGAGGCGGATCGAGCGGTGTACCTGATCCGGCCGGATCAGCACATTGTGGCGCGTTGGGCTGAGGCCAGTGCCGACGATGTTGCGGCGGCGCTGCGGATCGCTTTGGGCAAGGGGGCGTAATGGGGTTGAACCTTGAGCCGAACATTGCGGACCCGGATGGATTTTACGATGAGTTACTGGCCGCGCATGAGGGGTTGAGCAAGGACGAGAGCGATGCGCTGAATGCGCGGCTGATCCTGGTGCTGGCGAACCATGTGGGCGACCGGGATGTGCTGCGGGCCGCGCTTGAGGCAGCGGCGCGGCGCTAGCTGGTTTCGACGCAGTGGCGGCGGAAGGCGCGTTTGAGCATGTCCAACTCGGCGCGGAGGAGTTCAACCTCGCCGCGGATGTCGTCGCCCAGTGCTTCACCCGCGATCAGGGTGAAGTGACCCAGTTTTTCGTCGTCGATGGCGTCGGAGATGACAAAGACCTGCACACCATCGGCAATGGCTTCGGCGGGGATTGGGACCTGGAGTAGCCAGGTGCCGTCCTCTTGTTCGGTCACCTGAACCTCGGGCATGTCGGTGTTCAGATGCGTGACCTTGATCTGTGGGACGCCGGTGCCGTTTTGTGTGATCAGACCCTGCCAGATGCCGTGACGCAACCTGGTGGGCGTGAGGGTCAGCGTGCTCATGGTGTCCCTTTCATCACGGGGCTTGTCATAGGGCGGACCGGGGTCTGCGCGAGAA
The DNA here is from genome assembly GCA_039179785.1 of Pseudomonadota bacterium. GTDB lineage: Bacteria > Pseudomonadota > Alphaproteobacteria > Rhodobacterales > Rhodobacteraceae > Tateyamaria. The sequence continues at coordinate 3,022 of JBCDEK010000022.1, read as the reverse complement.
GGTGAGGTCGCGCAACGTGATCTGGTTCATTTCCGGCCCCTCAAAGATGAGGTCAACCCAGGCCCGTTCCACCCGCTTTTCGTTCAGCTTGGAGTATGCGAGGTCGAATTCGACGGTCACGTCCTGTTCGTTCAGAGGCAGTTCCCGCACGATCTGTTCGGTGTTCGGGCCGTGGCGCACGTTGAGACGGGCAAAGATTTCGAGGGGCTTTTCCATCTCGACAATCGTGGTCATGCCGACGAGGTGATTTTTGGTCAGGTTCTTGGTCGCATCGTTTGGCAGGTCGATCACCAATGACAGGAAGGTGCCATCGAACTTGAATACGTCGAGGCGCAGGCCATAGGGGGCGAGGTCCTCTTCCCTCAGATTGCGGAGCTGGCGCAGGGTGAGTTCGCTGAAATCACAGTCGTGAAACAGGGTAACCTCGTCCCCGAAGGCGGTTTTGGACTGCACGGTCGACAGGCCGGGGTTGGGCAGAGACCCGCGCCACAGTTCCGGGCGCCAGGCCCAGTCGGCATTGTGCGGACGGGGAAACGCCATCGAGCCGATGGCGGGCAGGGCCAAGCGTTCGTCGGCGCGGTGGATCAGGCGATCAAGGTGCCCCCGCAGCAGGCGGGCGGCCGAGCGCAGACCGCGCAAGTCATGCAGGTCGGCGGTATTGGCGGTGCGTGCGGCACGCGCCCAGCGCCGCATGGCACGCCGATGCGCCAGCTTGTCGATCAGTGAGATGCCCTTGCCTGCCATATGCCCCTGCGTCCGGTGCGTGTGCCGGTAGCTTATCTATGTCAAAGGTTTCACTCAAATAAACCGCGGGGGCCGCTAGTTGGTTTGTTTCGGTGTGCCCGTTGCAGAATTGTCCTGAGCGGCAGTGGTTACCACGGGTGTGTAGCGCGCGCGCTCGATGGTCTGGACCAGCAATCCGGGGGCATCGCGCCCCAGGTCCTGACCTGAGGCGGCCTCGTAAATGGCGAGGCCAACGAGGTGATCCCCGACCCGGGCGGCGCCCCGCCAATAGGTGTCGCGCATGTCCGGGCTGGGGGGCGCGCCCCTGACCTGTACCAGCGCCAATGCGCCCTGGTTTGCCTGTTGCAGGACAGTTTCGCCCGAGGTTTCAAGATCGGCGCTGTCGACGGTGACGGGGCCGCTGACGGCGACGGTGGTGGCGGTGATCACGGCGAGCGGCGCATCCGCAGTGGCGCGGCCCCCGAGGGTGTCGCAGCGGGCCATGATGGCAAAGCTGTCGTTCAGGCTGCGCTTGTCGACGCAAAAGCCCGGTGGCGGCACCAGCGTTATGGTGCCGTCGCCAAGGTCCGCGCTGCGCAGGGCCAGGTTTTGTCCCGTGGTGGCCCCTGCCAGATCAAGCGCTGCGAAGTCCTCGCAAGCCGCCAGACCGAACAGCAGGATGCCAAGCAGGACCCCCTTAGAGGTCCCAGTATTCATGCCGTTCGGCCTTGGCTCCGGGGTGGGTGACGGCCCCTTTGTAGGTTTCGCCAACCAGTTGCGCGTATTTCCAAAGTGCACCCGAGGCGTAGATGTTTTCTCGCGGACCTGACCAGTTGGCCTTGCGCTCGGCAAGCTCTTCGTCGGAGAGGTCGACGTTAATGGTGCCTTCGATGGCATTGATGGTGATCACGTCACCGTTTTTCAGGAGGGCGATAGGACCGCCATGGGCCGCTTCGGGGCCGACATGGCCAATGCAGAAGCCGCGTGTCGCGCCAGAAAAGCGGCCATCGGTGATGAGTGCGACCTTCTTGCCCATGCCTTGGCCCGACAGGGCTGCCGTGGTGGCCAGCATTTCGCGCATGCCGGGACCGCCTGAGGGGCCTTCGTTGCGGATGACGAATACGTCGCCTTCCTCGTAGGTGCGGTTCTGGACGGCCTCGAACGCATCCTGTTCGCATTCGAAGACGCGCGCGGGGCCGGTGAAGATCTGGTGCTGGGCTTCCATGCCTGCGACCTTCACGATGGCGCCTTCGGGGGCGACATTGCCCTTCAGGCCCACGACGCCGCCCGTCTTGGTGATCGGGTTTTCGATGGGGTAGATGACGCGGCCGTCCGCTTCGAGGGTGATCTTGTCCAGCTCTTCGCCGATGGAATTGCCGGTGGCGGTCATGCAATCCTCGTGGATGAGGCCCGCCTTACGCAGTTCCTTCATCACGACATAGGTGCCGCCCGCTTCGTACATGTCCTTGGCGACGTATTGGCCGCCGGGTTTCAGGTCGACGAAATAGGGTGTGTCGCGGAAGATTTCACACACGTCATCGAGGTAGAAGTCGATGCCTGCTTCGTGCGCCATGGCGGGCAGGTGCAGGCCTGCGTTGGTGGAGCCACCGGTGCAGGCGACGACGCGCGCTGCGTTTTCGAACGCTTCGCGGGTGCAGATGTCCCGGGCGCGGATGTTTTTCTCGATTAGGGTCATGACCGCGGCGCCGGAGGCTTCGGCGTATTGGTCGCGGCTTTCGTAGGGGGCGGGGGCCCCGGCGGAGTTGGGCAGGGCGAGGCCGATGGCTTCGGAGACGCAGGCCATGGTGTTGGCTGTGAACTGGCCGCCGCAGGACCCGGCCGACGGGCAGGCCACGCATTCCAGTTCGTGCAAATCTTCGTCGGACATCTTGCCGGCAGAATGGCTGCCCACTGCCTCAAAGACGTCGACCACGGTCACGTCCCTGCCGCGGAATCGGCCGGGCAGGATCGTGCCGCCATACATGAATACCGACGGGCAATTGAGCCGGACCATCGCCATCATCATGCCGGGCAGCGATTTGTCGCAGCCCGCCAGACCGACCAGACCGTCATAGCAGTGGCCGCGCATGGTCAGTTCCACGGAGTCCGCGATCGCCTCGCGGCTGGCCAGGCTGGATTTCATGCCCTGATGGCCCATGTCAATGCCATCGGTCACGGTTATCGTAGTGAATTCACGCGGCGTGCCGCCGGCCCGATCGACGCCGCGCTTGGTTGCCTGGGCTTGGCGCGAAAGTGCGATGTTGCAGGGCGCGGCTTCATTCCAGCAAGTCGCGACGCC
>JBCDEK010000072.1:0-17139 GCA_039179785.1 Pseudomonadota bacterium | reverse complement strand
GCCCGCGGGGTGAAAGCGGAAAATGGGCCACGGTGGACTAACCGCCGGGCGACCGACAAAGGGAGGGCCCTTCATGGGTCTGTTACTGACGGTGCTTGCGCCGTTTGCATGGGTGAATGGCGCCCTGCTCAAGATCGGGCGTGCCATTGGCATCGTGGCCATTGCCGCGATGGTCATTGCGATCCTGATTCAGGTCGTGGCACGCTATCTCTTTAACAACGCTCTCCCCTGGCCGGACGAGGCCGCCCGCTTTTGCATGCTCTGGATGACCGGCCTCATGGCCCCGACCGCCTTTCGACGCGGCGGGTTCGTGGCGCTCGACATGATCTCGGGCTTTCTGCCCAAGGCTGTCGCCGCCGGGCTCGGCCTTGTCCTCCTGCTGATCTCGCTCGGCATCCTGATCGTCGCGCTGCCCATTGGCATTTCCGAGGTCACAGGCTTCGGTGGCAAATTCGCCACTGCCTCGCTCTACCTGCCCACCTTCGACGGGTGGTACCGCATCCCGCGCAGTTGGATGATGCTGTCGCTGCTCGTGGGCGTCGTGCTGCTTCTGCTGGTCAATATCGAACTGATCCTCCGCACCCTGATCGAAATGATGGGCGGCGGCGACCGCTTGCCCGACCTCGATCTGGGCGACATGGCAGCGGGGAGCGAATGACATGCTGATCTGGTTCCTGCCGCTGTTCCTGCTGTTCCTGCTGATCGGCCTGCCGGTCTTCTTCGGTCTGCTCGCCGCCCCCGGCATCCTGCTGTACCTCAACGGACAGGAACGCGACATCACACTTCTTTATCGCAACGTTTACAACGGGATGGACAGTTTTCCACTAATGGCGATCCCGTTCTTCATGCTCGCGGGTGAGTTGATGAACAAGGGCGGGATCACCATCCGCCTTGTCCAGTTTTCCCAAGCGCTCATGGGCCACCTGCGCGGCGGCCTGGCCCAGGTGAACGTCCTGTCCTCCATCCTCTTTGCGGGCCTCTCCGGCTCTGCCGTGGCGGACACGTCGGCGCTGGGGTCCATGCTGGTTCCGGCGATGGAGAAGGAAGGATACACAAGACGCTATGCCGCTGCCATTACTGCTGCGTCGTCCGTGATCGGGCCGATTATCCCGCCTTCGGGCATCATGATCATCTACGCCTATGTCATGGGCGAAAGCGTGGCTGCGCTGTTCCTTGCGGGCATCGTCCCCGGCATCCTCGTGGGCGTGGGCCTCATGGTGATGATCCGCATCACCGCTGACCGCTACGATCTGCCTGCCGCCAAGCGGGTCGAGTTTGACGGGGTGGAACTGGGCGCCCTTGAGAAATGGGTCAGCTTTGCGCTGGTGCGCCTGAATATCGGGCTGCTGATCTGGGTCATCGCGCCGCTGCCAGAGACAACTGGCCTGCTGACATGGGTCACGTTCGGCGCGTCGCTTCTCGTCGCCCACGCGCTCATGTTGGCGTTGCGCACGCAAGTCTCATCCGAGTTCCGCACCATCTGCAAACGCGCCATCGTGCCGCTGCAAACGCCGGTCCTGATCCTCGGCGGTATCCTCGGCGGTGTCTTCACGCCCACCGAAGCCGCCGCCGTCGCGGTGGCCTACGCCGTGTTCGTCGCCTTCTTCGTCCTGCGCACCATGCGGCTCAGCGACCTGCCCGACATCCTCAGCCGTGCGGGCCTGACCTCCGCCGTTGTCCTCCTGCTCGTCGGCGCAGCGCTCGCGTTCAAAACAGTTGTCTCGCTCAGCTACGCGCCGCAAATCCTCGCCGATTTCATCCTGACCCTGTCGGACAACCCGCTGGTCCTGCTGTTCCTGATCAACCTCTTGCTGTTCATCGTCGGCATGTTCCTCGACGCAGGCCCCGCCATCATCATCCTTGGCCCCATCCTCGGCCCCATCTTCGTCGATCTCGGCGTCGACCCGATCCACTTTGCGATCATCATGTCGGTGAACCTGACCGTGGGGCTGGCAACGCCCCCCATGGGGCTTGTCCTGTTCGTCGCCGCCGCCGTCAGTCGCGAGAAGGTTGAAACGATTGCCAAAGCAATCCTGCCGTTCCTAGCCATCGAGATCGCCGTGATCTTTCTGATCACCTATGTCCCCGCCATTTCCATGACGATCCCCCGCCTGACGGGGTTCGCCAACTAATCCAGAGCTATAACATACCGGGAGGACCCAAATGCTCAAAACCACCCTCAAAACCCTGACCGCAGCCGCGCTTGTCGCGGGTTCGGCGATCATGGCACACGCGCAGGATTACACGATCCGCGCCACCGCCAACTCGAACACCAACGACGAAGACTATGACGGCCTCGTGGTCTTCAAGAACTACGTCGAAGCGGCCTCCAACGGCGCCATCGCTGTGGAACTGTTCATCGGCACCCAACTGTGCTCGAACGGCGCGGAATGCCTGCAAGGCGTGGCTGATGGCTCCATCGACGTCTACATTTCCACCTCGGGCGGGGCTTCGGGCATCTTCCCTTACGTACAGGTGCTCGATCTGCCCTACCTGATGGCTGACGACCGCATCGCCGAGCACGTCCTGCAAGGCGACTTCGTCCGCAAGATGCGCGACATGGCGCTGGAAGATTCCGGTGGTGCGATCCGCCTGATGACCATCGGCAACACCGGTGGCTGGCGCAACTTCGCCAACACCCAGCGCCGCGTAGCCGAGCCGGGCGATATGGAAGGCCTGAAAATCCGCACCGTGGTCGCCGACCTGCCGCAGGAACTGGTGAAGGCCTTGGGCGCGTCGCCCACCCCGATCCCATGGCCGGAACTCTTCACTTCGTTCCAGACCGGCGTAGTTGAAGGCTCCAAGAACGGCATCACCGACATCATGGGCATGAAATTCCCCGATGCGGGCCTGCAATATGTCACCCTCGACGGTCACGCTTACATGGGCGCGCTGTGGTGGATGAACAACGAAAAGTTCCTCGGCATGCCCGAAGACATGCGCCGCGTCGTGGTGGATGGCTTCTATGCCCTGCAACAGGCCACCTTCGCCTCGCCCAAGCGCAAGTCGATTCAGGCGTATGAGGATTTCGTCGCCGGTGGTGGTGACCTCTACGTGCCCACGCCCGAGCAAAAGGCTGCCTTCGCCGAAGCCGCCGCCCCGGTCAGCGACTGGTTCACAGCCAACGTCGCGCGCGGCGACGAAATCCTGTCGGCCCTGACCGAAGCGGTCGCCGCCGCCGAGGAAGACGTGAACGCCTCACGCTCTGCCGATCTGAACTGATCGTATCGTACAAAGCACCAATCAGGGCCGTCCCACCCGGGGCGGCCCTTTTCTTGTGGCATCAACGCCCCTCCATCCCGGAACAGGGCACACACGGTCACTCATCTGAAATCGAGTCAGAAATGTGGAATCGTCAATCAAAGCGCTGTGACAAAACGCTGGGACAGCCTTTGTTGCTGCAGCTTAACGCTGCGGCTCGACCAGCAGATGCGCGATCAACCGACTTAAACAGATGTCGGGACGTGAGGGATGCGCGCCCCTCTACGTCTTGGCAGGACCCGATGGCTACGCAGATCCATGTACGACGACATCGATCACGACAACACACCCAGCCACGTGCACATGGCGCGCGACAAGAATGGAATGTCGCTGGTCGACCTGCGCGGAACCGAGGTGCCCGGCACGGTCAAACTGGCCCGCTGGGCAGGGCAGTTGAACAGCGTGCACACCACACCACGGACCGACTACCACACCATTTGCCTGCACCATTCCGGCGGCTCATCGCGGCGCGCCGACATGCCGGGTGACCTGCTGACGCCCGGCACCGTCTTCCTGCAACCTGCCCAGGACGAGGGCATCTTCGACTCCGACGCTCCGATTGACTACGCGCACCTCTACGTCCCGGTCGACGCTTGCGCCGCACTCACCGAAGAACTTGACACCCCCCAAGCCCGCCGCACCGTGTTGCCGGTTGAGTTCGGTTGCCGGGACAAGGAATTCACCCAGCGCATCGCCGGATTTGTGTCCGAGATCAGCCAGGCGAACACGCCCTCTGGCATTGAATATGACGAATGGACACTCAACATCGGCATGGTTTTGCTGCGTTATGCCGCCCGGGCCGGGGACGAGACTTTGATGGGCAGTGCGCGCTCCTCCCTCTCACCCCAGCAGATCAGCCGGGTTGTTGACTACATTGAAAGCAAAATCGCCAGCCGGATGACCCTTGCCGACCTGGCGGAGCTGTGCGGGATCAGCCAATTCCGCTTCATGCGGGCGTTCAAGGCCGAAACCGGCTTCAATCCGCATCAATATGTGATCGAACGCCGAGTTGCACGTGCCAAGACACTTCTGGTGAGCAGTGACTCGACCATTGCCGACATCGCCTATGACATCGGTTTTTCCAGCCAGGCCCACATGACCGACGTGTTCCGAAAGCGGGTAGGGGCCACGCCCGGTCAATTTCGGCGCATCATGCGCGAGTGACCATCGCGAATCCTTGCGCTCCTGTCCGTCCGGCGCAAAGTTGCAGATCAAAGCTGCTCAGGAAGGACCTCTCATGTCGCAAGTTGACAAAGCCAACGCATTTGCCGCCCTGCACGTGCCCGGCACGCCGGTAGTGATCTACAACATCTGGGACGCGGGCAGCGCCAAGGCAGTCGCGGGCGCGGGGGCCAAAGCAATTGCAACTGGCAGCTGGTCCGTAGCCGAAGCGCAGGGCTATCCCGATGGCGAGAACCTGCCTCTCGACACCCTCCTTGCGGTGGCAACCCGCATCGTGGACAGCACCGATCTGCCCGTCAGCATCGACTTCGAAGGGGGCTATGCCGCCGACCCGGAACCCCTGGCGGATAACATCACCGCCCTGATCGGCACCGGCGCCATCGGCCTCAACTTCGAAGATCAGGTCGTGGGCGGTGACGGCCTCTATCCGCTTGAAACGCAGGTGACCCGGATCAAGTCCGTGCGCGCCGCTGCCGATGCCGCAGGCGTGCCGCTCTTCATCAATGCCCGCACCGACCTGTTCCTCAAATCCAAACCCGATGCACATGCGGACCACATGGCCGAAGCGCTCGACCGCGCCGCCGGCTATGCTGAAGCGGGGGGCAGCGGCTTCTTCATCCCCGGCCTCACCGACCACGACATGATCGCCCGGGTCTGCGATGCCACATCGCTGCCGGTCAACGTAATGATGCGCGGTAAGCTGGCGTCGGTGTCCGAGGTCGCGGGCCTAGGCGTCGCCCGCGCCAGTTACGGCCCCGGCCCCTTCGCCAATGCAATGGCCCAGGCTGCCGATGGCTTCACGACAGCAGCGGCCAGCTGACGGCGCGCGTACCCTCCCGTACACACCCGATAGGCCTGGCCCGTGTCCTCGACGCCGTAGGGCGGGGTTTCACCCCGCTATTCCCTAACCAAAAGTTAAAGGCCTCGCTCAAACCTTAACGCGGGCCAGATATGAACACTTTATGAATGGGTTCGGGGTGCCTATCCGCTCTGCAAAATGCGCAGTTTCGGTCTCAGAATACGCAATTTGCCAAATCGTGCCCGGAATCGGTGTTTTTGCGCGGTTTTTGCGAATGTCCAAAATATGCAGTTTCCCCCTCAAACTGCGCATTTTACCTGATCTTAACCACCGCACGCCTGCTTAACCCCCGCGTCCGGTGACAGGGCTTTCCAAGCGGCTAATCCGGTGCCAAACTCACCGAAACGGATACATCCAGACCTTGTAGTCAGCGACTAGAACATGCGCCCGATCAATCTCGTCCTGAGTCATCTTCTTGACCACCTCTTCCAGCGAAATTGCCGCATCCGGGTCGCCTCCGATGGCGCTCAAAGTGTACCACATATAGGCGCGCACAAGGTCCGGCGCAGGCATCCCGCGACCCACTTCGTAGTACCATCCGACACCGGATTGCGCTCCCGGATGCCCCTTCATGGACGACCGCAAATACCACTCGAACGCCCGCTCGTCGTCGCGCTCGACACCCAATCCCAGCGCGTACATCACACCGATCAGTTCCTCAGCATCCGCATTGCCCGACCGGGCCGCCGGCCACAGCGCATCATAGGCCGCCTTGTACTCTCCGGCCTCCATCAGATCGCGCGCTTCCTCGATCTCTCCAAACGCCGGAAACGCCATAAAAACAAGGGCTATCGCCAGTTTGCGCATCTCATCCTCCTTGCCGCGACACCCGCCTTTTCTGACGGTCTGCCGCGTGCTCTGACCCCGGATGATTTCATCGCCGTGGACCCGGCGCAAGCCAAGTTGGGTCAGCTTTTGTTCTATGATCGCATCCTGTCGGGCAACCGCAATATCGCCTGTTCAACCTGCCACCATCCCGACCTTGGCACCGGCGATGGCCTCAGCCTCGGCATCGGGGAAGGGGGAGAAGGGCTGGGCCTCAATCGCACCGCCGGAACGGGCGAAAACCGCATCCGCAAACGCATCCCGCGCAATGCGCCCGGCCTCTGGAACCTCGGCGCGAAAGAGTTGCATACCATCTTCCACGATGGCCGCCTGAGCGTGGCCGACACCTACGAGAACGGCTTTAACTCCCCGGCCGAGGAATGGCTGCCCGATGGTCTGGATAACCTCTTGGCCGCGCAGGCAATTTTCCCGCTGGTGGCCCAATTTGAAATGGCCGGAAACCCCAAGGAAAACGAGGTCGCGGGCGCCATCCATCAGCGTATGGATTACGCATGGCCCATCCTGGCCGACCGCGTCCGCCACATCCCCGCCTATGCCGAAGGGTTCGCGGGGGCCTATGACCATATCACCGGGCCCAAAGACATCACGATCTCCGATATCGCGAACGCGCTTGCGTCCTTCATGATCTGGGAATGGACCAGCATCGACAGCCCATTTGACTCGTATCTCGCAGGGGGTCAGTCTGCGCTAAATGATCAACAAAAACAGGGACTTGACTTATTCTACGGCAAGGCGCGCTGCGGCACTTGCCACATCGGCCCGCTACTGACCGACCAGTCGTTCCACGCTCTCGGCTTGCCCCCGTTTGGCCCCGGTCGCACGCGCCGCTTTGACCCGATGGTGCGCGACGTGGGGCGCATGGGGGAAAGCGACGCGCTCGAAGATGCCTATGCGTTCAAGACCCCGATGCTGCGCAACGTGGCATTGACCGCGCCCTATGGTCACAACGGTGCCTATCCCACGCTGGAAGGGATCGTGCGGCATCACCTTGAGCCATTGAAATCACTTGATAATTGGAGCCGGGATTTGGCGGCGCTGCCTTCTGTGCCATGGCTTGAACCCATCGATTTCATGGTCTGGCAAGACAGCCGAGAGATGGCCCGACACCGCGCCGTCATCCGGATCACAGACACTCCGCTGTCGGATGCCGAGGTCGATCAGATCGTCGCCTTCCTGCACGCGCTGACCGGCGAGACCGCCCAGACCGACAGGCTCGGTATTCCAAACGCGGTCCCCAGTGGCCTGCCAGTTGATCCGCGGATCCAGCCCTAGCGACCCTTCCAGACAGGGTCGCGCTTTTCGGCAAAGGCACGGGCGCCTTCGAGTTGATCTTCCGACCGGTAAAGGCGTTCAACCGACGCCAATTGGCTCTTAGTGATCCGGTTCATCGCGTCCTGAAACTTCGCGTCTTCGGCGTCGCGCACGATTTCCTTGATCGCGGCATAGACCAGTGGTGGTCCGGAAGCCAGCAGTCGCGCCATGTCCCATGCGCGCACCATAAGCCCTTGGGCCGGAACGATTTCATTCACCAAGCCCCAGCGATGCGCCTCCTCCACATCGAACCAGCGACCAGTCAGCAACAGCTCCATCGCGATGTGATAGGGGATACGTTTGGGCAGTTTGACCGACGCCGCATCGGCCACGGTCCCCGACCGGATTTCCGGCAGCGCAAACTGGGCATGATCGGCGGCCAGAATGATGTCCGCGCTCAAGGCAAGCTCCAGCCCCCCGCCACAGGCAATGCCGTTCACGGCAGCGATCACCGGTTTGTTCATGCCCCGCATTTCCTGCAGCCCGCCGAAGCCACCAACGCCATAATCGCCGTCCACTGCGTCGCCGTCCGCCGCCGCTTTCAAATCCCACCCGGGGCAAAAGAATTTCTCGCCGCCGCCCGTGATGATCGCCACGCGCAGGTCAGGATCGTCGCGGAATTCCAAGAACGTCTCACCCATGATCCGGCTGGTTTCCAAGTCGATGGCATTGGCCTTGGGACGGTCCAGCGTGACCTCAAGAATTGCGCCCTCGCGCCTTGTTTTTATGGGGCTCATGGCTCAGGCCTTTCGTATCAGCGCGTCCACGGCGACAGCGCGGGTGGGGGTGCAGATCAGCGGGTTCACCTCAACCTCGCTGACAGTGTCGCGATGCGCAAGGACATAGGCCTGAATGGCTAGCACCGCTTGGATCACTGCCGCGCGGTCCGCTTGCGGACGCCCGCGAAAGCCGTCCAAAAGCGTGTTGCAGCGCAGCCTGGATAAGGCTGCGTCCACATCGCTTGCTGCGACCGGAAGCAACAGCGATTGGGTGTCGTCAATAAGCTCAGTCAGCACGCCCCCTGCACCCAACGTCAGCACAAACCCGTGGGCCGGGTCGCACATGACACCGACCAGCAACTCGGCAATGCCGTCTTCGATCATCTCTTCGACGAGTATCTGATCCGTCCCGATCTGTACGGCCACGTCTGCCGCGTCGGTGACGGGGACACCAACGCGAACGGCACCTGCTTCGGATTTATGCGCAAGTCCCGTCCCTTTCAGCACAACCGGGCCATCGAACGCGCCCACTGCATCCGCCACTGCGTCGCACTCAACCAACCGATTCCGCGGCACGCACAGGCCATATTGCGCAAGCCCTGCCTTTGCGTCGGCCTCGGTCAAAACGCGCGTGTTTTGCGCGTTGTTCGGCAGGCAAAGTGGCTTTGAGTGAGGGGCACTTATCGCGCGTGCCGCGTCAATAGCCGCGAGCGCTTCGCGCAGGCCGAAAAACGGGATCACGTCGCCTTCGACCAGCGCATGAGCCGTGTCCTGCGGCATAAGTTCGGGCAGGCTTGCAACCACGGCGAATGGGGCCTTGCTGGCCTGTCTTACCTGCAGCGCGGCGTCGGTTGCGCAAACCCAATCCGCAGCGTCGGTCATTGGATAGTCGACAATCGAAATGGTAAGCGCGATGTCCCCGGCCGTCATCGCACCCCAAGCTTGCGCCATCTTCTCCGTATCGCGCCAGATATATGTGTGATAATCCAGTGGGTTGGCGAGCGCGACCATGGGCCCCAAGGCAACGCGCAGACGCTCTTTCTGCGGCTGGGTCAGTTCAGGGAAATGCAGTCCGGTGTCCAGCGACAGATCGGCGACAAGGCTCGCTTCGCCGCCCGAGCAACTGATGGATGCGATACCGGTGCCGTGTACCGGCCCATGCATATGCAACAGCTTTAGGGTTTCCAGAAATTCGGGCAGGGCGGCGACACGGGCAATCCCCAACCGATCAAGCAACGCGCGCGCGCCTGCGTCCGACCCGGCAAGGGACGCGGTATGAGACACTGTCGCCTCGCGCGCCTGAACCGACGCACCAACTTTCAGTGCAAGCAGGGGCACGCCTTTCTCATGCGCCTTGGCGGCCAATGCTTCCCACTCCCGTAGATTGCCGAACCCTTCGACATGCAGTCCGATGGCGGTGACGCGGGCGTTGTCCAGCAGCGCCATGGCAAGCGCGGCTTGGCTGGTCTGGGCCATGTTGCCGCACGTGATCGTATAGGCAATCGGCAGCGCCCGTTGCTGCATCGTCAGGTTGATCGCGATATTTGAGCTTTGGGTCAGAATGGCCACGCCGCGGTCGACCGGCTGACACCCGTGCTGGTCGGGCCACAGAAGCGCCTGATCGACCGCATTGATGAAGCCATAGCAGTTTGGCCCGAGGATGGGCATCTCACCGGCTGCATCCACCAATTGTGTCTGCAGGTGCTCTGCGTCGTCATCTTCTGCCCCCGCTTCGGAAAAGCCTGAGGCGAAACAAACCGCACCGCCCGCTCCGATCCGGGACAGTTCGTCAACCAGATCAATGGTGGCGGTCCGGTTCACGCCTAGAAATACGGCGTCCGGCGCGTGTGGCAGATCAGCGATGGACGGAAACGCGCCGTGCCCGGCGATGTCGGGTCGCGTAGGGTGGACCGGCCAGATGGGCCCATCGAACCCAAAGCGCTCGGCCTGTTCGATGACAGAAGTACACCACGCCCCACCACCCACAACGGCAATCGAACGTGGCCGTAACAGGCGCGACAGGTCCCTCTTCTCTGTTTCAAAAAAATCCTGGGGAGCGCGAGGGGCTAGCCCCTCGCTCCGGTCGGATGGGCCCTGCCCATTCGATCTCATGTCACGCGCCCAACGGCCGCAGCAGATCGCGGCTGATGATGTGGCGCTGGATTTCGCTGGTGCCGTCCCAGATGCGTTCGACACGTGCATCGCGCCAGAACCGCTCGATGGGAAAGTCGTCCATCAGCCCCATGCCGCCATAGATCTGCAGCGTGGTATCCGTGACCCGTGCCAGCGCCTCGGACGCATAAAGCTTCGCGGATGCGATCTCTCTGTTCGACGGCAGGCCTTGATCCAGCCGCCAAGCTGCGGCAAGGGTCAGCCAGTCCGCGGCGTCGATCTCGGTGATCATGTCAGCAATCTGAAAGCCGACGCCCTGAAATTTGCCGATGGGCTGGCCAAATTGCTTGCGGTCTGCGGCGTAGTTCAGCGCGTAGTCAAAACACCTGCGCGCGCGGCCTACGCTAAAGGCGGCGACGGTCAGGCGGGTGGCATAAAGCCATTCGTTCATCACGGCAAAGCCACCATCGACTTCGCCCAGAACCTGCGCATCGGGCAGGCGGCAGTCATCAAAATAGAGAATGCAGTTCTTGTACCCCTTGTGGCTGACGGAGTTGTACCCGTCGCGCACTTCAAAACCCGGCGTGCCGCGGTCGACAAGGAAGGTGGTGATCCGCTTTTTGGGGCCCTTGGGCGTGTCATCGACCCCGGTGGCGATGAAGACGATAAAGAAATCGGCGTGTTCCGCACCCGAAATAAAGTGCTTGGACCCGTTGATGACCCAATCCCCGCCGTCACGTATTGCTGTGCATTTCATGCCGCGCACGTCCGATCCTGCATCGGGTTCAGTCATCGCCAGCGCGTCCATTTTTTCCCCACGCACCGCGGGCAGCAAATAGCGCTCGCGCTGCTCGGCATTGCAGGCCATCAGGATATTCTGCGGGCGGCCAAAGAAGTGGGTGAGGGCCATCGACCCGCGGCCAAGCTCGCGTTCGACCAGCGTAAAGTCCAGATGGCTCAGCCCCGCGCCGCCCACCTCTTCGGGGAAGTTGCAGGCGTAAAAGCCCATATCAATGACCTTGCGCTTGATCTCTTCGCCAAGCGCTTGAGGCACTTGCCCGGTGCGTTCGACCTCTGCCTCGTGTGGGTAAATCTCTTTCTCCACGAAACTGCGAACGGTCGAGACGATCATCTCCTGTTCTTCGGTCAGACCAAATTGCATGTATGCACCCCTCGCGTGATGCGGTGATGAAAGCGTGGGTTGCGCATATGCGGCGTGCAGGAATAGGCTTCGATCATGCAGAACTGGTCGAAAATCCATGACGCGATGCAGCATGTGGATATCTTGCTGTTTGATCAGTTTTCGAACCACTGCCTTGCCAATTTCATCGAGCCGTTGCGGGCAGCGAACGGTTTTCTGAGGAAGCCGACCTATACGTGGCGGTTTCTGTCGCTCGACGGGGCGGCAGTGCGCAGTTCCAGCGGCCTGCAGATCGCACCGCACGGGCGGCTTGCGGATGCCGAGGGGCGCGCGCTGATGCTCATGCCGTCTTACGGTGTGCATGCATTGGACCGGCCTGATGTGATCCGCGCGGTCAGACGGGCGGCGACGCAGGCTGCTGTGATCGGCGGACTTGATACCGGCCCCTGGCTTTTGGCGCGTGCCGGGCTTCTGGATGGGTATCGGGCGACTTTGCACTGGGACATGCTCGATCCCTTTGCTGAGGCGTTCCCACAGATCGACACGCGCCGTGAACGCTTTGTCATCGACCGGGACAGGCTGACCTGTTCGGGTGCGATGGCAGCTTTTGATATGGTGATCCAGTTGATTGCATCCGCACATGGCCCGCCCATTGCCACTGAGGTGGCGCAGCTCTTCATGTCGCGCGATGCCGTGCCAACTCATGGGCCCGCCCCCGCGGGCCGCACCGCGCGGCGCGCCGTTGCCTTGATGCAGGATCATATTGAAATTCCATTGCCCATCGCCGAGATCGCGCGCCGGGTGGGCTGCACGCAAAAAACGCTGGAGCATCGGATGCGCACCGCCTTGGGCGAGACGCCGGTTATGGTCTACCGTCGCCAACGCTTGCAGGTGGCCTTGCGACTGGTGCAGGGCAGCGATCTGCCCGTGGCCGAAATTGCGGCGCGCTGCGGTTACGCCAACGCCAGCGCGATGACCCGCGCCTTCAGGTCGATCTATGGGCAAAGCCCGCAGGGCATGCGGCACGCCGGGCTTTAACCCGGCGCTGGTTCGGATGTAGTGGTGGTGCCACGATCTTCTTTCTTCTTGCCAGGAAACAGACGCCGCAACGCGACGTAGAACACTGGGGTAAAGAACAGGCCGAGGAACGTGACCCCCGACATGCCGAAGAACACGGCCGTGCCCAAAGCCTGCCGCATCTCGGCGCCCGGTCCGGTTGCGATCATCAGCGGCACAACCCCGAGGATGAACGCAAAGGCCGTCATCAGGATCGGGCGTAGGCGCAGACGACAGGCATCAATCGCCGCCTCAGCCGGGGACATCCCCTTTTCTTCCTGCGCCTGCAACGCAAACTGCACGATCAGGATCGCGTTCTTGGCCGAAAGGCCAATGAGCACGATAAACCCGACCTGGGTCAGAATGTTGTTGTCCATACCCCGCAACATCACTCCGAAAAGCGCGCAGAGGACCGACAGCGGCACGATCAGGATGATTGCCAGCGGCAGCACCCAGCTTTCGTAAAGTGCGGCAAGGAAGAGGAAGACGAACAGCACCGAAAAGGCAAAGATGATCGCCGCCTCATTGCCTTGTTGCCGTTCTTGCAACGCCAATTCGGTCCACTCGAACGTAATGCCGGGCGGCATCACCTGTTCGGCCAATTCCTCCATCGCGATAAGGGCCTGGCCCGTCGACACACCCTGCGCCGCGTTGCCCTGGATCGGGACCGATACAAGCTGGTTGTACCGCTGCACCAGCGTGGGCCCGGCGGTGTCGACGACCTGCACGAGCGTGCCCAGAGGGACGAGCCCGCCGGTTGCAGAGCGTACCCGAAGCGTTCGAATATCCTCTTGTTCCAGACGGAACTGCTGATCGGCCTGGGCCCGTACCTGGAACAGACGGCCGAAGGCGTTGAAGTCATTCACGTAGGACGACCCGAGATTGATCGACAAGGTTTCGAATATCTCGCCGATAGGCACGTTCAGCATCTGGGCGCGCACGCGATCAATCTCAAGAAACACCTGCGGTGAACTGGTTGAAAAGGTAGTGAATAGCCCCTGAACCTGATCGGATTGCTGCGACGCGCCCATGAGCGCATAGGCCGTGTTGAGCGAGCGCTGCATGTCGGTTGTTTCAAGATCCTGAAGCTGCATCTTGAAGCCACCGCCGGTGCCCACGCCACGCACGGCCGGGGGCGCGATCGCGATGATGAATGCTTCGCGTATGGCCTGCATCCGCCCAAACAGATTGCCGACGATGGTGTTGATGTCCTGCCCGCTTTCAAGCCGATCCTCGAACGACTCGAAGGTGGTAAAGATCACGCCCTGATTGCTTGCATTGGTAAAGGTTGCGCCAGAGAACCCGGCAAAGGCCACCGCGTTGGTGACCCCGGGGGTGTCGCGCGCAATCTCGGACGCTTGCCGGATGACGGCGTCGGTGCGTTCCAGCGCTGACCCGTCAGGAAGTTGCACCACGACGATGGCATAGCCCTGATCCGCGTCGGGAATAAATCCAGTCGGGACCTGTTCATTGATCCACAAAGTCGACGCCAGCAGCGCCGCAAAAGCCGCAAGCGACACGATGATCATGCCCCAGCTTCCCACCAGCAGCTTGACGATGGCCACGTAGCCCCGTGTCATTGCATCAAAGCCGCGGTTGAACGCATTGGCGAACGCCCCAAACAGCCTGGTGATCGGGTTGCGCGAGGGTTCATCACTTTTTGCTTTCAGCAACACCCCGGCCAGCGCGGGTGACAGGCTGAGCGAGTTGATACTTGAGATGACCGTAGCCACCGCGATAGTCACCGCGAATTGCTGATAAAACTGCCCCGAAATCCCCGGAACAACCGCGGCAGGTGCAAACACAGCAATCAGCACAAGAGAGGTACCGATGATGGCGGCCTGCACCTCGTCCATCGTGACGCGCGCCGCTTCTTTCGGGCTCAGGCCCTCTTCGATGTTACGTTCGACGTTCTCGGTCACCACAATCGCATCGTCGACCACGATGCCGATGGCGAGGATCAACCCGAACAGGGTGAGCAGGTTCAGCGTAAAGCCGAGCGCCAACATTATGGCAAAAGTACCAATCAGGGACACCGGCACGGCGAGCAATGGAATGACCGCGGACCGCCAATTCTGCAGAAAGATCAGGATCACGATGACGACCAAGAGAACCGCTTCGAACAGGGTCTCGTACACGGCATCGATGGAGGCTTCGATGAATTCGGTCGGGTTGTAGACGACACGGTATTCAAGGCCGGGTGGGAAGTCCTCGGCCAGTTCGTCCATCGTGTCGCGCACTTCTTCGGCTGTGGCGAGCGCGTTTGAACCCGGGCGCTGAAAGATGCCGAGGGCGACCGCCGGTTTGTTGTCGAGATAGGAATTGGTCACATAAGATCGTGCGCCGATTTCCACTCGCGCCACGTCGCGGACGCGTACCACGCGTCCATCATCCGAGGCGCGCACGATCACCCGGCCAAATTCGCGTGGGTCTTCGAGACGTCCTTGGGTCGTGACCGTCACCTGAAACGCATTGTCTGCAGTGTTTGGCGGTGCCCCGAGCGATCCACCCGACACTTGTACGTTCTGTTCGCGCAGTGCGGCAACGACGTCGCCAGCGGTCAGCCCAAGTGAAGAGATTTTATCGGGATCAAGCCAGACACGCGCGGAAAATTCGCGTTCGCCAAAGATGATGAGATCACCGACGCCGTCGAGCCGGACAAGCTGATCACGCACCCGCGCACGGGAATAGTTGGACACATAAAGCTGATCAAAGGTTTCGTCCGGTGACAGCATATGCACCACCATCATCAGGTCGGGCGACGACTTGGTCGTCGTGACACCCAACGCGCGTACCTCCTGCGGCAGTCGGGGTTCTGCGATGGCGACCCGGTTTTGCACCAGCACCTGGGCTGCATCCAGATCGGTTCCCAGATCAAAGGTGATGGTCAGGCTCATCGATCCGTCAGCGGTCGAAAAGGACGACATGTACAGCATCCCCTCGACCCCGTTGATCTCTTGTTCGAGCGGGGTTGCCACCGTATTGGCGATGGTCTGGGCGTCAGCCCCTGGATATGCGGCCCGCACGACAATCGAGGGCGGGGCAATCTCGGGATATTGCTCGATGGGCAATTGATAGTAGGACACTAGCCCGAGGATGGTGATCACAAGTGAGATGACGACGGCAAAGATCGGGCGATTGACGAAAAAGCGACCCATCTCAGTTTTCCGCGATCAGGGGCAACTCGGTCATCTCAGGGTTGACCGTCGTTCCAGGGCGCGCGCTGACAAGCCCGTCAATCACAATGGTTTCGGTGCCATCCATCCCCTCGCGAATGACGCGGTAGCCGTCGATCCGCGGACCGGGACGCACGGGCAGCGGCGTCACAAGCCCGTCGGCGTCCACGGTCATCACAAGACGACGGTTCTGGTCTGCGACGATTGCACGGTCGGGCACCAATATGCCCTCATAGGGCAGGGACCCCGGCACATTCACACGACCAAAGAGGCCGGGGGTGAGCAGTTCATCGGGGTTGTCGAGCACGGCGCGTACGCGCATCGTGCCTGTGTTTTCGTCAATCTTGTTCTCCGAAAAATCCAAGACACCGCTTTGTGGCGGGATTTTGCGATCCGACAGCGTCACTTTGACATCCAGTCCGCCACCGCCCTCTTGCAGGGATGTCCCGCGCGCGCGGGCGTCACGAGCGTAGGCCAAAAAATAGCGTTCATCGATATCAAACAGAAAGTAGATCGGGTCGCTTGAGACAATGGATGTCAGTTCTGTCTGGTTGGCGGACACCAGATTGCCCGGATCAATCAGCGCCCGGTCAATGCGTCCCGACATCGGCGCCCGTATCTCTGAAAACTCCAGATCCAACTCGGCGAGTTCGACAGCGGCACGTGCCTGCTCCAACGCGCCTTGTGCAGAAAGATACGCCTCGCGTCGTTCGTCCAGCACGCTTTGTGGTATGGTGCCGTTTCCAATCAGCGCCTCGGCGCGTTCAAGCTGCTCCGATGCGAAGTCAAACGTCGCATTTGCCACGTCGATCTGCGCTTGGGCTTGGCGCAGTGCGGTGCGGAACTGGCGTTGATCAATGGTGAACAAAAGCTGGCCTTGTTCGACCAATGCGCCGTCTTCGAAATGTACGGTTTCCAGATAGCCGGACACACGCGCCCTGACCGCCACCTCGGCTTCGGCCTCAAAGCGACCGACAAATTCGTCATCTTCGACGATTGTCTTCACCACCGGATTGGCAACCGTCACCGTCGGAGGGCCTTGCTGCGCCGATACGGCAACCGCCAATGCTGCGATGATGAGAAAGCTGAGCGACGCCAATTGTTTCATGGAAGCTGTCCTGACTTTAAAGTGCGATCTGCGAACAGACCTTTTACCTAGGGTGCGGCCCACGCAGGTCCATCGCAAGCCGCAAGCCTAATAAACCAGAGGTTGCTAGGCTGTGTCTATAGAATCACATAAGTTGTGATGTTCAAGGTGCAGTATACGGAGGTTGTCAGCCCACGCGAGTATCTTCGCGATTGCGACAGGCAGGTTTTCGACAACGCCAAACGGGCGAATCCCCACGCGTACGAGATATCCGCAAAACGATACCTACCGGGACAAACATTCTTGAAATTGGCTGGGATGGTAGGACTCGAACCTACAACCTACGGTACCAAAAACCGGTGCTCTACCAATTGAGCTACATCCCAACG
>JBCDEK010000008.1:0-61404 GCA_039179785.1 Pseudomonadota bacterium | reverse complement strand
GTCATCGTTTCCACCGCCCGCACGCCCATTGGCAAAGCCTATCGCGGCGCGTTCAACGCCACCACGCCGCAAGCACTGGCCGCGCATGCCATCGAACACGCGGTGGCACGCGCCGGTGTCGATGGGGGGGAGGTGCAAGATGTGATCTTGGGGGCGGCCCTGCAGCAGGGGCACACGGCCAGCAATATTGCGCGGCAGGCCGCCATCCGCGCAGGGCTGCCAGTGACCGTCGCGGGCATGAGCGTGGATCGCCAATGTGCGTCAGGCATGATGGCGATTGCCACGGCCTGCAAACAGGTGGTGCATGACGGGATGGATGTTGTCGTGGGCGGCGGGGTCGAAAGCGTATCCATGGTCCAGACGCAGGAGATGCGGGCCCATGGGGACCCCTGGCTCAAGGAACACAAGCCCGAAATCTACATGACGATGCTGGAAACGGCTGAGACGGTTGCAGCGCGCTATGGCGTCAGCCGCGAGGCGCAGGACCGCTACGCGGTGCAATCGCAAGCGCGGACGGCCGCGGCGCAGGAGGCGGGCAAGTTCGATGACGAGATTGTACCGCTCACCACGGTGATGAAGTTTCAGGACAAGGACACCAAGGCGGTTTCGGAGCACGAGGTCACGCTGGACAAGGATGAGGGCAATCGCCCGGGCACGACTTACGAGAATGTGGCGGGGCTGAAGCCGGTGTTTGCGAACGGAATTCACGTGGAGCAGGGGGCGTACATCACGGCGGGCAATGCCTCGCAACTCTCCGATGGTGCATCGGCGGCTGTTGTGATGGAGGCATCGCTGGCCGAGAAGAAGGGGCTGTCACCGCTGGGGCGTTGCGTCGGTGTGATGGCAGCCGGGTGTGAGCCGGATGAAATGGGTATTGGTCCCGTCTTTGCGGTGCCGAAGCTGCTGGAGGCGCACGGCCTCAAGATGGATGACATTGGATTGTGGGAATTGAACGAAGCGTTCGCCGTTCAGGTCCTGTATTGCAGGGATACTTTGGGCATCCCGGATGAGTCGCTGAATGTGAACGGTGGAGCGATTTCCATCGGCCACCCCTATGGCATGTCAGGTGCGCGCATGGTGGGCCACGCGTTGATCGAAGGCAAACGGCGCGGGGCCAAGCATGTGGTGTGTACCATGTGCGTGGGCGGCGGTATGGGCGCGGCTGGCCTGTTCGAGGTCCTGTGACGGTGGCGCGGTTTGCGACGGCGGGGATTTTTTTGAAACAGAGAAGGGTGGACCGTGGCGCGAGATATGACAACTGACAGCGCTTTGCCGCCCGCATTGCAGGGGCTTCGCATTCCGATGATTGCGGCCCCCTTGTTCATTGTCTCGGTGCCCGAATTGGTCATCGCGCAGTGCAAGGCGGGGATTGTAGGGTCCTTTCCGGCGTTGAATGCGCGTGAGGGCGAGGGTGAGCCGCCACTGCTCGATGCATGGCTGACGCAGATCGCGGACGCGTTGGATCGCCACAATCAAGCCCACCCCGACCGGCCTGCGGCGCCCTTTGCCGTCAACCAGATCGTGCACCGGTCGAATGCGCGGCTGGAGCGTGATCTTGAGATTTGCGTGAAGCACAAAGTGCCGATCTGGATCACCTCCCTGGGGGCGCGGGTTGAGGTCAACGAGGCCGCCCATTCCTGTGGTGGTGTGGTTTTGCACGATGTCATCAACAATACCTTTGCCCGCAAGGCCATCGACAAGGGAGCCGACGGTCTGGTTGCCGTGGCCGCCGGGGCAGGCGGGCACGCCGGGCAGCAATCACCTTTTGCGTTGGTGCGTGAAATCCGCGCGTGGTTTGATGGCCCCCTGGCCTTGTCCGGCGCCATTGCCAGCGGCGAGGCGCTGCTTGCGGCCCGCGCCATCGGGGCGGATTTCGGCTATGTCGGCTCGCCCTTCATCGCCACGGACGAGGCGAACGCCGCGCAGGGCTACAAAGATATGATTGTCGAGAGCGGGGCCGAGGATATCATCTATTCCTCCCTCTTTACCGGTGTCTGGGGCAATTATCTGCGTGGATCGATCCAAGCGGCGGGGCTGGACCCCGATAGCCTTCCCACTGCAGAGGCGTCGTCGATGAATTTCGCGTCCGGGTCCTCGAAACCCAAGGCGTGGAAGACGATTTGGGGATCGGGCCAGGGAATTGGCGCGGTCACATCTGTCGGGCCTGCGGCAGACATCGTGGACCGGATGGCAGAGGAATATACCGCAGCAGGCGCAGGTCTGGCGCAGCAATTTGCGAGGTAGGAATGGACACGCAAACCCTTGATACGCAGGCCGTCGCGCAGTTCCTGTCGGGCACGTTGCCGGGATTTGACGGGCCCGTCACAGCAACCAAATTCGCAGGCGGGCAATCCAACCCGACCTTCTTGCTGACCACTGGCGCGGGCGCCTACGTGTTGCGCCGCAAACCGCCAGGTCAATTGTTGAAATCGGCACATGCTGTGGACCGCGAGTTTCGGGTGCAACAGGCACTTGCGGACACGGATGTTCCTGTGGCCCGGATGCATGTGCTGTGCGAGGACAGGTCTGTCATTGGCTCGGAATTCTATGTGATGGATCATGTAGAGGGCCGTAATTTCAATGAACCCACACTGGACGGGCTGTCCAACGCAGAGCGTGGCGCTGTCATGGATGACATGAACCGTGTGCTGGCCGCGCTGCACAGTGTCGACATCGATGCCGTCGGTTTGTCAGAATACGGCCCGCCGGGGCATTACCTTGAACGCCAGATCGGGCGCTGGACCAAGCAGTACCGTGCCTCGGAGACCCAGGATATTCCGGCGATGAACCGCCTGATCGAACGGCTGGTCGCGGATATGCCCGAAGATGACGGCCAACGCACGCTGGTCCACGGAGACTACCGTATCGACAACATGATCTTTGAGGCGGAGGGGACCCACTGTCTGGCCGTGCTGGATTGGGAACTCAGCACGATCGGCCACCCCTATGCCGATCTTGCGTCTGTCATCATGCAATGGCAGTTGCCCCCCGGATCGCAAGGGCGTGGACTGATGGGTGTGGACCGCGCGGCACTTGGCTTGCCCTCGGATGCGGATTTTGTGGCCGCGTATTGTGACAGGCGGGGGCTGGAGCGCGTGGATCGCTTTGGGTTCTTTGTGGCGTTTTGCTTTTTCCGCATGGGTGCGATCATCCAGGGGGTTCTGAAGCGGGCCCTTGATGGCAACGCGTCGAACCCGGAACGGGCGCTGCAGCTTGGAGCATTTGTACCTGTCTTTGCAGAAAATGGCTTGGATGCCCTAAATACTGATAAATAACAAAGTGATAAATGCCTTAAATTACCTATCACATTAATAAGGCGCATGCGACGGCGATGCACCGCTTCGATTCAACCTAGACGCTTGACTTCTCCTGTGCCTGTGCAACGCTGGACCTATCCCGCCCGACAATCTGGCCCGATAGAGGCCGCGACGGCGGACCGCGTTCTAGGGAGGAACATCATGCGCACCACGACCATGCTGGGGCTGACCACGGCCCTGACCCTTGCCGCCAGTGCATTCGCCGCTGGGGCTGACAACATCAAGATCGCCTTCATTGATCCACTCAGCGGCCCGTTTGCCGGGACCGGCACCAACGGGTTGCACCAATACGAGTTCGCTGCGGATGAGTTGGTGAACAAAAATGGCGGTGTCCTTGACGGCGACATGTTTGAAATCGTTGCCTTCGACAACAAGATCAGCCCCAAAGAGTCGCTGATCCAGCTTCAGGTCGCGATTGACCAAGGCATTCGGTACATCGCACAGGGCAATTCTTCGGGTGTAGCAAATGCGCTGACCGAAGCCATCGACAAGCACAATCGCCGCAACCCCGACGACCGGGTGCTGTTTCTGAACTACTCGGCGGTTGATCCGGCGCTGACCAACGACAAATGCAATTTCTGGCATTTCCGCTTTGACGCCAATGCTGACATCAAGATGGACGCTCTGACCGACAGTATCGTCGGCAATGACGGCATCGAGAAGGTGTATATCATTGGCCAGGATTACAGCTTTGGCAAAGCGGTGGCTGCGGCGGCGGTGAAGTATCTGGGCGAAAAAGCCCCGGAGATCGAAATCGTCGGCAATGAGCTGCACCCCATTGGCAAGGTCAAGGATTTCACGCCGTACAGCCGCAAGATCGTGGCCTCTGAAGCCGACGCCGTGATCACGGGCAACTGGGGCGCGGATATGGTTGGTCTGGGCAAATCGGTGCTGGAAAACGGGTTCAACGGCCCGATCTATACCTACTACGCTGCCGCTGACGGCATCACCGCGGCCTTTGGCGACGCAGGCGTTGGCAGTTTGCGGCTTGTGGCAGAAGGTCAGCTGAACCCGCCCCCAAATGACCGCGCATCCGAATATATCCAGGCGTTCAAAGCCAAGTATCCCGATGGCAATCTGAGCCAGGCTCGGATCACCAATGTGATCGAGATGCTGGCCAAGGCGATCGACGAGGCGGGCACCGCCGATGATGTGGTGCAGGTGGCCTATGCGCTGGAAGGGATGGAGCACGAAAGCCTTTGGGGTGGAAACCTCAAGATGCGTGAAAGCGATCACCAGATGATCCAGGACGTGCATATCATGGAGCACACCAACGATGTGGTGCACGACCATGACAATTCGGGCTTCGGCGTAAAGGTGGTCAAGACGGTGGAAATGGCCGCGGCAGACAGCCCCACAAGCTGCAAGATGCGGCGCCCCTGAGACGGCAGTAGGGGAACGCGCGCCATGCGTTCCCTCATGCCTTCTTCTGGCTGAAAATACTCCGGGGAGTTTGAGGGGCAGCGCCCCTCATCACCTCTTATGAATCGCGTCGCGCAAGCGACATTTGGATCACGCCTGATATGGATCTCATCCTCGTCAACCTGATCGACGGCCTTGTCACCGGCCTTCTGCTCTTCATGCTGTCGGCGGGCCTGACGCTCATCTTTTCGATGATGGGCGTGCTGAACTTTGCCCATGCCAGCTTCTACATGCTGGGTGCCTATTTTGCCTTCCAGATCAGCCTCTATCTGGGTTTCTGGGTGGGGTTGCTGATCGCGCCGCTTGTGGTGGGGGTACTGGGCGCGGGCGTCGAGCGCTACGGGCTCAGGCGCGTGCACCAATACGGTCATGTGCCCGAGTTGATCTTTACCTTTGGCCTCGCGCTTCTGATCGAGGAACTGGTCCAATTCATCTGGGGCAAAAACCAGATGCCCTATGCAACGCCCGAAATCCTGCAATTCACCGCGTTCTCAATCGCGGGCAACGCGATCCCCGCTTACAAGATCTTCATGATCTTCATCTCGGTGGGCATCTTCATCGGGTTGCTCTACGTTCTGACGCGCACACGGGTGGGCATGATCATTCAGGCCGCACTCACCTATCCCAAGACGGTCGAGGCTCTGGGCCACAACGTGCCGCTGATCTTCATGGGCGTCTTCGGCGTTGGCACGGCACTGGCCGGTGTGGCAGGTGTCATCGCCGGGCCGGTCCTCGGCACATTTCCCGGCATGGCGTTTGTCCTGGGCTCCATCGTCTTTGTCACAATCGTGATCGGTGGTCTGGGGTCGCTTTGGGGGGCGCTTGTCGCCTCGCTTCTGATCGGTTGGATCACGACGTTTTCCAAAGCCTACAACCTGCGGATGGAAGACCTGCTGACATGGCTGGGCTTCACCAAGCCCGAGCCCATCTGGGACAGCGCGTGGCGTGATCTTTGGTCCATCACCAGCCCGCAGATCGCTGATATCCTGCCCTATATCCTCATGGTGCTGATCCTGATCTTTCGGCCCTACGGTCTGTTCGGAAAGCGGGACGCATGACGGATCAACTGACCACGGACCCCGGCAAACCGGCGCAGCGGATGCGCGCGGGCTCGATGACCCTTTCGTTGATCCCTTGGGTCCTTGGGGCGGTGTTGCTGGCGGTGCTGCCGTTCATCTTCACGGCCAATTCGGCCATCACCATAATGAACCAGATGGCGATCACGATCATCTTTGCGCTGGCCTACAATATGCTGCTGGGGCAGGGCGGGATGCTCAGCTTTGGCCATGCCGTCTATGCCGGGGTGGGTGGTTTTGCCTGCGTCCACATCATGAACATGGACGATTTTTTTGCCCAGGTGCCGCTGCCGGTCCTGCCCATCTTCGGCGGCCTGATGGGCATGGGGCTGGCCACCATCGTGGGGAGCTTTTCGACTCGCAAGGCGGGCACTGTCTTTGCCATGATCTCTTTGGGCGTGGGTGAATTGATCGCCGCCTGTTCTGTGATCATCGTCGCTTTCTTCGGCGGGGAAGAAGGGATTTCAGGCGACCGCACCTATGGCCTGCCGTTCTTTGGGGTCGAGTTTCTGCAGCAGATCGAGGTCTATTATCTGATCGCTGTCTGGCTGATGATTTCGGCGGCCTTGATGTATCTTTATTCACGCACGCCGCTGGGACGCATGGCAAACGCGGTGCGCGACAATCCTGAACGGGCGGAATTCCTGGGCTATTCGGCGCGCTGGGTCCGGTTCTATTCATTCGTCGCCAGCGGGTTCTTCGCGGGCATCGCAGGCGCGCTGTTTGCCATCAACTACGAAATCCTGACCGAAGAGAACCTGAACACGACCCAATCCGGGATTATCCTTTTGGTCACCTTTCTTGGCGGCGTCGGGTTCTTTTTAGGACCCATCCTTGGGGCTATCGTCTTTACCCTCGTGCAAACGGTACTGAGCCTGCAAACCGAGCTGTGGGGGTTCTACCTGGGCATCATCTTTGTGCTGACGGTCATGTTCTTCCCCGGTGGACTGGCCGGGCTGATCATGATGCATGTGCCCGCCATGCGCCTTGGCAAACTTGGGCGGTTGGCTGTTCCGTACCTGAAGACATTGGGGCCGGGGGCGCTTGGGTGCCTTGGGGCGGCGGCGCTGATTGAAATGACGTTTCATCTGAGACATGCCAGCACGGGTGATCACGACATGACGATCTACTGGACCACGTTCGATAGTCACGCGCTGCTGCCGTGGGCGATTGCCATCGTCGTGACCGCTCTGGGCTTTGGCATCGCACGGCGCACAGCTCCCGCGCTGGCCGAGGCGTGGAATGACGCCAACACACCCGATGGAGCGACCCGATGAGCGCGGCACTGGAGCTTGACGGGCTCAAGAAGTCCTTTGGCAAGACCGAGATTATCCGGGGCGTCGACTTGTCCATCGGCAACGGGGAGAGGCACGCCATCATCGGGCCGAACGGGGCGGGTAAATCCACGCTGTTCAACCTGATCACGGGCCGCTTTCCGCAGACCGAAGGGGCCATCCGCCTGCACGGCGCGGACCTGTCCGGCAAAGCCCCGTTCGAGATCAATCGCATGGGCCTGAGCCGCAGTTTTCAGATCACCAACATTTTTCCCAAGATGTCGGTCTTTGAAAACGTGCGCTGCTCGCTTTTGTGGTCGATGGGCTACCGCTACAACTGCTGGTCCATGGTGGGGCGATCCCGCGCGCTGACCGACGGGGCCGACGAAATTCTTGACCAGATCAACCTGACCGCCCGACGTGACCTGCCAGCAGGTGTCCTCAGCTATGCCGAACAGCGCGCGCTTGAGATCGGCATTACCATCGCGGGCGGGGCCGACGTCATCATGCTGGATGAACCCACCGCGGGCATGAGCCATTCCGAAACCGACTATATCGTGGACCTGATCCGCACCGTCACCGAAGGCAAGACGCTGGTGATGGTGGAACATGACATGGGCGTTGTCTTTGGCCTGGCCGACCAGATCAGCGTGCTGGTCTATGGCGAGATCATTGCCACCGGCACGCCCGAAGCGGTGCGGGCAAACCCCAAGGTGCAGGAAGCCTATCTTGGCGAAGCACTGGAGGCCCACTGATGCTGGATGTCACCGATCTGCACGCCTTTTATGGCAAGTCGCATATACTTCAGGGCGTGAATATCCAGATTGCCGAGGGCGAGATCGTGGCCCTGCTGGGCCGCAACGGTGTCGGCCGGTCCACCACCTGTAAGGCCGTGATGGGCGAGGTGGAGCCGCAGGGATCGGTCAAGTTCCGGGGCCAGGAGATTGCGGGCAAGAAAGCCTATGAGGTGGCAAATCTGGGCATCGGATACGTGCCGGAAAACCGCGATATCTTTCCCGGGCTGACCACCCGACAGAACCTGATTCTGGGCCTGAAGCCGGGCCAGAAGGACGGGCAAGGGCGCTGGTCGATGCAGGACATGTTCGACATGTTCGAAAACCTCGAACGTCGGGCAGATGTCGAGGCATCCGTGCTTTCGGGGGGCGAGCAGCAAATGCTGACCATGTGCCGGACGCTCATGGGGGACCCGGATCTGGTGATGATTGACGAGCCGACCGAGGGCCTAAGCCCGCAAATGGTCCAGCGCGTTGCCCAATTGCTGCAAGAGATCGCAAGGCGCGGGATTGCGACGCTGCTGGTGGAACAGAAGCTTTCCATTGCGCTCGATATCGCGCACCGCGTCTATGTCATGGGGCATGGTCAGGTCGTATTTGAAGGCACGCCAACCGAACTGAAAGCGCGCGAAGATGTGCGCAAGGAGTGGTTGGAAGTGTGAGACTGAACCGGACCGCAGCGTGGTTGGCCCGTCAAATCGGTCGGATACGTGACAGCCTGACACACGCGGCGGGTCTTTAGGGCTTGGAAACTTGGCCCGGTGCCGTATCGTAGCCCAATGTCTCTGACCCTTGATCCCGCGCGGCTGACCCGCATCCAGACATGGGCCGACACCTACACGCAGGACCGCAAATTCGCCGGGCTGTCTGTTCTGATCCATCAGCGCGGGGCCGAAATGCTCTATTGCCAGTCCGGTGTGCGCGATCTTGAAACCGGGGAGGACTTTGGGCGCGATACGGTCGTGCGTCTTTACTCGATGACGAAACCGGTCACATCGTTGATCCTGATGATGCTGGTCGAGGAGGGTCTGCTTCACCTCGATGCGCCGCTGTCGCGCTTTCTGCCCGACTTCTCTGACATGCGCGCGCTGCGCCCGGGGGTGACGGATATCACGCAGACCGCTGCCTGTCCGACGCCGACCTTGCACCAGTTGCTGACCCACCGCGCGGGGCTGAGCTATCCGTTCAACCCCGGTCTACTGCCCGCCGCGATGGCCGAACTGGACCTGCTCTTTAAGCCCACAGCCGGAAAGCTGGCCGCGCAATGCGAGGCGCTTGCGCAATTGCCGCTGGCCTTTGCACCGGGCACACGGTGGGAATACTCGGTCGGGATCGATGTGATCGGGCGGGTGATCGAGGTGATCACGGGTGAGCCGTTGGATCAGGTTTTTCGCCGTCGGGTGATAGAGCCTTTGGGCATGACAAATACCGGTTTCTCGGTTCCCGATGGCGCCATTGATCGC
Source organism: Pseudomonadota bacterium (assembly GCA_039179785.1). Classification (GTDB taxonomy): domain Bacteria; phylum Pseudomonadota; class Alphaproteobacteria; order Rhodobacterales; family Rhodobacteraceae; genus Tateyamaria. The sequence goes on along the minus strand of JBCDEK010000008.1, from coordinate 52,058 downwards.
TTTGCAGCCCTTTATACGCTGCTGGCTGGTGACGCGATGGACTTGACCGCAGGGGCCGCCGACAGCGCCACACTCAGACTGTTTGATGACGCCCAGAACTCGCCATTTCGCGCCACCACGTGCTTGAGCGGCGGGGGCGGACTGGTGGGCACGATTGATGATTATATGGCCTTTTCCGAATGCTTACGGCTGCGGGGGCAGGGCTTGATTTCACCTTCGACCGCGGATTTCATGATGTCGAACCATCTGCCGGGCGACATTGCGAGCCTCGGGCCCGCCAGCTTTGCCGAGCAACCGATGGACGGGATGGGGTTTGGTATCGGTGGCGCGGTCGTGATTGATCCGGCGCGCAGCCGGGTGCCCTCGTCGGTCGGTGATGTCAGCTGGGGCGGCATGGCGTCGACCTTTTTCTGGATCGACCGGGTGCACGACCTCAGCGTGGTGCTGTTGACCCAACTCAGCCCGTCCTCAAGCTATCCGGCGCGGGCTGAGCTCAAGGCGCTGGTCCACGGCGCCTTGATGTGACAGGACATCAGCCATGACAGACGCACACCAAACCCTCTTGGACCTTTTGGCCGTTGAACGGCTCGAGGTTGATCTGTTCCGCGGCACCGGACAAGGGGGCGAGACGCCGACCCGCATCTTTGGTGGGCAGGTCATCGGGCAGGCGCTCGCGGCGGCCTATCGCACGGTCGAGGACCGGCTGTGTCACAGCCTGCATGCCTATTTCATCCGGCCTGGCGATCCGTCCATTCCAGTGATTTATCAGGTGGATCGCGCCCGCGATGGTGGCAGCTTTACCACCCGCAGGGTCGTGGCTATTCAGCACGGGCGGCAGATCCTGAATATGTCCGCATCCTTCCATGCAGATGAAGAGGGCTGGTCGCATCAGCACCCCATGCCCCAGGTCGAGGGGCCGGATCACTTGCAGGATCGTCAGACGCTGCGCGAGACCGTGGTGAACCAGATCCCCAAAAAGTACCACGAGGAATTCCTGCGCCCGCGCCCCATCGACATCCGAGAGGTGGCACCCCGTGACTTTTTCACGCCCGAGCCGATGGACGACCGCAGCCATCTGTGGTTCCGCATGGCGGCGGCGCAGGGGATCAGCGCGCAATTGCAGCATTGCCTGCTTGCCTATGCATCGGATCTGAACCTGCTTGGGACGGCCTTGCGCCCCCATGGCCAGACATGGTTCACCGGGCGGGTGATGGCCGCCAGCCTGGATCACGCCATGTGGTTTCACGCGCCTGCCGCGTTTTGCGATTGGCATCTCTATGCGATGGACAGCCCCTGGTCGGGCAAGGGCAGGGGGTTCAACCGCGGGATGATCTATGACAAGCACGGCACGCTCGTGGCCTCAGTGGCTCAGGAAGGGTTGATCCGTCCGATCACCCCCAAGGGTCAGCCCGAATAGGTGCGGTTCAGTTTTTGCATGCCCGCAATCCAGCGGTCGTAATCCCCGGTTTTCAGTTGCATGTACTTGCGCACATTCGTGTGCGGTAAGACCAGGAACGTCTCGTCCCGGATGGCCTCAATGCAAGCCCGCGCGGCATCTTCGGGTTCCAGCATCCCGTCGATGGCGGCGACGTGGTCCTCGTGCCCCTCGGTCATGGCGGTGCGCACCGCCTGAGGACACAGGACCGACACCTTGATCCCCGCATCACCGTAGGTGATCGCCAGCCACTCGGCCAGGCCCACGGCCGCGTGCTTGGTCACGCCATAGGGGGCCGATCCGATCTGGTTCAGCAGCCCCGCAGCCGACGCGGTGTTCAGCAGATACCCACCGCCGCGCGCTGTCATGCGGGGCACCAGATGGCGCGCCGCCCAGACATGTGCCATGACGTTGATGGTCCAAAGCCTCTGCCACGCCTCATCGGGCGCGTCGGCACCGCCTTCGACCAGAACCCCGGCATTTGAACAGAACAGATCAATTGGGCCAACCTCTGTTTCGACCGTGTCGATCAACGCTTTGATCTGATCCTCATCCGACACGTCAACCTTGATCGGCAATCCGTTGATTGTGCGGGACGTTTCCTCGGCCCCGGGCAAGTCGAGGTCTGCGCATACCACGCGCTTTGCGCCGTTCTGCGCGCATGCGATGCAAAGCGCACGGCCAATCCCAGCCCCAGCGCCAGTGACCACAACAACTTTGTCTTTGAGGTTCATGAGGTGTCCTTGCACGATGTGTCTGGCTGGAGACTGCGGTGGGGTCCACAGGCGCAGCAACACAATCCAAAGCGCAACGGTTGGCGTCAAGTATCAAGGTGTGCTGCCTGCAGGAGACGCTTTGCCAGGCCTTTGATGTGCCGGACATCCCCCGTCTGCGCGTTCAAAGCTGCATTGCCATTTGCCCAGTACTTAACGTGTCACTCTCACGGCAGGCTTGCCACAAGAGTTTTGACGCCCAGGTTTCGCGGTGATCCTGTCTTGCAGAGCGCCACAGGTCTCATGCGGCCAGTGGGCTTCAGTCAGTCCAAAGGCTCAGCACCTTATCAATCAGTCGCGACTTACGATTGGCATAGACCATGATCCGCAAGGCTTCCTGACCATATCGTTGCGCCAATGAGCGCGCCTCTCCGCTGTTCAACTCGCGATGCACCATGCTCAACGGAAGCCATCCCAATCCGAGCCCGCCCAGAACCATGTCTTTTGTGGCGCTCGAAAACGCGGTGACACATACCGGGTTCGCGCAGCTCTCCAACGTCCCGAACGCTCTGTCGGTCTTGCGCAGCACCGCGCCAAAATAGCTGTCGTCGGGATAGATAACCGCCGGAGTGTCGGAAGGGATACCTCCATCGTCTGTCACTTCGGATCGCAGCGCGCCACCCACGACGGGGGCCAGGCTGTCAATATCCAAGAGCCCGCGGCTGATTTCGGGGCCAAAGCTCATGGGTTCGCTGTTGTCGGCTTCGTAGCAGAGCAGCATATCAGCATCGCCGCGCAAAAACATCGACACACACCTGTCCAGATTGCCCGCGCGAAGGCGAAACTGAAGCCCTGGGAACGCCCCCTTGGCCTGCTGCGCCATTCTGGGAAAGGCAGAGCACAGGGGCGCATGTTGACCCGCAAGCGTGATAACGCTGCGAGACGGTTCATAATGTGCCAGTTTGTTGGGCAACTCACGCAATCTGGTGATCAGAGCCCGAATTTCCTGCTCGTTGGAGCGCAGCGCAGGATTGATCTCGATACGGTTGGTTTGTCGATCCAAAACGGGAAAGCCAAGCCAGTCCTCGAAGCCGCTGATGCGGCGGGAAAAGGCAGGCTGGGTTATGTTTCGACGCGCGGCAGCGCGCGACAGGTTTCCCTCTTCCAACAGCGCGACGACATCATCTAGCCACTCAAGTTGCATCTTTCCCCCACACACTCATACTTTTTCTATGAGCGCGCAAAGAAAAATGCACTGTTTTTTTCTTGCACCCAAGCCGAAGCTTTGCTCAGCAACGCAACGGGGGTAAATGTGCACGCAACTGATCAAATTTCGGCAACAGAGCGCATGGCCGACCTGTCGCAACGTCTTCAGGCGTTTCCGCGGACATCTCTTGGGCATTTTCCTACGCCGCTTGAACCCCTCGACCGACTGAGCGAGCGCCTTGGCGGTGCGCGTATCTGGGTCAAACGCGATGATTGCACGGGCCTGTCCTCTGGCGGGAACAAGACGCGAAAACTCGAATTTCTGATGGCTGATGCGCAACAAAACGGCGCAGACACCATCATCACCCAAGGCGCGACACAATCCAACCATGCACGTCAAACGGCTGCGGCCGCGGCCAAGCTGGGGCTGGAGTGTCATATCCTGCTGGAAGATCGCACAGGGTCCACGGATCCCAACTATATCTTCAACGGCAACGTTTTGCTTGACCGGCTGCATGGGGCGACCGTGTCAAAAAGGCCAAATGGCGCCGACATGAACGATGAGATGGATATCTTGGCTCAGCGGCTGATCGCGCAAGGCAGAACCCCCTACATCATTCCGGGGGGGGGATCGAACGCGATTGGCGCGCTGGGATATGCCAATTGCGCCCTCGAGCTTGCCGAGCAGGCCAATGCGATGGGGCTGACCATTGACGCGCTTGTACATGCCACAGGCAGTTCTGGGACACAGGCGGGCCTCGTGGCCGGTCTGGCCTGCCTGCAAAGCGATGTTCACCTGCTGGGTATTGGTGTGCGTGCCCCCCAGGACAAGCAAGAGAATATGGTCTTTGACCTGGCTCAACGCACACTGGCGCATATTGGCGGGGACATCGAACTCTCGCAAAGCGATGTCCGCGCAAACTGCGACTATGTCGGCCCGGGCTACGGATTGCCCACCGATGGTATGATCGCCTCCGTCAGACTGCTGGCCGAAATCGAGGGTCTTTTGTTTGATCCGGTTTATTCGGGCAAAGGTCTCGACGGGTTGCTCGATTTGATGCGCAAAGGGTACTTTGACGACGCCTCAAACATCGTCTTTATTCACACAGGCGGGAGCGCTGCGCTGTTCGGCTATTCGGACAGCTTCGGCCTCCCAGGCTATACAAAATAACAACATCTTAGAAAAGATGACCAACAAGGAGACAAACAAAATGACACTCAGAACAAAGCTGATGGCAGCAACAATGCTTAGTGTGATCAGCGCGCCAGCCTTTGCGGAGGACGTAAAAATCGGGGTGCCGTCATGGACCGGTGCCCAAGCCATCGCGCATGTCTTGGGTGAGGTTGTGACCTCGCGCATTGGCGGCACCGTCGAATATGTGCCCGGCAACAACGCGACGATCTTCCAGGCGATGGACCAGGGCGAGGGTGACATCGACGTCCATCCCGACGTCTGGCTGCCCAACCAGGAAAGCTTTACAAAGCAGTATGTGGATGAAGCGGGCACGGTGACGCTGTCGTCCAATCCCTACGAAGGAAATCAGGGCTTTTGCGTTTCAAAAGACTTTGCCGCAGCCAACAACATCACGGACATTGCGGACCTCGGTCGCCCGGATGTGGCCGCGCTGATGGACAGCGATGGCAACGGGTTGGGCGAAATGTGGATCGGCGCGCCGGGCTGGGCATCTGCCAACGTGAACGAGGTCAAGGTGCGTGATTATGGGTTGCTTGATTTTGTCGAGCCCATTCGCGCCGAGGAAGCGGTGAAGACGGCGCGTATCAAAGACAGCATTGCCAAGGGCGAAGGCTATGCCTTTTATTGTTATGAACCGCATGCCGTTTGGTACATGTTTGATGTCACGATGCTGACCGAACCGACGTTCGATCCTGCGAAATACGTGATGGTACAGCCTTCTGATGACGCGGATTGGTATGAAAAGTCGAGTGTCGCAACCAAAGACGATCTGAAAAAGGTTCAGATCGCATGGTCCAACTCTCTGGTCGACCGGTCGCCCGCGATTGCGGAGTTCTTTGCCAACTTCGCGTTGAGCGCCGACGATGTGAGCAGCCTTGCATTCGAGATCAGCGCAAATGGCGTTGAACCTGCCGAAGCGGCCAAGGCTTGGGTCGAAGCCAATTCCGAACGCGTCGATGAGATGCTGGGCCTCTAACTGATGCGGCATCTTTCATGATCCCAGTCGGCCGAGGGTGACCCTTGGCCGACGCATTCAAGAGGGGCGGTCCATGCTGGATAGCGATACCGACGTCGTTCAGATCTCACATGTCTGGAAGATTTTTGGATCAAAGCCAGAGCAAGCCCTGCAGGCGATCCGCGAACGTGGGCTTACCAAGGCCGAAGTTTTGGCAGAGTTCAACGCCGTTGTGGGCGTGGCCGACGTCAGCCTGTCGGTAAACCGTGGTGAGATTTTTTGTGTCATGGGGCTCTCTGGCAGTGGCAAGTCCACTTTGGTGCGGCATTTCAATCGGCTGCTCGAACCCACAGCGGGCAAGATCGAGATTGACGGCGTTGATGTGATGGCTCTTGGACCCGGCGCGCTGCAAGAGTTTCGCAACCGCAAGATTGGTATGGTTTTTCAGAACTTCGCGCTGATGCCGCACCGTTCCGTGCTCGACAATGTGGCGATGCCGCTTGAAATAAGACACGTCGCCAAAAATGAACGGATGCGTCAGGCCGCTGCCATTCTCGATATCGTTGAATTGGGGGCTTGGGGATCAAAGTTTGCGCACGAATTGTCCGGGGGAATGCAGCAGCGTGTGGGCCTTGCCCGTGCCTTGGCCGCAAACCCCGATGTGCTCTTGATGGACGAGCCATTCTCGGCGCTCGACCCGTTAATCCGGCGACAGCTTCAAGACGAGTTCATTCGCCTGTCAAGAATTCTCAAAAAGACCACCATCTTTATCACGCACGACCTTGATGAAGCGGTGCGTATTGGCGACCGCATCGCCATTATGCGCGATGGTAAGGTGGTGCAGGTCGGTACAGCCGAAGATATTGTCATGCATCCCGCCGACGACTACGTGGCGGACTTTGTCGCGGGCATATCGCGCCTGAAAGTCGTGCACGCGCACGCCGTGATGCAACCGATCACCACGTTCACCGCGACACATGGGGCGGTCTCTGACGCCGCAAAGCGTGTCGACAGCCAAGAAACGCTGAGCAACCTGATCAATCTTGCAATCGACGACGCCAACCCGATTCTCGTTCAAGAGGGCGGTCAGGACGTTGGTGTCATCACCCGTGCGGACATTCTGCGCACAGTCATCGAAGGGACGGAGGTATCTTGATGGACGGTGCACCCCAACCCGTAAACCCGCTCGACGATCCAAACAGCGATGCGGCACGCTCTTACATGCAAGAGCGGCACGCGCATATTCGCACCTTTGTGCGCACAAGCCCTGACTACTACATCCGCAACTTCGACAAGATCGGCGCGTCCGCACGCTTCACCCCAACGTTCAATCCCATTGCGGGTCTTCTCGGCCCGGTCTGGTTCGGCGCGCGCGGCCTTTGGTCGTGGGCGTTGCCGTTTCTGATTTTGGAAGCGCTTGCGCTTGTACAGATCGCGCGCGGCCTTTTTGGAGACCTCGCCGCCGACGCCTATGCTCGAATTGCATCAATCGAGGGCACGCTGGAATTGCGGCGACAACAGCTTGCCGCTGCAATTGAAAGCGGGTCCGACAGGGTCGACGCGTTTCAGCGCGCGGTCGAGGGGCTTGAAAATAATATTGGCGGCATACGCGAAGAGGCCGTTGCCCTCGCGGCACAAGGGCCAACCATTGCATTGACCGGGCTTGTGGTTCTGCTCGTCGCAAAAGCGGCCCAAGCCACGGTTGCCAACTGGGCGCTGGAAGCGCGCTTTTCGGATTGGCTGTCCGATCGCTCCATCCGCTCTGGCATGCCCGTGTCGCAAATCGCATTCAGCGCGGTGTTCATGGCCCTTATCGTGCTCGCCGCGATGCTGCACTACAGCTTTCCGGGCCGGTTTGAACTGCTCAGCAATTTCCCGACCGACCCTGATATCCGACTGACCAGCATCGACTGGGTCGAGGGGTTCTTTAACTGGGCCGTCCTGAACGGTGAGGCGCTTTTTGACGGTATCACCTGGGTGATCCGACTGGTGCTCGACGCGCTCGAAGTTGTTTTTGTCAGCACGCCATGGGTCGTGATCGCCGCATTGATCATATTGCTCACATGGTTGACGGCCGGTGTGCGCATGGCCATCTATTCCGGTGCCTTCCTGGCCTATATGGGACTGCTTGGGTTTTGGGAAAAGGCCATGACGACGCTGGCGCTGTTGGGCACGGCCGCCTGCCTGTCAATCCTGATCGGCATACCGCTTGGTATGTTCGCGGCCCGCCGCCCCCGGTTTTATGCCGCGATCCAGCCGATCATGGATTTCATGCAGACCATGCCCGCATTCGTGTTCATGATCCCGGTGATCGCTTTTTTCGGCACCGGCAAACCTGCAGCGGTCGTGACAACGATGATCTTTGGCGGCACGCCGGTTGTCCGTTTGACGGTGCTCGGATTGCGCGGCGTGCCCGAAAGCGTAAGAGAGGCGGCAATCTCATTTGGGGCCAACAAATGGTATCTGCTGACACGCGTTGACCTGCCCCTGGCAAGTCCCTCGATCAGGGCCGGCATCAATCAAACCATCATGCTCTCTTTGGCGATGGTCGTCGTGGCCTCCCTCATCGGTGCCAAAGGGCTGGGCGAAGATGTGTTGGAGGCATTGCAATACGCCAATGTCGGCCAGGGTATCCTTGCGGGCTTCGCCATCTTGTTCTGCGCTATGATCCTCGACCGGATCGTGCAGGGGCAGCGCAAGTGACACCCATTGTGCTGGTGCACGGCTTTCTTGGCGGCAGCGCCCAATGGCAGGGGCAGGTGGCGGCTCTGTCCGACATATGCAATGTGGTCACTGTCGATTTGCCAGGCTTTGGGGCGATGTCTGACATGTCCCCTATTCCTTCCATCGGTGGTATGGCCGATTGGGTGCTCACCCAGCTGACACAGCGCGATATTGAACAGTGCCATCTATTGGGTCACTCGATGGGCGGGATGGTGGCGCAGGCAATGGCGGTGCGCGCGCCCTCCCGCATTGCAACACTTATCCTTTATGCCACCGGCCCCCTTGGCACCATCCCAGGTCGATTTGAAACCATGGCACAAAGTAAGGCGCGCGCCCACACCGACGGCCCTGCCGCGACCGCGAAACGCATTGCGGCAAAGTGGTTCGCGCAGGGCAGTCAATCACCAGCCTACAAACTCTGTGCCGACATCGCCTGCCAGGCATCGGCTGACGCCATCCGCGCAGGCCTTGACGCGATGGATGGCTGGTCGGGAGAAGATCATTTGCCCCGTCTTTCACACGAAACGCTGATCATCTGGGGGGACCTCGACCGCAGCTATCCATGGGATCAAATTTCGCGGCTCTGGCAGGATATCCCGAAGGCGTCGCTCGCTATTGTGCCGCGGTGTGGGCACGCCGTTCACCTGGAAAACCCGCCCGTTTTCAATATGCATGTTCGGGATTGGCTTGAGGGTGCTCGCTAGAGGTGTCAGCACATGCTCACCCGCCGCTTGACATACGGGCGGCGAGCCATTGACTGGCACACCGCGCGAGCATGGACTTCTGTGCAAACTAGTCAAGCGCGACGACGGCGGGGCAAGGACCATGACCCTATCGGTCTGATCTGATCGACAAGGGGCGCAGCGGGGGCCTTTAACCAACCGTAGCACCTTCAGCAAACAGAATAGCACAGCGGCACGGGCCAGCCTATTGAAGTGAGATAGTTGGAAGAATGGCTCCGGCGGTAGGGATCGAACCTACGACCAATTGATTAACAGTCAACTGCTCTACCGCTGAGCTACGCCGGAACGGTTTGCGCGATATAGCAAGGGCGATTCAGGTCGTCCAGAGGGATTTGATCCCCTGACGCAAAAAGTTGGTGGGCTTTCAGCGGCGCGAAAACCGCGCTGCTTCGCTCAAGGGGTCGAGGACCTGCACCTGCGATTTGCCCATCAGATCAATCAGATGCGCCAGCACGTTGCGCGTCGCGGCGGGCAACAGCGCCGCGGGCGTCTCCGTATAGACGGTTTGCGCAATCTGGCTTGCGGTGCGTGGTCCGTCGCTCAGCGCGTCAAGGATTGCAGCCTCCCGGGCGGTGCGATGGCGGATCAGCCACGCCAGGCGCTCCTGCGGGGCGGTGATTGCATCACCGTGCCCGGGATAGAACACCCGCCAGTCGCGCGCCGCCAGCCGCGCACACGAGGCCATGAAATCCGTCAGATCACCGTCAGGCGGGGACACAAGGGAACTGGCCCAGCCCATGACATGGTCGGCGGTCAGACAGGCGTCGCCCCAGGCCAGCGCAATGTGATTGCCCAGATGGCCGGGGGTGTGAATGACCTCCAGCGTCCAGTCAGAGCCTGCAATCCGGTCGCCTTCAGCGACGGTCCGATCCGGCGCAAAATCAACGTCAACGCCTTCGCCACCGCCCGCCATCCCAGAGCGCGCCAGGTCCGCCATCACGGTACTGCGCCCGGCGGTGGCGGTTCCGAAGCCCAGCACGGGCGCGCCGCTGCGCTCCGACAGCGCGCGCGCCAAGGGAGAGTGGTCCAGATGACTGTGGGTCACCACGATATGAGAAATGTGCTGCCGGTCTTCCACCGCGCCCAGAATAGCCTCCAGGTGCGCGGCGCTGTCCGGGCCGGGGTCGATCACGGCCAGGTCGCGCGTGCCGATCAGATAGGTGTTGGTCCCGCGGTAGGTCATGGGCGAGGGGTTCGGCGCGACGATGCGGCGCAGACCCGGTTCCAGGCCCTGGACCAAACCAATCGGTGGATCAAAATCATCTGGTGGCAACATGCTGGTCTTTCGTCCCGGATCGTGCGCCGCTAGGGTTTACGCCATGTCCTTTGCCTGGCTCAAACACTATATGCCGCGTGGTATCTACGCGCGCGCCGCGCTGATCCTGCTTTTGCCCGTGGTTGTGGTGCAGGTTGTGGTGTCGGTGCTGTTCGCGCAACGCCATTTCGAAGGGGTGACCGTGCAGATGGCCGACACGGTCGAACGCGAAATTCGCCTCGTGCTTGGTGCGCTCGAGGATCTCCAGCCGGGCGCTGATCCAGCGCGCGCACTCGAGGCGATTTTGGGACCGCTCAGCATGTCGGTCGAGCGGGTCCCCGAAAGCGCGCTTGATGCTCCAAACCTTCGGGACTGGGATGATTTTTCGGGCCGTGTCGTCATTCGCCGCCTCAGCGAACGCCTGCCCGAGGCTCGGTCCTTTGACCTGTCCAGCGGCCGCGTGGTGCGGCTTGCCGTCCTGTCGGACGCGGGCCCGATGTCGATCACATTCGACAGGCGGCGCATTTCGGCGCGCAACCCGCATCAATTGCTGGTTTATATGGTGTTTTTCTCGTTTTTGACGACGTTCGTTTCTTTCATCTATCTGCGCAATCAGCTGCGGCCCATACGTCGGCTGGCCCGCGCAGCCGAGGCCTTTGGCCGCGGACGGCATGTCCCCTACGCCCCCGCCGGCGCGACAGAGCTGCGCGCCGCCGGCACCGCATTTGTCGATATGCGCAACCGGATCGAACGGCAGATCGAGACACGGACCTTGATGCTGTCCGGGGTCAGCCATGACCTGCGCACACCGTTGACCCGGATGCGGCTGGCCCTGTCGATGGCAGATGATGAGACCCGTGACGCGCTCGAGGCGGATGTGGACGACATGCAGGGCATGATCGACGCCTTTCTGGACTTTGCAAAGACCGATGGCGAAGGCGCGCCAAGTGCGGTGGACCCCATTGCATTGGCCCGCACGCTGGTCGAGGACGCCCAGCGCGGTGGCCAACCGGTGCAGCTGCACGATGTCATGGGCGACGGCACCGTGATGCTGCGGCCCGTGGCCATGCGCCGTGCCGTGCAGAACCTGATCGGCAACGCCGTGCGCTACGGTGGTCGGGCCGAGGTCAGCGTGGCCCTGACCGAGAAGTCGCTGCGCTTCCGGGTCGAGGATGACGGCCCCGGCATCCCCGAAGACCAGCGGGCCGATGCCCTGCGACCCTTCAACCGCCTCGACGCCGCGCGCAATCAGGACAAGGGCGGCGGCGTGGGGCTGGGCCTGGCCATCGCCACAGACATCGCCCGCAGCCATGGCGGTGTCCTGCGCCTGGGCGAAAGCGACCGCCTGGGCGGCCTGCGCGCCGATATTGTCATCGCCCGCTGATCTGCCGCAGCGGCACGGGTTGCCCCGCGCTCAGGATCGGCTTTACTGGCCCAGTCGCAGCAAAGGAGCGCCCGCATGATCCCCTATGACATGATCCTTGATCAACTGAGCAAAGCCGTACCCTTTGCCAACCACACCGGCGTCGAAGTGATCGAGGTTGGCGACGGCACCGGTATCACTGCCCTGGATCAACGCCCCGAAACCTCGAACCACATCCAAAGCCAGCACGCAGGGGCCATGTTCACCCTGGGCGAGGCGGCCTCGGGCGCGGCACTTGCAGGCGCGTTTGGCCCCATGATCTTTCAGGCCCGCCCGGTGGCGGCAGGGGCCAGCATCCAATACGTCAAGATCGCCAAGGGGCGCCTCGAGGCGCACGCCAAAACCGAACGCCCGGCCTCAGAACTGGTCAAGGAACTCGAAGATGTGGGCAAAACCGTGTTCGACATCAATGTCGACATTCGCGACGGCGACGGCGACACCGTGGTCACGATGACCGTCGCTTGGCACGTGCGCAAAAGGTAAGGCGATTGGTAGGCCCGGCAGGACTTGAACCCGCAACCAAAGCGTTATGAGCGCTCTGCTCTAACCAATTGAGCTACAGGCCCGCCATAGGCCGGGGATATCACCGCCGCGGCCCGTGTCAATACAGACCGTTCCTCAGAACCGATAGCGCGCGCCCACATACACCACATCGATATCCTGGAATTGCTCCGCTGGGGTATCGGCGTCAAAGCTGCGGACCCCGGCGAACAGCTCGGTCCTCAGCTTGTCGATCCGTTGCACCGCAAAAAGACCATAGCTCTCGGACGAACTGTCATTCACCGACTGATCGCTGCCGTCATAGAAATCAAATGCAAACGATGTGCTGCCCCAGGGCAACAGGTCTTTCTTCTGATAGCCAAGCTTGAGGTAGTAATATCCCGGATCCTCCCGCCCAGCGACGTTCAGGTCGTCCTGACCCGACGCAAATGTGACATTGAACCCCGTGGGATCATGGAAGGCCGATATCGATCCCGCGATCCGGTCTGTGTCGCCCAATTCCGCGTAGGTGATGCCGCTGCGCACCCGTACATCGCCAATCTTGCGGCTAAAGCGCAAAGCAATGTCGTTCTGCGTGTTTTCGCCAAAGGATACTGAGGCCCGGAAACCGCCGCCAAACGCGGGCGTATCATAGCGAAACCGCTCGATCCGCGTGATCCCGTCGAAATTGGAAAAGAAATCTCCCACATCATTGCCGCTGAACCCGCCTGCATCGGTGCGAAAAATCTGCCCCCCCGCGATCAGCCCCACGGCCGAATTGTTGGCGATGAAGGTGCCCGACAGGTCAATCTCCGCAATCCCGTTCGAGGCCGCGTCCCCCTGACCATACGCAAAATTCCCAAAGGGCGTATTGGCAAACACCTCGAACTTCCTCTCGTTCGAGACCGAAGAACTGATGTCAGAGTTCAGTTGACTGACCCCGTTCGAGGTCGAGAACTCGAACTCGTACTCAACCAGCGCGCCCAGCGTATAGTCGCCGAACTCATAGGTGGCCCGCGCGGTCAGGCGCGTTGATGAATTGTCATTGTCGACAAAGAATTCATTGCTTTCGACCCCGTCATCGACAAACAGAAAGGCCCGGTTGATCTGGCCGCCAAAGGTGAACTTGAAAGGGCCTTCTTCAATATCGATCACCTGGGCCGAAGCCACACCAGCCGGCAGACACAAAAAACAACCGGCGACAAAGGTGAAAATACGCAGCATTGGCATGGCGTGTCCTGAATGATTTGAATGCGCTATGTTTCAACCTTAGCGTATAGCGGCCACACTGTCTGCCATGCCCAAGAGGCGTCGGGCCAGTTTTTCGCGATGCCCGCACCGGGTTTCCTTTTGCATCCTTGTCATCATTCGCGCTAAGGGGCGCGGGACAAATGCGGGGGGGCACATGGCCGACAAGACAAACGGATTGACCTACGCGCAGGCGGGCGTGGACATCGACGCTGGCAATGCGCTGGTAGACCGGATCAAACCTGCGGCTGCCGCAACCAAACGATCCGGCGTTGCGTCGGGTCTTGGCGGCTTTGGCGGGCTGTTCGACCTCAAGGCGGCTGGCTTTGTCGACCCGGTTCTGGTGGCCGCCACCGACGGCGTGGGCACCAAGCTGCGGATTGCGATCGACACCGGCAATGTCGACGGTGTGGGCATCGATCTGGTGGCAATGTGCGTCAACGATCTGGTATGTCAGGGTGCCGAGCCGCTGTTTTTCCTGGATTATTTCGCAACGGGCAAACTTGAGCTGGATCAGGCCACGCGCATCATCGAAGGCATAGCGCGGGGCTGCGCCCAATCGGGCTGTGCGCTGATTGGCGGAGAAACGGCAGAGATGCCGGGCATGTACCCGCCGGGGGATTTTGATCTGGCGGGCTTTTCGGTGGGCGCGATGGAACGTGGCACTGCCCTGCCTGCGGGGGTTTCGGCAGGCGACGTCTTGCTGGGGCTTGCGTCTGACGGGGTGCACTCCAACGGCTATTCGCTGGTGCGCAAGATCGTCGAACACTCGGGCCTGGGATGGGATGACGCCTGCCCATGGGGCGACGGAACTTTGGGGGCGGCGCTGCTCACCCCGACGCGGCTCTATGTCAAGGCAGCGCTCGCCGCGATCAAGGCGGGCGGCGTGCACGGGCTGGCCCATATCACCGGCGGCGGGCTCACGGAAAATCTGCCGCGCGTGCTGCCCGAGGGGCTGGGCGTCGCCGTCGATCTGGACAGCTGGGCCTTGCCGCCGGTTTTCGCGTGGCTGGCGGCCCAGGGCGGGATGGACACGCCCGAGATGCTCAAGACCTTCAACGCAGGCATCGGCATGGTGGTGGCGGTGGCCCCCGAGGCTGCGGGCGACGTCACCGCCGCGCTCGAGGCGGATGGCCAAACCGTTATGCGCATCGGTGCGGTCGAGGTGGGGCAGGGCGTGCGCTACACGGGTGCTCTTCTTTGACGAAACGGGTCGGGATTTTCATCTCGGGTGGCGGGTCGAACATGCGCGCGCTGGTCGCGGATATGGGTGCGTCCCACCCCGCGGCACCGGCTGTCGTGGTGTCGAACCGGGCCGATGCGGGCGGCATCGCCTGGGCCAAAGCCCAGGGTCTGCCAACGGTGGTGGTCGATCACCGCCCTTTTGGCACAGATCGCGCCGCTTTCGAAGCGGAACTGTCCAGGGCGCTGGCGCCTTTTACGCTGGATCTGATCTGTCTGGCGGGCTTCATGCGTGTTCTGACCGCAGGATTCGTGATGCCCTGGCGCGGGCGCATGCTCAACATCCATCCCTCGCTTCTGCCCAAATATCGCGGTCTGCACACCCACGCCCGGGCGCTTGCCGCCGGCGATGCCGAACATGGCTGCACGGTGCATCTGGTCACGCCTGAACTGGACGATGGCCCCGTTCTGGGCCAGGCGAGGGTGCCGGTGCGGGCAGGCGACAGTGCCGACGATCTGGCGGCGCGGGTTCTGATCCAGGAACACCGGTTGTACCCCGCAGTGTTGCGCCGCTTCGCCAGCGGTGATCAGACACCGCTGATGCTCTAGCCAGCGCTGGCGCGTTGGTGTAGGACCAGACAACCAGACGGTGAAAAGCAAGAAAAAGAACCGCATATGCAAACGATCACGACGACGGACGCGCTCAGGCAATTCTGCGACGAGGCCCGAGCGCACCCGTATGTGACAGTTGATACCGAATTCCTGCGCGAACGGACCTATTATTCCAAACTGTGCCTGGTGCAATTGGCAATGCCGGGCACCGATGACAGCAACGCCGTGTTGGTCGATCCGCTGGCCAAGGGGCTGTCGCTTGAGCCGCTCTACGATCTCTTTCGCGACACGTCTGTGGTCAAGGTATTCCACGCCGCCCGGCAGGACCTCGAGATTTTCTATGTGGATGCGCAGGTCTTTCCCGAACCCTTGTTCGACACGCAGGTGGCCGCCATGGTGTGCGGCTTTGGCGAGCAGGTGGGCTATGAAACACTGGTGCGCAAGATCGCCAAACAACCGCTCGACAAGACCTCGCGTTTTACCGACTGGTCGCGCAGACCCCTGACCGATGCCCAGAAAACCTATGCCATCGCGGACGTCACCCATCTGCGCCAGATCTACGAATTCCTGTCGGCCAAGCTGGCTGACAGCGGGCGCGCGCGCTGGGTGTCCGAGGAGTTGCAGACGCTGCTCAGCCCCGACACCTATATCATCCAGCCCGAAGAGGCCTGGAAACGGGTCAAGACCCGCACCAATTCCGCGCGCTTTCTCGCTGTGGTCAAGGAACTGGCCGCATTTCGAGAGGCCCACGCTCAGTCGCGCAACGTGCCCCGCAACCGCGTCTTCAAAGACGACGCGCTGGTGGAACTGGCAAGCAACAAGCCGAAATCCTTCGAGGATCTGGGCCGCTCGCGGCTGCTGCTGCGTGAGGCCCGCAAGGGCGACATCGCAGAGGGGATCCTGGCCGCGGTCAAGCGCGGTGTCGACATGGACCCCGACACCATGCCGCGCCCCGACCGCTCACGCGAAAAGATGCAGGTGAACCCGGCATTGGCCGATCTGCTGCGCGTGCTGCTCAAGGCCAAGACCGAAAGCGCGGGCGTGGCAGCCAAGCTGATCGCCTCTGCCGCCGATCTCGACGCATTGGCGGCCGGGATGCGCGATGTGCCCGCGCTCAAGGGGTGGCGGTCCGAGGTGTTCGGCACCGATGCGTTGCTGCTCTGCGACGGCCGCGTGGCGTTGGCCGCCAAAGGCGCCGACGTTCAGATCATTCCGTTGGACTGAAGCGACCTCAAAGGCCGCCCGAACCGGCTATTGCCGCGTCGTCGACTGCACGTTGCGCAACCCTTCCACACGGATGACCCGAACATCCGCCAATTCCTGATTGGTCAGACGCCGTGCCGCCATCACCGTGCGCACACGCGGGCTGAGCGTGCGGGTCGGGCGGTCCGAGTGGATCCCGCGCAACTGATAGGTCAGCACACCGTCGACGGGCACGTTCTCGTCATTCTCCGACGTCAGGCGGATGTCAAACACACGGTCTTCGCCCACAATCCCCGTCGCCCGCACGATGGCCCCGCCGGGCACCGGCTCAACCACCACATCTGTCACCTGATCAATGGGCGTGCCCACATAAAGCGCGCTCTGCTCCCGCAGATTGGCAAACAGGCCCGGACGCGTGTTGGTCGGCATCAGCGGATTGACTTCGCTGGGCCCCGCGGGCTGCTGTGCCACCGGCTCGGACCGGCTGTCGCCGAACCAGTTGGCCGGGTTCATCCGACTTTCGCGCATGGTGGTACAGGCCGACAGGGTCAGTGTCAGACCCAGAATGACAGAAAGAGTAAGCCGCATCGTCCGCTCGCATCATTTGCTTTTGCGCAATGTGGTAACGGATCGCGGCCGCCTTGAAAAGCACCCAATGCGGCTCTGGACCTTTGGCGCATCGGGGCCTAGGTGAACACCACACCCTGGAGCGAGACGCAAGATGGCCACCGAAAGCTTTGAAGAAATTGTCGAAGATTTTGCCTTCCTCGAAGACTGGGAAGACCGCTATCGCTACGTGATCGAGCAGGGCAAGGCGATGGAGTCGCTGCCCGACGCGCTCAAGGTGCCCGCCACCAGGGTGGACGGCTGTGCAAGCCAGGTCTGGTTGCATCCGCAGATCGAAAACGGGGTCTTCCGCTTTGAGGGAGACAGCGACGCGATGATCGTCAAGGGGCTGATCGCGGTGTTGCGGCGCCTGTATAACGGGCTGACATTGGCCGAGGTTGGTGCCGTGGATGCCCGAGCTGAAATGGCGCGACTGGGGTTGAATGACCACCTGTCGGCGCAGCGCTCAAACGGGCTGCGCGCGATGATCGAGCGGATCAGATCCGTGGCCACCACCTGATCCAAAGGCCGCGCGGACGCGCGACGCGATTCATTTTTATTGGGGGCCAGCCCCCAAACCCCCGGAGTATTTTCGGCCAGAAGAAGCCCTCAGAGGGTGTCGAGCGTTGTCTGCAGATCGCCATAGCCGGTCAGGCGTCGTTCGAACGCCAGGCCCAGCGTCTGTGCCGCGATGCGCGCCTTTGCGGTCAGGGCCGGGTCGTCCGTCTGGGCCTGATACACCAGTTTTTCGTAATTGCCGAAATACATGTCCCTCAGTTCGGGGTGACGGTCGAGGCCCATCGGCTTGATGATAAAGGCCTCGAACTGGCGCACCAGGAAGTCGGTCAGGTAGAAGGTGGTAATCTCACTTTCACTTTGCGCGGCAAAGCGTTCATTGCCCTCAAAAAAGCTATAGCAATGCGGGCCTTCGACCATTCTGACGCCCAGATCATCGCAGGCCGCTTGCAAGTGTCCCCCGGTGCCGCAATCGGCATAGACGACAAAGATCGTGTCATAACTGTCGCTGTATTTGGCGACGGCCTTTTGAACCTCTTGGGTGATTTTTTCGGGAAAGAGATGGTATTTGGCGGGCAGGCAGGTGAGGTCCATGTGATCCCAACCGTTCAGGGCCTTCAGATCCAGGATTTCCCGGGCCAATGCACCGCAGGCGATCAGCAGGATGCGGCCCCGGCCCGTGGCCTCCAGGCCGGTCTGGGTCAGCTCCGTGTCGCTCAGCGCCATTTGATCGAACAGCCCATGCTGGGCGTCTGGTTTTGCGGGCCGGTGCCTGTTTCGGCGATCCGCTGCATGGCATTGACCAGTTCGGGGGTGCGATCCGAAGCGTCGCCCATGCGCGCATCATCCAGACGGCCGCGATATTGCAGCAATCCGTCGCCGCTGAAGCCGAAGAAATCGGGCGTGCAGACAGCGCCATAGGCGCGGGCGACGGATTGGTCGGCGTCGATCAGATAGGGAAAGGGAAAACCGTATTTTTCGGCAAATGCGGGCATCTTTTCGGGGGCGTCGGCGGGGTAGGCGGCATAGTCGTTGGCATTGATGGCCAGCACACCAATGCCCTGATCCATCAACACGCCCGCGTCGCGTGCCAAGCGGTCGGCGATGGCCACGACATAGGGGCAATGGTTGCAGATAAACGCGATCAGGACGCCCTGTGTGCCAAGATAATCGTTCAGATCATGTATCTGGCCGTGCGCGTCCGGCAGCCGAAAATGTGGCGCAGGGTCGCCGAACGTGCACCCTGGTGTTTCAAGCAGCATGTCATCCTCCGCCCGCGGGCGACAGGGTTATCCCGCCGCCATCTGGTTGTGTTTGCGCGCCACGAATTCCTTGGCGGTCTCGACCGCCACGGCGGCGTCGCGGCAATAGGCATCTGCGCCGATCGCTTTGCCAAACTCTTCGTTCAGGGGCGCACCGCCCACCAGCACGATATAGTCATCGCGAATACCCTGTTCGACCATCGTGTCGATCACGACCTTCATATAGGGCATTGTGGTTGTCAGCAGGGCCGACATGCCCAAAATGTCCGGGCCTTCCTGTTCGATGGCTTCAAGGTAGTTTTCGACAGGGTTGTTGATACCCAGATCGACCACTTCAAATCCGGCCCCTTCCATCATCATTGACACGAGGTTCTTGCCGATGTCGTGGATGTCGCCCTTGACCGTGCCGATCACCATCTTGCCCACGCGCGGGGCGCCGGTTTCGGCCAGCAGCGGCTTGAGGATGAACATGCCGCCCTTCATCGCGTTGGCGGCCAGTAGCACTTCGGGCACGAACAGGATGCCGTCGCGAAAGTCGTGACCCACGATGGTCATGCCGCCGACAAGCGCCTTTGTCAGGATGTCATAGGGCGCCCAGCCGCGTTCGAGCAGGATGTTCACCCCTTCCTCGATCTCTTCCTTGAGACCGTCGTAAAGGTCGTCGAACATCTGCTGGACCAGCTCTTCGTCATCCAGTTCCGAGAGGATGATGTCGTCTTCGTCTGACATGGGGCAATCCTTTTGCGTGGGTTCTGGACCCTGTGCCTGATTTTCACTGTATCGTTCAGAATGTCGCACCCGGACTGTCCGAATTGCGACATAGCCCGCTTCTGGTGCGACGCGCGGGGTCACTTTTATGTGCCATGACCTGCGATGCATGGACTGTTTTTGAACTCTTTTCTCGCGTTTGTTCATGTTGTGTTCTAGTTTGTGGGCATGAAACCCGATTTGCAGACCAAAACAGCCAGGGGCAGGGGCGCGGTGACCAATGTGGTCAGTCGCTATGACAGTGTCACCAGGCACGCAGAGGCAGACGGCTGGGAGATCGCCGAAGATCTGCCGACCCTGCGCACCGAGGTGAGCGTCGAGCGTCCGCGCAGCATGATCAGCTATAACCGCTCGCCCGATTTGCCCTTTGACCGCTCCATCAATCCCTATCGGGGCTGCGAACATGGCTGCGTCTACTGCTTTGCGCGGCCCAGCCATGCCTATCTGGGCCTGTCGCCGGGTCTGGATTTTGAAACGCGGCTTGTGGCCCGGCCCGACGCGGCAGAGGTGCTTCGGGGCGAATTGGCGCGCAAGAGCTATGCGGTGGCGCCGCTGGCGATTGGCACCAACACCGATCCCTACCAGCCGATCGAGCGGGACTATGGCATCATGCGCGCCTGTCTTGAGGTGCTTGAGGCCTGCAACCACCCCGTCGCCATCGTGACCAAGGGCGCGTTGATTGAACGGGATATCGACATCCTCGCGCGTATGGCTGGCCGCGGCCTGGCGCGGGTGGGCATCTCTGTCACCACGCTCGACCCAGTGCTGGCGCGCAAGATGGAGCCGCGCGCCCCACGCCCCGACCGCAGGCTGACCACGATCCGACGGCTTGCGCGGGCGGGTGTCCCGGTGCGCGTCATGGCCTCGCCCGTGGTCCCAGCGCTGACAGATCCCGAACTTGAAGCGATCCTGCAGGCGGGCAAAGGCGCGGGTGCCCGCACGGCCAGCTGGATCATGCTGCGCCTGCCGCGCGAAGTGTCGCCGCTCTGGCAAGAGTGGCTGGCCGAACACTACCCCGACCGCGCGCAGCGGATCATGACACACCTGCGCGACATGCATGGCGGGCAGGACTACGACGCCTGTTGGGGCCACCGCATGCGCGGGACGGGGGCCTATGCCGAACTGGTGCAACATCGGTTCACACTCGCGCTCAAACGCCTGGGATTGAAGGAAAAGGCGCCCGCCATGCGGACGGATCTGTTCCAGCGACCGCTCCGGGACAAGACACAGCTGAGCCTATTCTAGGCCGCCCGACGTCCGCCGCGGCGTTTGCGCGCCGGGCGCGCCGCACCATCGCCGGTCCCGTCGCTGGCCGACGAAAACGGCCCCAGCGCCGCCACGATGGCATCCAACGTCGGCGCCGGTCGCATGGGCCGCGTGTCCAATGCCGCGCGCATCTCTTCCAGATGCGCCGGGGTCGTGCCGCAACAGCCGCCGATCATGCGCGCCCCGCAATCGCGGGCCAGCGCGGCATAGTCCGCCATCAACGCGGGCGTCCCATCATAGTGAATATGCCCGTCGTGATATTTGGGAATGCCCGCATTCCCCTTGGCGACAATCGGCACCTCCGTGCCCGTCGCCGCAAAGCCCAGCACCGTGCGCAGCAAATCCGACGCGCCGGTCCCGCAATTGGCCCCAAAGGCCACCGGCGGAAACGCCAGGCTCGCCACCAGCGCGACCATGTCAGTGCTGGTCACGCCCATCATGGTGCGCCCGGCCGTGTCAAAACTCATCGTTCCGACCCAGGGCAGGCCCGCCAGCGCAAAGCCTTCGGCGGCAGCCGTGTACTCTTCGGCGGCCGATATCGTCTCAAGCCACCCGATATCCGCGCCCCCGGCCTTCAAACCTGCGGCGGTCTCGTGAAACATCTCGACCGCACCTTCATGGGTCAAACTGCCAACCGGCTCCATAATCTCTCCGGTCGGGCCAACCGACCCGGCGACCAGCACCTTGCGCCCCGCCGCATCCGCAACCTCGCGGCCAATCTCTGCCGCCATCCGGCTCAGATCAAAGGCCCGGTGGCCTGCGTCATGCAGCTTCAGGCGCGACGCGTTGGCCCCAAAGGAATTGGTTAGAAACACGTCACTGCCCGCATCGACAGCACCCTTATACAACGCCCTGACCTTGGCTGGCTCAGCCTCATTCCACAGCTCGGGCGCGTCCCCCGACATCAATCCCATCGCAAACAGATTTGTCCCCGTGGCCCCATCCGCCAGCAAGGTGGTCTTCTCGGCCAGCATCTCTGTCAAAGCGTCAGTCATAAGATCACCCTCGTGCGCGAACGATGGCCCGCTATCTCATGCCGCCTTATGTGAGGCCAGTTCATAATTCTCATCATCATGATGAGCGGGGTTTGTATCGACCGGGGCCAGCGGCGCCGGCTTGCGGATCACGCGGGCAAGATCTGCCAGCCCCAGCACCAATCCCGCCCACGAGGGCGCGGCGGCATAGCGGGGCACCCAGCGCGGCGCAAACGCGGACTTGAACTGGCGCAGACCCGGGCCGCCCGCCCACGTCACAGCGGCCCGGGCGAGGCCGCGCCAGATCCCGCGGGTCGGATCGGGACAGGCGACAATGGAGGCCAGATTGACGCGAGCCACCCCGTGGGCGCGCGCGTCGGTCAGGGCCTGATGCACCAGGGCGTGCATCACCCCGTCAGGCACATCGTCGCTATGACGCATCAGGTCCAGGCACCACTCCGCAGGGCCGCGGTGCAGGGTGATGAAGCCAACCAGGTCCACGCCTGAATAAGCGCTCACAACCCATTGGTTCGAAACATAAGATGGGCAGTATCGCCCCATGCTCCCACCACGTGCAGGGCCGGAACTAGATTGCCAGGCCCGATCCAGTTGCGCCGCGGCTTCGGCGTCGGGGTGCGTGCCCGAGCAGAGGGTGATGTCAGTCTTGCGGGCCGCGCGCAGCTTGCGACGCAAACGGCGGCGCGTCGGGGCATTTTCATCATAGCGATCAAGATCGACAATTGCGTCATCCGCAACATGCAGTACTGCCCACCCGGCGCACCGCGCCCGTGCAGCCAGGCGCGCATCCGACTTGTAAAGCAGCGCAATCCGCCCATGCCGCCGTGCTGATTGACGCAGCCAGGTCAGTGTGGCGGTGCGCGCGGGTCCGGTCGATGCGGTGAACAAGGTTCTGGTCTGTGCCGTGTGCCAGACCGGGGCAGTCTGCCCCGTTGGCAACGCCTCGATCCGCCCACCATTTTGCTTTAGCGCCTGCGCTTCGCTGCGCGGCAGGTCCCGCCACGCCAACGGCGCACGCGCGCGTGACCCCAGAGAGGGCGCTGGCCTGGGGCGCAACATTGCCAGCATCGCAAGGCACGCAGGCAATGCATAATACACGATGCGAAAGGCCAGGATGGCAGCCAGCCCCCCGGTTTCGGCGCTGATCGGCAAGGCCGCGATCAGGACGAGTTCGAACGGTCCGACCCCTCCGGGAGTGTTCGACATCAAACCACAGCCCAACGCGATCATGAACAGCGGCAGCAGGGTCAAGAACCCCATGACAGTCGGCGGCATCAGCACCCAAAGCGCCGCAGCCGCCAATACCATGTCCACAAGGGCCCATATCAGGATTGCGCCCGCGACAGGCAGGCTGGGCAGTGGCACCTTGTGTCGGCCAATATAGATCGTCGGGCACCGGTACAGAACCAGAGCACCCAACGGCAGCGCCAGCACCGCCGTAATGGACAATGGCATGGTCCAAGCGGGGGCAGGTGCGATTGCGCTGACCAAACCGGTCAGGCACGCCCAGGCGACGACAAAGCTCAATGCCACGACAGTCGACAGTTGCAGCGCCCGTGCAGCTCCGATGTCCGGCAGCATGCGCCACCGGGCAAGGGCACCGGACACCAGGCCAAACCCCACGGTCTGGCCAATCGCTATGCCCACCGCGCCGCTGCCGCGCGCCCGGTTGTCGGATATGTTTGTGCCAAGCATGCGGTGCGCCTGCACATCATATTGCGCGACAGCCCAAAAGCTGCCCGCCGTCAGACAGGCTGCCAACACCCATTGCAGGGCCGAGATATCGGCCAAATCACCCGGCAGACGTGCCACCGCGTCGGTCGGAATTTGCCGCGCCAGCAGCAGGATGCACACCGCCAGGATCAACACCGGAAAGCCAACGCGCCACGCAGCCCGCGCGATCATTGCGATCTGATGTCGGCGCATAAGCGACCCTTTCCCTGTCCCTGACCCAAAGGCTAGCGGGTAGGGGTAAGCCAAGTGTTAAAGCGCTCGCCGCAAAAAGGGACAATTCAAGTCAAATTGGCGCGTACCCGAATTGGATACGCGCCCAAATACTTCAAGTACGGCCTTCAAGATTTTGTTTAGTCTACTTCTTTCATGATCTGAGCTTTCGCTTCTGCCATCAGTTCGACCATTTTGGACCGGATAGTGCTTTCATCCGCCTTGGCCCCCAGATCGCCGGACACCTTGCGATAGACATCCTCGTCTCCGGCTTCTTCAAAGTCGGATTTCACGACTTCGCGGGCGTACTCCGCGGCGTCATCTCCGGTCTTGCCCAACAGACCGGCGGCCCAAAGGCCCAGCAGCTTGTTGCGGCGGGCTTCGGCCTTGAACTGCATCTCTGCGTCATGGGCAAATTTGTTTTCAAATGCGTTTTCGCGATCATCAAAGCTGCTCATCGGCCGGGTCCTTCTTGGCAATGTCTGTATATCAGATAGGCAGGCCGGGGCGGTGGGCGCAACCCCATTGCTTGCGGCATTTGGGTCGATTGCTTATGAGGTGCGCAAGGCCGGGCAGACTCAACTGCCCGCACATGCGAAAGGACGCCCATGGCGCGACGCAAAAAGATTTACGAGGGTAAGGCCAAGATTCTTTACGAAGGCCCCGAGCCCGGCACGATTGTCCAATATTTCAAAGATGACGCCACCGCCTTCAACGCCCAGAAAAAGGACGTGATCGAGGGCAAGGGCGTTCTGAACAATCGGCTGAGCGAGTTCTTTATGACCGGCCTCGGTCAGATCGGGGTGCCGACCCATTTCATGAAGCGCCTGAACATGCGCGAGCAGCTTGTGCGCGCCTGCGAGATCGTGCCGCTCGAGGTGATCGTCCGTAACTATGCCGCGGGCACCATGAGCGAGCGGCTGGGCATCGAAGAGGGCACGCAACTGCCGCGCCCGATCGTCGAATATTGCTACAAGGATGACAAGCTGGGTGACCCGCTGGTGACCGAAGAGCATATCGCCGCCTTTGGCTGGGCCAGCCAGCAGGACATGGACGATATACTGTCCCTGGCCTTGCGGGTGAACGACTTTCTGTCGGGCGTGATGCTGGCGGTCGGCATTCGTCTGGTGGACTTCAAGATCGAGATCGGGCGCATCTACGATGGCGATTTCATGCGCCTGATCATCGCCGACGAGATCAGCCCCGACAGCTGCCGTCTGTGGGACATCGAGACCGGCCAGAAGCTGGATAAGGACGTGTTCCGGCGCGATCTGGGCAATCTGGCCGATGCCTATACCGAGGTGGCGCGGCGGCTGGGTGTGATGCCCAAGACCGCAGCACCGATCACCAAACCGACGCTCATCAACTGAGCGGCGGGTGTTTGCATATTTGAAGAACAATGAAGGGCAAGGCATGAAAGCGACCGTGCATGTGATGCTGAAGAACGGAGTGCTCGACCCGCAGGGCGAAGCGGTGCGGCACGCGCTGGGGGCTCTGGGCTTTGACGGGGTGAATGGCGTGCGGCAGGGCAAGGTGATTGAGCTTGACCTGGCGGATGGCACCAGTGAGGCCGACATCACCGCCATGTGCGAGCGGTTGCTGGCCAATACCGTGATCGAGAGCTACCGGGTGGAGATGGGGTAGAGTGTTCACATCTGTGAACGGTTAATGAGGTATTAAAGTAATTATAAACAATGCTTTAGTTCCGCCACCTAATGTGAGAATTGGTCCCAAACCTTGCCAAGACCTTAACGCTGAGGAGTGCGTGTCGTGAGAGCTGCCGTTGTTGTTTTCCCCGGATCGAACTGTGACCGCGACCTGGCTGTGGCGCTGCGCGCGGCGGGTGCGGAGGTGGAGATGGTCTGGCACAAAGACACGGACCTGCCAAAAGATGTGGATCTGGTGGGGGTGCCGGGCGGCTTTTCCTTTGGCGACTACCTGCGCTGCGGGGCCATTGCCGCCAATTCGCCGATCTGTCGCGCGGTCAAGGCCCATGCCGAGCGGGGCGGCTATGTTTTTGGCGTGTGCAACGGATTTCAGGTGCTGACCGAAACCGGCATCCTGCCCGGCGCGCTGCTGCGCAATGCGGGGCTGAAATATATCTGCAAGACGGTCGGGCTGAAGGTCGAGACGTCGCAATCGGCGTTCACCGAGCGATACAATGCAGGCGATGTGGTCGATATCCCGATTGCCCACCACGACGGCAACTATTTTGCGGATGACACCACGCTGGACACTCTCGAAGGTGATGACCGGGTCGCGTTTCGCTACACCGACAATCCCAACGGCTCGCAGCGTGACATTGCGGGCATCCTGTCGGACAATCGCCGGGTGCTGGGGATGATGCCACACCCCGAACGGGCGGCGGATGCCGGCCACGGCGGCACCGATGGACAGGCGCTCTTTCGCGCAGTGGTGGGGCAGTTGACATCGGCGTGACTTGAGCCGGACCGGTCGAGGCCGTAGGGTCGCGCGCATGTCAGCCGCCGCCCGCACACCCGCGCCCCACACACCTGCCACAAGCTGGCGCGTCCGCATTGCGCTGGTTGCGCTGACGATTGCGGCCGTGGCCACGGTGTTCTTCACCAACCGGCTGCTGACGGACCGCTTTACCGAAACCACGCGCAACCGGGCCGAATTGCGGCTGGCGCTGTATTCGGGCAACCTGCTGAGTGAGCTGCGCCAGAACCAGATCGTGCCGCAGCTGCTGGCGCGCGACCCCACGTTGATTGGCGCGCTGAACAGCCAGGATTATCAGCAATCCACCCAGCGCCTGATTTCCTTTGTGGAAGAGATTGGCGCGGCCAACCTGATCCTGCTGGACAGTGACGGGCGCGCGGTGGCGGCCACCGACCGCAACAGGTTGGGATCGAACCACCGCGCCGAGGCCTATTTCATCGATGCCCTGCGGGCCAGTGACACGGTGTTCACGGTCGCCCAGCGGGAAGCGGGCGGCTTTGCCTTTACCTATTCGCGCCGCGTGATGGCGGGCGGGGATGTGTTGGGGGTGATTGCGGTCGAGGTGGACCTGCAAAAGTTCGAACGGGCCTGGGCCGGGATTTCCGCCGCCGTTCTGGTCACCGACAGTGCTGGGCAGATCATTCTGGCCACCGAACCCCGCTGGCGGGGGCGGTCCGAGGAAGAGGCGCTGGCGCGTCAGACCCCGCAGAGCGCCATCGAGCGCGCCATTCGCGCCACCGCAGATTGGACGGCCTTGCCCCCTGATGCGTATCTGCAGGGCGAGGGGGTGATGCGGCTTGAGGCGCGCATTCCGTTCCGCGGCTGGCGCATGACGTCCTTTACCACCTATGCGCCGGTGCGCGAGCGGGTGAACGGGGTTCTGGCCCTTGAAATCATGGGATTCGCCATTCTTCTGGCGCTGGCGTTTTACACGCTGAGCCGCAGGTCGGCGCTGCGTGTTGCATTGTTTGCACGTGAATCGGCAGAGCTTCGCCATCTGAACGTGCAGTTGCAGCGGGAAATTGCCGAGCGAAAACGGGTGCAGGAAGACCTGGCGCAGGCCGAACAAACCCTTGAGCAATCTTCGAAACTGGCCGCTTTGGGCGAGATGTCGGCCGCTGTGAGCCATGAGTTGAACCAGCCGCTTGCGGCGATGAAGACCTATCTTGCGGGCGCCCGTCTTTTGTTGCGCCGCAACCGGCCCGAAGAGGCGCTGGTCAGCTTTGGCCGCATCGATGATTTGATCGAGCGGATGGGGGCGATCACGCGGCAGTTGAAGTCCTATGCACGCAAGGGGCAGGATGCGCTAAGCCCTGTAAACATGGGCGATGCGCTGGCCGCGAGCCTGTCGATGATGGAGCCGCAACTGCGGCAGCGTCAGGTGCTGATCAACCGCGTGGTACCGCCCGAACCCATCGAGGTGATGGGCGACCGGATGCGGATCGAACAGGTGATGGTCAACCTCTTGCGGAATGCCATCGACGCCACCAAGTCAGAGCGTGAGCCGCAGATATCGATCATTCTGTCGGCGGGTGAGACGGCGACGCTGACGGTGCGGGACAATGGCCCGGGGATCGAGGATTTGGACAGTCTGTTCGAGCCGTTTTACACGACCAAGCAGCCGGGCGACGGGGTGGGGCTGGGCCTTGCCATCTCGTCCGGCATTGTGAACGATTTAGGTGGACGGCTCGTGGCCCGCAATGGACAGTCGGGCGGGGCCGTCTTTGAAATGCAGCTTCCGGTGCTCGGGGACGAGGGGGCGGAAGATGAGGACACCAAGATCAGTGCGGCGCAGTAGCCGCGCGGGGGAGCAGAGATGACCCAAGCCATGAAGATCGCCATTGTCGATGACGAGCAGGACATGCGCCAGTCTATCAGCCAGTGGCTGGCGCTGTCGGGCTATGACACCGAGACCTTTGCCAGTGCCGAGGATGCGCTAAAGACATTGGGCCCGGATTATCCGGGGATTGTCATTTCCGACATCAAGATGCCGGGCATGGACGGGATGCAGTTTTTGAAGAAGCTGATGGGCAATGACAGTGCCTTGCCGGTCATCATGATCACGGGCCACGGGGATGTGCCCATGGCGGTTGAAGCGATGCGTGTGGGGGCGTTCGATTTCCTTGAAAAGCCGTTCAATCCGGACCGGATGAGTGAGTTGGCCAAGCGCGCGACGGGCGCGCGGCGGTTGACCATGGACAACCGCGCCTTGCGTCGTGAGTTGAGTGACGGCGGTCAGTTGATGAAGAAGCTGATCGGGCAGAGCCCGGTGATGGAGCGTTTGCGCGAGGATATCCTGGATCTGGGGCAGGCCGACGGGCATGTGCTGATTGATGGCGAGACCGGCACAGGCAAGACGCTGGTGGCCCATGCGCTGCATGCGGTGGGCAGCCGGGCGGGCAAGAAGTTCGTGCTGGTGAGCTGTTCGGCCTGGGAAGAGGAGGCGCTGGCCAAGCGGCTTTTTGGTCCGATGTTGCCGGAGGACAGCGCGTTGCCCGCCATTGAGGAGGCCCGCGGCGGCACGTTGGTGCTGGAGGATATCGAGGCGTTGAGCGAGGCGCTGCAGGCGCGGCTCTTGTCGATCATCAACGAGCAGGGCACGCCGGCGGAGACGCGGATTGTCGGCATTTGCAACATGCAGGAGGCGGGCAAGACCTGTGAAGATGCCTTGCGGCCTGATCTGTATTACCGCCTGGCGGCGCTGAAGATTACGGTGCCGCCGCTCAGGCAGCGGGGCGAGGATATCCTGACCCTGTTCACGCGGCTGAGCGATCAGTTTGCCGATGAGTATGGCTGTGAAGCGCCCAAGGTGTCGGCGCAGGAAGCGGCGCAGCTATTGCAGGCGCCGTGGCCGGGCAATGTGCGTCAGTTGATCAACATTGCCGAGAGGGCGGTGTTGCAGGCGCGGCGCGGAACGGGGTCGATTGCGTCGCTCTTGATGAACGATCACGAGGAGATGCAACCGGTCATGACGACCGAGGGCAAGCCGCTCAAAGAGTATGTCGAGGCGTTCGAGCGGATGCTGATCGACAACACGATGCGGCGGCACAAGGGGTCGATTGCGTCGGTGATGGATGAGCTGTGCCTGCCGCGCCGGACGTTGAACGAGAAGATGGCCAAGTACGGGTTGCAGCGGTCGGACTACCTCTGAGCCGTTTGTAACAGCCTGTTGGAACATGTGACCGCCGGGGGCCTCGGCGGTCATTTCATGTGTGCCTCATGCGTGGCATCAGTGCGGTGCACGGCAGGAGGAGCGGCGCATGCGTCCGGCGGGATTTTTGTTTGATATGGATGGGCTGCTGATCGACAGCGAGCGTGTCTATTGCGCGGTGGCCTGCGATCTGCTGGTGGCTGAGGGCTACGGGGCGGCGGAGGCCGAGGCGTTTTTTCTGACGATGGTGGGGGTGTCGGGGCCCGAAAGCCTGGCGCGGCTGACCGGTGTGCTGGGCAGTGAGGCGGCAGCGCAGAGGTTCAACGCGGCCTGGCATGCAGAGGTGGGCCAGCGGCTGGAGCGGGGGGTGCCGTTGCGGCCCACGGTGGCCGAGAGCCTGGCGCGGCTGGCGTCGCAGGGCGCGCGCATGGCGGTGGTCACGTCGACCAACGGAGAGGCGGCGCGCAGGCGCCTGCTGCAGACGGGGCTGGCGGATCATTTCGAACTTGTGCTGGGCGGCGACGAGGTGAGCGCGCGCAAGCCCGACCCCGCGCCGTATCTGGAGGCCGCGCAGGGGCTGGGCCTGTCACCGGCCATGTGTGCGGCGTTCGGGGACAGCGATCACGGGATCACGGCAGCGCGCCGGGCGGGGTGCCTTGCGGTCCAGGTGCCCGACATGCGGCCCCCGGACGTGCCGCTGCCGGACCTTGGGCAGCATGTGGCGCGCGATCTGGCCGGGGCGCTGGAGTTGGTCAACGCCTTTGTGCCCGCGGCGCAGATGCAGCCCCCGACGACCGGCACATGATCGGATGAAGATTGTCAGCCTGAATGCCTGGGGCGGGCAGGTGTGGGAGGCACTTGCGCCGTGGGTCGGCACGCTCGACGCCGATATTCTGTGTTTGCAGGAAGTGACCCGCGCGCCGGTGCCCAGCCCGGACTGGCTGCGCTATGTCGATCCCTATCGCGATCTGGCGCAGCGGGCAGACCTGTTTGGCGATGTCTCGGGCCTGTTGCCCGACCATCAGGCGCTCTTTGCCCCCGCCATCCGCGGCATCCTGCACGACGGGGACGGCCAACCGGTTGCATCCGAGCACGGGCTGGGCCTGTGGGTGCGGCGTGGGCTGGCGATCACGCGGCTGAGCCAGGGGTTCATCCACGGTGCATTCCGCGCCGATGGCTGGGGCGACGAGCCGGTGCCGCGCACGATGCAGGCGGCCCGGATCAGCGACCCCGAGACAGGGGCGGGGGTGTGCATCGGCCATTTCCATGGGCTGCGCGACCCGGCGGGCAAGGGCGACACGCCCGCGCGCGCGGCCCAGACGGAACGGGTGATCGCACTGTTCCAGACGCTTTGGGACGGGCAGGACCCTGCAGTGTTGGCAGGAGATTTCAACCTGTTGCCCGACAGCGCCGCCTTTCCGCGCTTTGCACAGATCGGCCTGCACGACCTGATCGCGCATCACGGTGTCACCGACACACGCACGGCGCTGTACGCAAAAAGCCAGCGCTTTGCGGATTACATGCTGGTGTCGCAAGACCTTTTGACCGCGCGTTTCACTGTTCCTGCGACGCCGGTTGTGTCTGACCACCGGGCGTTGATCCTGAACATTTGATGCAACCCGCGATTGGCCATTGTCATTTGCCCTGCCTTCCTCTTATCTAAGGGGATGAAGGACCGACGCGACATGGCGTCGCTTCATGTGAGTTTCGCTGTGGACCGAAGGGCAGGATGACCTGCTGCGCCCACAGACCGATTGGGTCAGAGATGGCCACGAGTTGCTGACGCGGACCGAGGTCTGGCGCAGCGTATGAACGGACACCGCGCAGCCTGCGCGTGTGTCGGAGAAGAACCGCGATGACGCGCGCGAGGACAGAGTTGATCCCAGCAGGCGACCCTATGGGTCTGACCTGCGGCGCGTCCCTATTCGCCTTGACAAGACACGCCCCCAACGCTCTTGCGCCGCCAGGTGCCAGGCGATTGCGGGCGCGCAATGGACTTTCATGCCAAAGAAAATGCTTATCGATGCCACCCACGCGGAAGAGACCCGCGTTGTGGTGGTGGACGGAAACAAGGTCGAGGAGTTCGACTTTGAATCCGAAAACAAGCGCCAGCTTGCTGGCAACATCTATCTTGCAAAAGTAACACGGGTCGAGCCGTCGCTTCAGGCGGCCTTTGTGGATTATGGCGGCAATCGCCACGGGTTCCTGGCCTTTTCCGAGATACATCCCGATTACTACCAGATCCCCGTCGCCGACCGTGAGGCGTTGATGGAGGAAGAGCGCGCCTATGCCGAGGCAATGAAGGCGCGTGATGAGGAAGAGGACAAACCAAAGCCCAAGCGCAGGCGGTCAAAATCCAAGGCGTCGAAGGCGGCGGACACCGATGCCAAGGTGTCGACAGACATCGAGGGTATGGAGACCATCGATCTGGATGCTGAGGCCGACGCCGATGTGGCAGTGCCCGAGGACGAGGCCGCGTCGCCGATGGAGACGGTGAAGGACACGCCGGTCGAGACGCCCGAGGCAGGCGAAGAGGCCGCTGAGGTGGAGACGCCCGAGGCTGCGGATGGGACTGAAGAGGCAGCGGACAGCGCAGAGGCACCGGCAGACGACAGCGCGGATGAAGACAGTGACGATGACGCCAAGGCGACCGATGCCACGTCAAAGGACGAGAGCATCGAATCCGTGGCCGACGAGGATGACAGCGAAGATATTCGCCCCGTCCGCAAGCCTCGTCCGCGCCGCTACAAGATTCAGGAAGTCATCAAGGTGCGTCAGATCCTGCTGGTGCAGGTCGTCAAGGAAGAGCGCGGCAACAAGGGCGCGGCCCTGACCACCTATCTGTCACTGGCGGGGCGCTATTGCGTGCTGATGCCGAACACCGCCCGCGGGGGCGGCATTTCGCGCAAGATCACCAATGCCGCGGACCGCAAGAAGCTGAAGGAAATTGCCAACGAGATCGAGGTGCCGCAAGGCGCAGGTCTGATCGTGCGCACCGCCGGGGCAAAGCGTACCAAGGCCGAGATCAAGCGCGACTATGAATACCTGCAACGCCTTTGGGAGCAGATCCGCGAGTTGACGTTGAAGTCGATTGCGCCTGCGAAGATTTACGAGGAAGGCGATCTGATCAAACGGTCGATCCGTGATTTGTACAACCGCGAGATTGACGAGGTGTTTGTCGAGGGCGACCGGGGATATCGGATCGCCAAGGACTTCATGAAGATGATCATGCCGTCCCACGCCAAGAACGTGAAACAGTATCAGGACAGCCTGCCGCTGTTCGCGCGTTATCAGGTCGAAACCTATCTTGGCGGCATGTTCAATCCGACCGTACAGTTGAAGTCGGGTGGGTATATCGTGATCGGCGTGACCGAGGCGCTGGTGGCGATCGACGTGAACTCGGGCCGGGCGACCAAGGAAGGGTCGATCGAGGAAACCGCGCTGAAGACCAATCTTGAGGCCGCCGAAGAGGTGGCGCGCCAATTGCGGTTGCGCGACCTTGCGGGGCTGATCGTCATCGACTTCATCGACATGGACGAGCGCAAGAACAATGCAGCCGTCGAAAAGCGCATGAAGGACCGGTTAAAAACGGATCGCGCGCGCATTCAGGTGGGCCGGATTTCCGGCTTTGGCCTGATGGAGATGAGCCGTCAGCGCTTGCGCCCCGGCATGATCGAGGCAACGACCCAACCCTGTCAGGCGTGCCATGGCACCGGGTTGATCCGCTCCGACGACAATCTGGCCCTGTCCATTCTGCGCCAGATCGAGGAAGAGGGCACGCGCCGCCGCAGCCGCGAAGTGTTGGTGAAGTGCCCTGTTGGAATCGCCAATTTCCTGATGAACCAGAAGCGCGAGCATATCGCCCAGATCGAGGGCCGCTATGGTCTGTCGGTGCGGATCGAGGGCGAGCCGCATCTGGTCAGCCCCGACTTCTCGCTTGAGAAGTTCAAGACGGCGACACGGGTGATCAAGGCGGTGGACGCGCCGGTGGTGAGCGTGGACACGTCGATCATGGATCAGGTGGACGAAGAGGAGGAGGTGGTGGACGAGGCCATCGCCGAGACGCCCAGTGCGGATGAGGGCGAGGGCAAGCCCAAGCGCCGGCGCCGCCGTCGTCGCAGCCGTGGCCGTGGCAAGTCGAACAACGGTGCGGATGCGGGGGAGCAGGTCGAGGGCGAGAGCACCGAGGCAGCCGCTGAACCCGCACCGGTGGCCGAGGAAGCGCCTGCCGACGATGTGACCGCGACGGAAGAGGTGGCTGAGGACGCCCCGAAGAAGAAGCCGACGCGCACGCGCCGGTCGCGCGCCAAGGCGGCAGAGCCCAAGTCCGAGGAGGCCGCATCGCCCGACGATGCGCCGGTGGCAGAGGCTGAGCCTGAGGCCCCCACGGAGGCTGAAAAACCAAAGAAGACCCGGGCGCGCCGCAGCACGAAAAAGGCCGCTGAAGACGCGCCCGTGGCCGAGCTGCCGTCAGAGCCGGCCGTGGAAGACGCGCCCGCAACGGTCGAGCGCTCGGCTCCTGAACCGGAAAAGGTGCCGGAACCCGTGGCCGAGGCTGCGGCACCCGAAGAGCCGCCCAAGCCGAAGAAACGCGGCTGGTGGTCGCTGGGCAAGTAAGGGTGAGGGGCGTGCCGGTTGCGCGCCCTTTATCCTTTGCGGATGGCGTAACGTTGGACGGTTCCGCTTGTGTCCGAGGAGACAAGCGTATGCCCGGCTTCGGCACAGAAATGCGGGACGTCAATCACGGCGGCGGGGTCGTCCGCTGTCACGATCAGGATGTCACCGGTCGCCAGCGCCTGCAGCCGTTTACGGGCCTTGAGAACGGGCAGGGGGCACAGCAGCCCCACCGCGTCGAGTTCATGTGCATCATCAGTCATGCAGGCCGAGATAGGCGCGATGTTACATGCTGTCCACAGACATGTGACCACATGGCAGGTGACGCGCGGGTCAAGGGCCGCTAGGTGGGAGCCATGTTTGGAATAGACATCATCGACGCAAGCCTGATCCCGGCGATGAGCGTGGCGCTGCTGGCGGGGATCATCAGCTTTCTGAGCCCCTGTGTGCTGCCCATCGTGCCGCCCTATCTGGCCTATATGTCGGGCATGAGCGTGGGCGAGATGTCGGATGGCAGATCAGGCCGCAACCGCGCGACCATCACGGCGCTGTTCTTTGTGCTGGGCCTGTCAACGGTATTCATCATTCTGGGCTTTGCCGCATCGGCCTTTGGTGCGTTTTTCCTGCAAAACCAGATCCTGTTTGCGCAAATCTCGGGCGCGGTCATCATGATCTTTGGCCTGCATTTCCTGGGCATGTTCCGCATCCCGTTTCTGGATCGCGAAGCACGGATGGAGGCCGGCGATCAGGGCGGGTCGTCCTTTGGCGCCTATATCCTTGGTCTCGCCTTTGCCTTTGGCTGGACCCCGTGCATCGGCCCGCAACTGGGTGCGATCCTGACATTGGCCGCGTCCGAGGCATCGGTGACGCGCGGCACATTCCTGCTGGGCGTATACGCCGCCGGGCTGGGCATTCCGTTCCTGCTGGCGGCGATGTTCATGAGCCGGGCCATGGGGGTGATGAACCGGATTAAGCGGCATATGGCGCTGATCGAAAAGATCATGGGCGGGCTGCTGCTGCTGGTGGGCGCGGCCATGCTCTTTGGTCTGTTCACACGGTTTTCGTTCTGGTTGCTCGAACAGTTTCCGGCTCTGGCCACTCTGGGCTGACGAAAAAGGCCGCGCGCCTGCGCCTTACTTTGGTCCAACAACCGCGCTAGGGTGCACCAAAAGGTGCATCATATGAGCAGTGCGCATCACAAACCAGTGTCACAGCGCCGGGTGTTCTACATCCCCGGCTATGACCCGATC
Organism: Pseudomonadota bacterium; assembly: GCA_039179785.1. Classification (GTDB taxonomy): domain Bacteria; phylum Pseudomonadota; class Alphaproteobacteria; order Rhodobacterales; family Rhodobacteraceae; genus Tateyamaria. The sequence continues at coordinate 16,855 of JBCDEK010000008.1, read as the reverse complement.
CATCCCCGGCGGTACCGAGAGCTGTACCGCAAGGAAGCGGCTGCGCAGGCGGCCGTGTCCGGCTATGACATCACGCTGCGCGCGGCGCAAAGGTCAGACCACTATGGCTGGCAGGTCGATGCCACCATTGACGCACGGCAGGTGCATGCGGATGTGGATGTGCTGGTCTGGTCAGATATCGTGCGCGACAGCATGGCAGCGTCCATCCCGGGCACCTATCTGCAACTGGTGCGCACCGCCTGGACCTACATTGCGTCGGGCGCGCTGCGCCGGTTGATGCGGTTGCGCAAGGGGCCAGTGATTGCAGCGCTCTATCCGGTCGGGATGCTGCTGGGGCAGGCGCTTTTGGCGCTGGTTGCATGGTACGTGATCTGGCGGTTTTGTGCGATGTTCGGAGGGATCGGTGCCGGTCTGGGCCTGGCTCTGGGGGCCGCGGCATTTGTTCTGTTGCTGCGTTTGTTCAAGGCCAAGGATGGCACTTTCTTTGCCTACTATCTGATGCATGACTATGCGTATTCAGCCGCCTCGAACGGGGCCAACCCACCCGAGCTTGAGGCGCGGCTGCGCCAGTTTCAGGACAGCATCGCCGCGGCCCTGAAAGAGGATGTAGATGAAGTCCTTGTGGTCGGGCATTCATCGGGGGCGCATCTGGCGGTGTCGATCCTGTCCGATCTGATCCGCGCCGGGCGCGTGCCCGCACAGGGCCCCGCGCTTGGGTTTCTGTCCCTGGGGCAGGTGGTGCCGATGGTGTCGTTCTTGCCAGGGGCGCACCGGGTGCGCGCGGACCTGCATTATCTTTCGATGCGCGATGAACTGACCTGGGTGGATGTGACGGCGCCGGGCGATGGCTGCGCCTTTGCGCTGTGCGACCCGGTGGCGGTGTCGGGTGTGGCCCCCGAGGCCAAGCGCTGGCCGCTGGTGTTTTCCGCGGCTTTCACACAGTCCCTGAGCCCCGAGCGATGGAAAGAGCTGCGCTGGCGCTTTTTCAGGCTGCATTTTCAGTATTTGTGCGCGTTTGATCGCCCCAAAGACTATGATTACTTTCAGATCACCGCCGGGCCACTGACATTGGCGGACCGCTATGCGGATCGTCCTCCGTCGAAATCCCGTATTGATGTGCCCGTGTCCAAATACACCTCTGTCACCGCATGATCCCGCCCAAGCCCCCCAGCCGCCCGGACCGCGTATCGCTCTGGCGCTATATGCAGCTATTTCGGCAGGACATCCTGTCGGCGCAGCCCGCGCGGCTCTACCGGGCGTGGATGGCCGAGTTTCGCACGCCGTTCTTTCGCAGCTATCTGATGAACCAGCCCGCGCTGGTGAAATTGGTGCTGAAGGACAGGCCGGAGGATTTTCCCAAGTCGGATCGGGTGAGCGAGGGGCTGCGGCCCTTGCTGGGCCACTCTGTGTTTCTGACCAACGGAGAGACCTGGAAGCGGCAGCGGCGGATCATCGACCCGGCCTTTGAAGGGGGGCGGCTGCGCCAGACCTTTCCGGCGATGTGGGCGGCGTCAGAGGCGGCGGCGGCACGTATGCCCACGGGAGAGGTCGAAATTGAGGAACAGATGAGCCATGCCGCGGCGGATGTGATCTTTCGCACGCTGTTTTCCATTCCGATCGAGGACGCACTGGCCCGGGCGGTGTTCCAGGAATTTCGGGCCTATCAGCGCAGCCAGCCGATCCTGAACCTGGCTGCCTTTGTGCCCTTGCCCCGGTGGATGCCGCGGCTGTTCCGGCGCGAGACGCGCGCCAGTGCGGCGCGCATCCGGGTGCTGATCGGGCAGTTGGTTGCGCGGCGGGCAGCCGAGATTGCGGCGGGCACAGCCCCCGATGATCTGGCGACCAAGATCATGACCACGCGCGATCCGGTCACTGGCGAGACGTTTTCACCGCAGGAGATGGTGGATCAGGTCGCGATCTTTTTTCTGGCGGGGCACGAGACAAGTGCGTCGGCCCTGGCCTGGGCGCTGTATCTTCTGGCGCTTTATCCTGACTGGCAGGACAAGGTTGCGTCAGAGGCGCGGGCGTTGGAGGGTTGTGATTTCGCGGCGATGTCCGGGTTGCCGGTGACACGGGATGTGTTTCGCGAGACGTTGCGGCTCTACCCTCCGGTTCCGATGATGGTGCGCGCGGCGGCCTGCCCGGAACAGGTGCGGGGGCGGGCGGTGCGGCGCGGCAGTCAGGTGGTGTTGAGCCCCTGGCATCTGCATCGCCACACGCGCATCTGGGAGCGGCCGGACGCGTTTGACCCCGGGCGCTGGCAGACCGAAGCGGGGCGCGCATGTGGGCGCGAGGCGTTTATTCCGTTCTCGGCCGGGGCGCGGGTCTGTCCGGGGGCTGGCTTTGCCATGATCGAAGGGCCGCTGATTCTCGCGCGGCTGTTGCGCGACATGTCGGTGTCACTGGTCGAGGGTCGCGTGCCGGTCCCGGTTGCGCATCTGACCGTGCGGGCGCGGGACGGGATTTGGCTGAATTTGCGCAAACGGTAGCGCAAACAGTGGGTTGGCGGGATATCACGCGCAGGCGGAATGGGGTAGACCGGCAGCACGGAACGACAGGAGCTTGGAGCGCGGGATGACCGATTTTGCAAAAATGCGGGACCAGATGGAAAATGGGAAAGGGTTTATCGCAGCCCTTGACCAGTCGGGCGGATCGACCCCGAAGGCGCTGGCGCTCTATGGGGTGGATGCGTCGGATTATGGATCAGAGGACGAGATGTTTGCCGAGATCCAGAAGATGCGCGCGCGCATTATCCTGAGCCCGGATTTCACGTCGGGAAAGGTGATTGGCGCGATCCTGTTTGAAAAGACCCTGCACGAGCAGATTGGTGGGCAGCAGGTCCCGTCTTATCTGTGGGAACACCGCGGGGTTGTACCATTTCTAAAGATTGACAAAGGGTTGCAGGACGAAGCTGATGCGGTGCAGCTGCTCAAGCCCATCCCTGGGCTCGCGGAGACGCTGGCGGCGGCCAAGGCGCTGGGGATTTACGGCACCAAGGAACGATCGGTGGTGCACGGGGCGGATGCGGCGGGCATCCGCGCGGTTGTCGAAAACCAGTTCGAGGTCGCCCATGAGGTGATCGCCGCGGGCATGGTGCCGATCATCGAGCCGGAGGTGAATATCCACTCAGACACCAAGGCCGCCGCCGAGGCGCTGCTGGCCGATGCGTTGATGGCGCAGACCGAGGCGTTGGGGGACGGGCAGGACATCATGCTCAAGCTGACGCTGCCCGAGCAACCGGGTCTGTACGATGCGCTGGCCGATCATCCGCGCGTGCAGCGCGTGGTGGCGCTGTCGGGGGGATATTCCACCCAAGCCGCCAGTGCGCGCCTGGCGCAGAACCACAAGATGATTGCAAGCTTCAGCCGCGCGCTGACCGAGGGGTTGCATCGGGACATGTCGGAGGAGGGGTTCAACGCCGCCCTTGGCGGCAACATCCGCCAGATCTATGAGGCGTCCGTGGCTTAGGCGCGTTTCTACGGGACACCCCTCAAGGGAAATCGGCGCAATTTCCCCTCGGGACCCGTTTTCCGCGTCGGAAACCACATGCAAAGCGCGCCGCTTTCCGGACATGTCAGCGTGCGCACGCACACGGGTGGCGTTGAAGAAGACGACGATCTGCCGCGCATCCCTGATGGCGCGAACGCCACTCCGATGCAGTCTGGCCAGACACCGTTCTCGCCCCACTATAAGGTCATCATCGCGGGTCTTATAGCGGATACCGGCGCCCTCACGCCGGGCCTTGGGCCGGAACAGATCGCGCGTCCACGTCTCTGGAACAAGCGGGCGGGCCGCAGTGCACGTGGTCATGCCGACACTGTCGCAGCAGGGTGGCTACTGGTCGGTGAACCGCCGCAGGACAAATACGCGGATGGCCGAGGCCAGGCCAACATCCGCACCGCGCTTTGCATCAATTTCGGCGGCCAAGTCATTGATTGGGCGACCATCCTGCGCAGCTATGGCACGGAAGGCCTGCCAAAACTCCGGTTCAAGCGACACGCTGGTACGGTGCCCCTTGAGCGTGAGCGAGTGTTTTTGCGGGCGCGTGCTCACCTGTCCTTGCTCTTGCCGTCGAGGTCTTTGACCGTGCGGGTGTTCTCTTGCTTGGCACGCTCTTTTTCGGCCTTGGTCAACCCGAATGTCACGGCGTTGCGGTCGGCACGCACCTTTTTGTCGGCGCGTGCGCGGGCCTTGCGGACCTTGTTCAGGTTGATGGGCGTGCTCACTTGGGCCCGATCATGTTTTCGGGGCGCACGACCTCATTGAACCGCTCTTCGGTGACAAAGCCCAGCTTCACCGCTTCCTCGATCAGGGTGGTGCCGTTCTTGTGGGCCGTCTTGGCGACTTTGGTGGCGTTGTCATAGCCGATTTCCGGCGCAAGGGCCGTGACCAGCATCAACGACTCGCGCATCAACTTGTCGATCCGCGTTTCATCCGCCTGCAACCCATCCACCAGATTGTCGGTAAAGGCCGAACAGGCGTCGCCCAGAAGTTGCATGGATTGCAACACGTTATACGCCATCATGGGCTTGTAGACGTTCAATTCGAAATGTCCCTGTGACCCGGCAAAGCCCACCGCGGCGTCGTTGCCCATCACATGCGCGCAGACCTGCGTCAGCGCCTCGCACTGGGTCGGGTTCACCTTGCCCGGCATGATCGAGGAGCCCGGTTCGTTTTCGGGCAGCACCAACTCGCCCAGACCACAGCGCGGACCAGACCCCAACAGGCGGATGTCATTGGCGATCTTGAACAGCGAGGCCGCCACCGTTTTCAACGCGCCCGATATCTCGACCATCGCGTCATGGGCGGCCAGCGCCTCGAACTTGTTGGGCGCGGTGACAAAGGGCAGGCCGGTGATATCGGCCATGTGACCTGCAACCGCCTCGGCCCACCCGACCTTGGTGTTCAGGCCCGTACCAACCGCAGTGCCGCCCTGTGCCAGTTCATAGATGCGGCCAAGCGCGTCTTTGACGCGTTCAATGCCCATGGCGACCTGATGTGTGTAGCCCGAAAATTCCTGTGAGAGGGTCAGGGGTGTGGCATCCTGCGTGTGCGTCCGCCCGATTTTGATGATGCCATCAAAGGCCGCAACCTTGGTCTCAAGCGCCGCGTGCAGCTTTTCCAGCCCTGGCAGCAGCACATCGCGCGCGGTCATCGCGGTCGATATGTGCATGGCGGTCGGAAAGGTGTCGTTCGACGATTGCCCCATATTGCAATGATCATTGGGGTGCACCGGGTCTTTCGAGCCGATTACGCCGCCCAGGATTTCGATGGCGCGGTTGGCGATGACTTCGTTGGCATTCATGTTCGACTGCGTGCCGGACCCGGTCTGCCAGACGACCAGCGGGAAATTGTCGTCCAGCTTGCCCGCGACCACTTCGCCTGCGGCTTCGATGATGGCATCGGCCAGTCTCGCGTCCAGCGTGCCCTGTGCCTTGTTCTGCATCGCGCAGGCTTTCTTGATCACGCCCAGCGCACGGACAACGGCGACAGGCTGTTTTTCCCAGCCAATGGGGAAATTCATGATCGAGCGTTGTGTCTGCGCACCCCAATATTTGTCGGCCGGGACCTCCAGCGGTCCAAAACTGTCGGATTCTGTGCGGGTGTCGGCCATAGGGTGGTTCCTTGTTGCGGGTGTCGTCTGATCTTGCGTCTAGCGGGCGGGGGGCCGTCAGACAAGCATGTGCAATCCTTGTCGCTGCCATGTGATCACGCGCCGCAGCGCAACGGGTGCATCTGGGCGGCGGTACGCCTATATATAAGAGACGGCAGGAGGATCGAGGACATCGCAATGGTCAAAACACGCACATTTCCGGCGCTGAGTCGTCGTACGATATGGGTGGCGGCATCTGTGTTGTGGTTGGCGATGGTCGTGCTGGCCGGTCAGGCCAGGGCCGATATTGCGCCCTTTGTCGGGTCCTATAGCGGCAGCGCCGAGGTCACGCAGATCGACGGAACCAAGATACCCCGCGACATGAGCGTCGTGATCAGCGCAACCAAGCAGGGGTTCAGGGTCAAGTGGACCTCGATCACCTACAAGGCGTCGGGCAAGGTGTCTGAAAAATCCTATGAGATCGACTTTGTGCCCAGCGGGCGGGGCAATGTCTATGCGGCGGCCCAGAAGAAGAACGTGTTCGGCCACGAAGTCCAGCTTGATCCGATGAAGGGTGAACCCTATGTCTGGTCGCGCATTGATGGGTCGACCTTGACCGTTTATTCGCTTTTTGTTGACGTGGATGGCGGCTACAGCCTTCAGCAATATGATCGGACGCTGAGCGAGGGCGGGCTCGATCTGAGGTTTCAGAACATCCGCGATGGCGAGATTTTGCGCGCGGTCGAGACGTTTCTGACGCGCCAGTAGGGCGCGCTACTTTCTGAAACTGTCAAGCGATACAATCTCGGCATCCTTGCCATCGCCTTTGTCCTCGGCCCCGTCGTCGGCGGCTTTGGGGGTGGCGGGCGCACGGCTTGGCAGGATTTCGGGCGGTGTGGTGGCGCTGGCCTCGTCGCCTTCGTCGCCTTGGGTTTCAAAGCGCAGACCAAATTCGACCGATGGATCCACAAAGGTTTTGATCGCGTCATAGGGAATATAAAGCGGCTCGGGTGCGTCGCCGAAATTCAGCGTGACGGCAAACCCTTCCGACCCGACATCCAGCTTGTCGTACCAATGCTGCATGACCACCGTCATTTCGCCCGGGTAACGATCGCTCAGCCAATCCGCCAGTTCCGCGTCGGGGTGGCTGGTGTCGAAGGTGATGAAAAAGTGATGCGCGCCGGGCAGCCCGTTCTGGGCCACATCGGTCAAGACTTTTCGGATGAGGCCACGCATGGCCTCGTGCATCAGGTTGCCGTAATCAATGCTGCGGCCCATGGCGCTCCTCGCTTCGATAGGTCGAACATATCCCAATTTGTGGCAGAGGGAAGGGGCCGCGCAGTTCCATGTCGCGTTTACGCCAATTGAGCCCCTGCAAGGAGCCCTCCCGCGCCTGCCATAAGCGCGAGTGTCGGCAACAGCCCGACCCGCAGGCGCAGCATCAGCACTGCGGCACAGGCCGTAAGGGCCAGCGCCGGGACATGCAGCGTTGCCGGGTCCGGCACCGGCAGGGCCAGCAGGGCGCCGGGGGTCACTGTGCCAAAGAAGACATGCAGGGCAAACCAGACGGAGAGGTTGAGAATCACCCCGACAACGGCAGCGGTGATGGCCTGCAAAGCGGCCCACAGGCGGGGGCGCGCGGCGATATGGTCCAGAAAGGGACCCGCCGCAAATATCCACAAAAAGCAGGGTATGAAGGTCACCCAAAGGGTCAGCGCCCCGGCGGCCAGCGCAAGCGACAGCCCGCCCTGCGCAAACCCCGCAAGCAGGGCCACGAACTCGGTGACCAGGATCAGGGGGCCGGGCGTTGTTTCTGCCAGCCCCAGCGCGTCGATCATCTCTCCGGTGCTGAGCCAGGCGCGGTCCTGCACCACTTCCTGCGTCATGTAGGCAAGTACGGCATAGGCGCCGCCAAAGGTCACGACGGCAAGTTTGGAAAAGAACAGTCCGATGTCGAGCAGAAACGCCTGTGCGGTCAGCCAGAGCGCACCAAGCGGCGCGACCCAAAGCGCAGCAAGGGTCAGGATGGGGCGCAGCGGGACCCCCCGGGCGGATGGTGGCGCAACCGTTGTCGGACCGTCCGTGGCGCGGGCTGCGCCGACAAGTCCCGCGCCGATGATCACAAGCGGGAAGGGAAGGCCAAACACGAAAAGCGCGACAAAGGCGGCGCTGGCCAGCACCCACGCCACACCACCGGTCAGCGCCTTGCGCGCCAATCTCAACAGGGCCTGGAGCACCACCACGATCACGGCGGCCTTGACCCCGACAAACGCCGCCTGCACCAGCGGCACCTCTCCAAATCGGACATAGGCCAGCGCCAGCACCAGGATCACCGCAGCGCCCGGCACCACAAAAAGCAGCCCCGCGAGCAGGCCTCCGGCGACGCCGCGCAGTCGCCAGCCTGCATAGGTGGCCAACTGCATCGCCTCGGGGCCCGGCAGCAACATGCAGAGCGACAGGGCACGCAGGTACTGATCTTCGGTCAGCCACTTGTGCCGACTGACCAGCGCGTCGTGCATCAGCGCGATCTGTGCGGCGGGACCGCCAAAGGACAAGAGCCCGATGCGCCCAAACACCGCGATCATTTGCGACCAGCTTTGTGTCATTGCGCGCCCTCCCGTGCGGCCATCCACGCGGCATCAAGCAGCGGCACGGCGGCCCGCGCCACCGCGTCATCTGCCGGATGAAGCTGTGGCAGGGTTTCGAGCAGGGCAGCCACCGGTGCGCGGCCGTCCTCAACCGAGCGACACCAACGACCCAGGCCTGGGTGTATCAGCCCGATCTCTTGGAACGTCTCGGCCAGCGGCAGATCATCGGGAAGCGTGACCGCGTCATAGCGCGAGGCCACGTCGCGCGCATAGGTCTGTTTGACCCAGATCAGCGAGGCCTGTGGGTCATACCAGCGCCATATGATCCAGGCGGCCAACATCGCGCGCCCATCGCGCCGTGCCGGCAACACCCAAGCTGTGGCAGGCGCAACAGCCTGGGTCAGGTCCAAACGTGGGTGTCCGGCCTCGAACCAGGCAAGATTGCCCCCAACCAGAGCGCACGCATTCAACCCGTGGCTGCGCAGGATGGCGGCCGCCCCCTGTGACAGCTTCAGCCCCTTTTGGCAGATCGTAATCACGGGGCGTCGAGGATCGAGCTTTGGGGCATGATCCGCAATCTCGCGGTGGGGGATGTGCCGGGCGGTGGGGATGCGCCAGGGATCGGCTGCAATATCTTCGGGCAGGCAGACATCGATGATCTGAGGCGAGAGCGCGGTGCCCAGCCTGAACAAGAGATCATCTGCTGCAATTTCATGAGATATGTGGTCCATCATGGCATCCTTTGAGCACGACAAAAGGATGCGACATTTGGGCCAGCCTAAGCATCAAGCCTGATGGGGCAGTCGCGTTCGCCCCTGACTGCTGGGTAACGGTGTCGGCCTGATGCGTCAAGCCGCGCGGCCACGCGACCGGCGCGCAATGACCCTGGCGGGCACTCCACCGAGTGCAGGATGTATTGGCCCCAAACCCTAACGCAGCGGCGGCCTTTGCCAGATCGCGAAGATGCGCGGGAGGGCCGGGTCAGCGCAGTCGCGTGCCGCCCAGCATAACCGCCATCGCATTTTCGGGCAGCAGGCCCAATTGTTCGAACAACGTAAGGGAATCCGTACCGGTGTAAATCTCGACCATCTGTTCACCTTCAAACCGAGCGATCACCTGACCAAACACATGCACTGGATCGCCGGTTTCTGCCGAATGGCTTTTGATTTCGACAAGCGCCGACAACCAATCGTCCTGTTCCATGGTGATTGGCAATGTGATGTCGATCGGTCCCAACAACTCCCGCACCATGGTCACGAGCTCTTCCAGATCGTCGATGGCGAAGGGCATGTCGCCCATGATGCCCCGCGACCGAGCATTGGGATGCAAAAAGGTGCGGATGGCATCAAGGTCGCCCTTGATCCACACTTCGTCGTACCAGCCTTGCAGCGTCTTGATCTTGTGCGGCATGCCACCCTCGTTTCGAATGATACCGGTTGCATGTCAGCGATAGCGGCAGGGCCTTAACATTCCTTGAATTTCCAATTGGAAAAAGCACTTACCGCGGCGTTGCTGCGCGGGGAGATTGCGACCGGTGAGAGGGGAAAGTGCAGGCTTCTGTTGCCAGGTGCCTGCGAACCCCGCCTTACGCGGCTAGGCGCAAGGGCTTAAAGTCGGTTCGACTAGGACTGCTTACGCAGCCATAGCAACCGGAGCACGATTGTCGTTTGCAATTGTACTGTTTTCGCCGGTAACGGTGGCAGACAGCCGAGACAAAGCAAACCCCTTTAGACGTCCGTCGATCCTGTTTCGGCCCCGTGATCCCGCAAACGACAGGATATTTGGTGGAGCCGCCGGGTACCGCCCCCGGGTCCGATCCGCTTATTACGAGCGCGTTTATGTCCATAGTCCCGAAGGACGATCAAAACATAGTATCGATTGATCCGGAATGAAAGAGAGCGTGTCGATCTTGAGGCATCGAAGAATTGATTCGGCCAGATTGCCCAAATGAAATGACTTCGCGATCCTGTGATGCAGCCTTAGATAGCCAATTGGTGGCGGAATTTCCATCAGAGCGGGAAGTTCCCTTGCGATAGCTGCAAATCGCTCAAAAAAAGATGGCAGATTTGTGTCCGCGTCGCTACGAACGAGTAAGCGGCGGATTTTCGCCATTTCGTTAATGATTGAGATGAGAACGAGGGCAATATGCTTGACAGACTTAAAATATTTGTAGCCGCAGCCTGTATGGCAGGTGCCGGGATGGCCGCAAACGCGGCAACCATGCCCGTCGATGGCGACTATGAGGGCACCTACCAACTTGGAAACGCCTTTTCCAGCCACGGACTTTGGCTGCCAGATCTGCTTTTGAATTCTGACGGCTCGTCGGCTGGTTTTGACAATACATGGTCCTTTGTCTTAGGCTCAGACACCAAGGCCATCTACGAAAACGGTACGCTCGGTTTGTCTGGCACCGTCGAGAACACCAAAGGTGGCGTGACATATAGCCTGGGTTTTCAATTCAGACTGAACGAAGTGACCAATCACCCGGGCAACCTGATCTGCGGGCGCGACGCGTGTCGCGCGGCCTCACAGGAAGAGCGTGACAATATCCGCTTCTTCGATGGTGATGCAAACGGCGTTATCGGCACGATCACCGGGCTGGGTGACCTTGATGGCCTGGTGCTGGATGTGACCATCAACAAGCCAAACGCCTCAGACGGGAACCCGAAGCTGGGCCAGTTGGGCTTTGGCGGGAACTGGACAACGACAAATTTCGGCTATTCGAACTGGCTCAAATATGACCTGCGTGATCAGGTCGCAGACACGTCCCTTGCCGGACTGATCGGGCGCAGCAGCGGCCATGGCGATATCAACGCCGATCTGACCCTCGACGGCGATCCGATTTCCTCGACGCCTCCTGTGCCGCTGCCGGCTGGATTGCCCTTGCTTGTTGGTGGTCTGGGCGCGCTGGCATTCATGCGTCGGCGTCGCAAAGCGGCCTGACGCAGCAGCACATCTGACATTGATCGGGCCGTCCTCTGGGGCGGCCTTTTCTTTTTCACAGGTTTGCGCCCAAAAACCATGCAGCTAGAATCGCTTCGATCCCGCCGAACAGAATGACTTTTTTGACCGGTGGCTTGTCAAGACACAGCGACACCAGACGCCCCAACGCAGCACCGACAAATGCAAAGCCGATCATCGCATAGCTCAGCGGCGCATTAATCCACAGCGCGGCGCATCCGACCACAACAAAGAGCCCACCCACGCTTGCGCGCATCTCGCTCAGCCCCATGGTGCTGTGGGTCGGAGCAAGGTCGAGTGCCGATGCAGTGTATCTGGGGGCGAGAAAGCCAAAAAGCCCGAAAGCTGTTGTCAGGAGCGCTGCGGCGATGTTCAGAATGTTGATCATGCCGGGCACCTAGCGCCGCGCGGCGGCTGTGGCAAGGCTAGACCGTGTCGGGGATTGGGGTGTTCAGCCATCGCTCCAGATCTTTGTTGAAGGTGGCAAGGTCGCGTGAGGGGTCGATGTCATGCAGCCGCTTGATATCGACCGACACGTGGCGGCGTCCCTTGCGGCGTCCGATGAAGGTCCAGAAATAGTCATAGCGTGCGGGCTGAAATTTGCCCAACCCATCCAGGCGCAACAGCAGCACAGGCCGATCCGGCTTGGTTTGCAGAATGTCGTATGCGCCCGACAGGTGCGGGGCGATGACTTCGGGCTCTTCCAGACGCGTGTGGCCCGCCGGAAAAAGCAGTATGCTTTCATCCCGCCTGAGTGCGCGCAGGATACGCTGCATACTGGCGTCTTTCTGCGCCTGACGCCGTTCGTGCGGCCATGACTTGGGCGAGCTGACCGGGATTGCGCGGGCGACAAACATTGGAAACCACTGCATCCAGTGATGGTATTCGTTGTAATGCACGACGGGCCGGATCCGCTGCGTGGTATAGAGGATGGCGGCGATCAGCGGCCCGTCGAAGCGGCTGACATGGGTGGCCAGGATCAACGCGCCGGGCGTGTCCTGCAGCAAGTGCTTGCCAGAGCAACTGACATTGTAGAACAGCGCGAAGTAAGTCCTTACGATTGCGAAGAAAAAGTGCCGCAACCATTTGCCTGCAGTTTGGTCGATCAATCGAAACATGGGGCAGCTGCTCGTCTTTGGATGTCTTTGAACCGACAGTCGCGACCCGGGGTGATGGCGTCAATTCAATTCCTCAAATCGCCGTCCACAGGCCCACGCCTCCCACAAGGATCAGGCTGACGGCCCAGACAAGCTCAAGGTCGAACCAGCCGCGTTTGAGAAAGTTCAGGCCAAGCCATCGGTGCACCGCATAGGCCACCGCGCCGCCCGATCCCATCATCGCCGCCGTATGCAGCACCGCGACGCCAAGGGCGAGCGCGGTTGTGGCCATCAGGGCCGACGCGGCCCGGTGGCCTGCATCCAGGTCTTCGATGGCGCAGAGGCCCAGATAGATGGGTACCAGCATTAGCGCCGCCCCATGGGCAAGCGCCACCAGAAAGGACCAGAGCGTCAGCTTGTGTGGCGGGATGCGCGCAAGAAAGCGCGGGTGCTTGCGCGTGAGGATCAGGTAGACGCCCATCGCGATCACAATCAGACCAGCCCCGATGCGAATTTCGCTCTCGAAGTCGATCAGCAGGGTCATCATCGAAAAGGGCAGCAATATGCCCAGCATCGCAGCAAAATGCCCCAGCGATAACGCCCCCAACGCTGGCCACAACGCAGAGCGCCGCCGCTCGAACAGAGCAGACGACACGGCCAGCGGCCAGCCCATGCCGGGGTTCAGGCCATGATAAAGGCCAGAGAGGATCACGGCGAGCCAAAGGCCCGCCGCAGTTGTCAACTCCACGTTCTAACCCACTGAAGGATAGCAGAAACTGTCGGTTGAACAGTCGCCACCTTCCAGCCGGATCTGGTGACTGCGGTAGCCTTCAGGGAACTTGGTCCAGAACTTTTCGTCCAGCGTCAGACCACCGTTTTCGCCCACATGAGCCATGACCATCGCCGCGCCCCGATCACCGGGATAGAACTGGTCGTCCCAGGTGGAATACAGCGAATTGGTCCAGTAAACCCGCTTGCCATCGCGGCTGATCTCGACCATCTGCGGGCCATAACCAAAGTCCTCGCCATTCGGATGTTTGTGCTTGGCCACGATACCGCCAATCTCGACCTTGCCCGCCAGCACGGGGTTCATCGGGTCGGACACATCGTATTGGTGCATCTCGCCCAGTCCCCAGCAAGCAACATAAAGGTACTTGTCATCCAGGCTCAGGTCGATGTCCGTCACCAGCGGCGGAACGGCCCCAAACCCTTTGAGCAACTCGGGCAGGTCGTCCGCATCGGCAGGCACCGGATCAATGGTGATCGTCTTCTTGGCCTGCCATTCGCCGTTGTCATCGCGCCACCATGTAAAGATCGCGCCCTGCAGGTTGGTCGTATCGACCACCACGCCGCAGAACCCGTATTCCTTGACCGGATCATGGGCGGGGCGGATTTCCAGCGCCATCTGGTGGTTTTCGCCCAGATCAATGGACTTCGTCACCTTGCGCCCGCGCAGGTCCCAAAAGTGGATCGTGTGGCCGTACTTGTTCGACAACAAATCCTCGGGTACCACGCCGTTTTCAAACTGCGGCGGCAGACCCCATTCGGAACTGACCATGTAGTCACGCGGCAGGTTCCACCAGAAATCGTAGTGCTTGTCCTGAATGCCGCGGTCCATCTCGTAACGGCCCAGGATCTCGAAGCTCTCGCAATCCATGATGAAAATGCCGGGTGGTCCGTCTGTGCCATCCTCACCGCCACCACCAAGGGTCGACACATAGATGCCTTCAGGCCCGCAATGGATGGTGTGGGGACGTGAATATCCTGTCTTTTCAAATAGTTCTTCGGGTTCGATGATCTTGTGAATTTTCGCATCCATCGGGTCTTTGACGTCGATGACATAGATGCGCGACGACCGGATGCCGGGGATGATCAGATAACGGCGTTCCAGAAACGCGTGGCCTGTCAGGGGCGACAGGGCCGACGAACAGGCGTTCCAGCCGAAATGGTGAAACTCGTCACCAAGGTTCGGCACGTACAATTCGTGCACAATCTGGCTGTAGGTGTCGCTGGTCGGGTCCACATCGACCACGGCCAAACCATCGGGCTTCGACCCATCAGGGCTCAGCATCAGTGTAAAGGCAAGCTTTTCGACCGGCGCATGCATCGCGTCCTTGGCCGAGGGGTAAAATGTTGGGTCTGGTCTCAAATTCATGGCTTCCTCCCTGAAAGCATGTGTCGGTCGGTGCCCGGCCCCTCGGATCGCCTTTGCGGCTTATGGGGAGGGATCAGGCGGTCTTGTGCTCCTTTTCCGCGGCCCGTTTTGCGCGGGCGGTGACCACCGAATGGGCCAGCTTCCGCGTGTAGGCTTCTAGTTCAATCAATTTGGCATCCACGGTGGGCGCATCCTGCGCCTCGACCGCGTCCGCGATATCCGTGTGCAACGCCACGATCTCTTCCCGCGACCGGGCGGTGAAGGTGATCATGTTCATCAGGGGCTGCATCGCCTCGACCGCGCCGGCAAGCTGGTAACTCAGCACCTTGTTGCCCGCGCCATCCACCAGCGCCCGGTGAAAAGTCACGTCTGACGCGCAAAACGCCTCATCCGTCAGGCCCGGTTGCCCCTGGCGATGGATTTCGGCACGCATCGTGGCCAACTGGTCCGGCGTGCGCCGCTCCGCTGACAAAGGCGCACAAGCACGCTCCAGTGCATAACGCGCCTCGCACGCCACATCGAAGCTAACCGCGTTCATGGACAACAACAGGATCGACGTCGTGACCTGTTGGGCATAGGCATCTTCGAACCGCAGCCGGTTCACAAAAGCCCCACCGGTGGCACCGCGCTGTGTGCGGATCAGCGATTGCGCAGCGAGTCGCTTGAGCGCTTCGCGCACCGTAGGCCGCGACACATCAAAGTGATCGGCAAGCTCGGCCTCGCTGGGAAGCCGTTGATCCACAATCAAATCACCTGCGATAATAGCATCCCGGATCGCCTTGGCGATCTGGGCGGACAAATCCACGGTGCTGTCTGGATCAATTTTCATTTGTCTTACATTTTATTGTCTGACATTTAATCTGGCAAGCATTGAGTCGCGTGCGTTCAGGGAGGACACATGCCGCATCTTGTTCGGTCTACCCTGTGGCTGGGGTTCTTCGGGGCCATTCTGGCGTCGTGGTGGGTCATGTATTCCATGTCGATGAACATGGACCTCGACCTGATCGGCAGGCCCGGCGAAATGGGCGCGCGCATGGCCGCCATGGACCCGCGCATGCCCATGTACATGCCGATGGCGAATTTCAGCCCGCTGTTCGCGATGTGGGCCATCATGATGGCGGCCATGATGCTGCCGACACTGGTGCCCACCTTGCGCAGCTACGAAGACCTGATGGTGTCCGCAAACGGCACGCGGGCAGGGTGGTTGGGCGTCTTGCTTGGCTATGGTGTGGTGTGGGTTGCCTTCGCCGCACTGATCACAGGCGTCCAATTGGCCTTGCTTTATGGCGGCATCATCGACATGCTCGGCATATCAAAGACCACCACATTTGCGGGCTTGCTGTTGCTGGCCGTTGGTCTGTTTCAATTCACCCGAGCGAAGGAAATCTGCCATGGCGTCTGCCATAGCCCGATGACGTATTTTCTTGGACACTGGCGCACCGGCTTCGGTGGTGGTGTGCGCATGGGCCTCGGCCTTGGTGCATTCTGCGTGGGCTGCTGCTGGGGCTTCATGGCGCTTGGCTTTGTCGGCGGGGTGATGAGCCTTCTGTGGATGGGTCTCGCCACTCTCTTTATGGTGATCGAAAAACTGCCCCAGATCGGGCATGTTGTCACAAAACCCATGGGGGTTCTGCTTACCCTTGCAGGGCTGGCCGTGCTGGCTTGGCCCTTCGTCAACGGAGGATAAAATGGCCGTAAAAAAACGCCCCGACGCGGATAAGTTGCCGGTCAGTCAGCGCATCGACAGTCGGATGCCCAACCCGGGTCGCCGCCAGATGCGCCCGACCGAGTGGGCCATCAAGGGCGAGCTGTTCCTCAACTGCTCCTGCGAAGTCTTCTGCCCCTGTGTGGTCAGCCTTGGCGCGCACCCGCCCACCGAAGGGCACTGCCATGCCTGGATGGCCATCGCCATCGACGAGGGCCATTTCGAGGGCGAGGATCTGTCGGGCCTCAACATCGGCTTGATGGTCGATATTCCAGGGCGCATGGGCGAGGGCGGTTGGCGCGTCGCGGCCTATGTGGACGAACGCGCAAGCGGCAAAGCCTATAACGGCATCCTGCAAATCTTCTCAGGCGCGGCGGGCGGCACCACGGGCCTCTTCACCATGCTGGTGTCGGAAATCGTCGGCGCCGAACGCGAAAAGGTCGAGATCGTGCGCGACGGCAAGAAACGCGGACTCTATATCGGGCGCAAAATCCAGGGCGAGATCGAGATGATCACCGGCAAGTCCGAGGATCATCCGGTGATGATCACCAACTCCAAATACTGGATGGGCCCCGACATCATCGCGGCGCGCGGCGTGAAATCCAAAGTGCGCGACTATGGCCGCATCTGGGACTTCGGCGGCAAGTCCGCTGAAATCTGCCCCATCGACTGGAAAGGTCCAAAACCGTGATTGATGCGGGTTATGTACGTACCATGGCCCGTTACAACGCCTGGCAAAACCGCCAGCTGACGGAG
>JBCDEK010000081.1:0-14931 GCA_039179785.1 Pseudomonadota bacterium | reverse complement strand
GTCTTGGGCAGGCCCGGCGCCCATTGGATCAGATCGGGCGATGCGATGGGGCCGATTTCGCTGCGCACCCAGGTGCGCAACTCGGTGCGCAACTCTTCGCTGGGTTCTTCGCCACTCATCAGAGTGACATAGCAGTAGATGCCCTGGCCCTTGATGTCGTGGGGGTAGCCGACAACTGCGGCTTCGGCCACTTTGGCGTGTGCCACAAGAGCGCTTTCCACTTCGGCGGTGCCCATGCGGTGGCCCGAGACGTTGATTACATCATCAACCCGTCCGGTGATCCAATAATCGCCATCGTCGTCGCGGCGGCAGCCGTCGCCGGTGAAATAGTAGCCCTTATAGTCCGAGAAATAGGTTTTTTCGAACCGTTCGTGGTCGCCCCAGACGGTGCGCATCTGGCCGGGCCAGCTGTCGGCGATGACAAGCACGCCTTCGACACCGTTGCCTTCGATGATCTCTCCGCTCGCGGGTTCGAGGACGAGGGGCTTGATCCCGAAGAAGGGTTTCATTGCGGCACCCGGTTTGGTGGCGTGTGCGCCGGGCAGGGGGGTCATCAGGTGGCCGCCGGTTTCGGTCTGCCACCAGGTGTCGACGATGGGGCAGCGCCCGCCGCCGACGACGTCATTGTACCAGTTCCACGCTTCGGGGTTGATCGGCTCACCCACGGTGCCCAAGAGCTTGAGGCTGCTCAGGTCGCATTTGGTGACGTAATCATTGCCCTGGCCCATGAGGGCGCGGATCGCGGTGGGGGCGGTGTAGAACTGCGCCACCTTGTGCTTTTCGCAGACCTGCCAGAAACGCGAGGCGTCGGGGTAGGTGGGCACCCCTTCAAACATGAGCGTGGTGGCCCCGTTGGCGAGGGGGCCGTAGACGATATAGCTGTGGCCCGTGACCCAGCCCACATCCGCCGTGCACCAGTAGATGTCGCCGTCGTGGTAGTCGAAGGTGATCTCGTGCGTGAGTGCGGCATAAACGATGTAGCCACCGGTGGTGTGCACCACGCCCTTGGGCTGGCCGGTCGAGCCGGAGGTATATAGGATAAAGAGCGGGTCCTCGGCCCCCATCTCCTCGGGCGGGCAATCGGCAGAGACGTTGGCCGCTTCCTCATGCAGCCAGAAGTCGAGGCCATCGCGCCAGGCGATCTGCTGGCCGGTGCGTTTCACCACCAGGCATTTGGTGTCGTCGATCACGTTGATCAGCGCCTGGTTCACATTGTCCTTGAGGTTCGTGACACGGCCCCCACGCGGGGCGCCGTCTGCGGTGATCACCACCTTGGCGTCGCAACCGGAGACACGGGCGGCCAGGGCGTCGGGCGAGAAGCCCGCAAAGACGATCGAATGGATGGCCCCGATGCGCGCGCAGGCCAGCATGGCATAGGCGGCTTCGGGGATCATGGGCATGTAGATGACGACCCGGTCGCCCTTGCCCACACCCAACCCCTTGAGAACATTGGCCATCTTGCAGGTTTCGGTGTGCAATTCGGAATAGGTGATGTGTTTGGCGTCATCGTCCGGGCTGTCCGGCTCCCAGATGATCGCCGTCTGGTCGCCGCGGGTGGCTAGGTGCCGGTCGATGCAGTTGGCGGACACGTTCAGGGTGCCATCGGCGTACCAGTTGATCGACACGTTGCCGAAGTCGTAGGACACGTCCTTGACTCGGGTATAGGGCTTGATCCAGTCGATCCGCTTGCCGTGTTCACCCCAGAATGCAGCGGGGTCACTTACGGATGCCGCATACATCGCGTCGTATTTTGCGGCATCGACATGAGCGGTGTCGACCAGTGCGGCGCTGGGGGCATGGGTTTTCGTGTCGGGCATCGGGTCCTCCGGGTCGTGTCGTATTATGTGGAGGTGCGATCTGCGGGCCGCCATCCTCCATGGCGGCGCGGTCGAGCGCGTCCCTCCTCCCTCTGCGCGGGATAATACCCAAAGCTGAAAAGAATGGAATAAATCACTGGATTATAAGCACTTTGATGTAAATCTCTTGCCGGTGGCTGCGCGTATCTGTAAATTCCTTTGCGGATTTTGTGAATTTTCCCGTGTTTTCGATGCGTTGAATGTCAAATCTGTCGCCTGGCTGGGGGTGCGACGGGTACAGCGGTCAGGTGTTTGGCGCTCATGGTCCGGGTGGCTGGGCGGATGATCCGACGCAGATGCGGGTGAGGGTGCAGAATCAAGCGACGCTGCCTGTCCTTGCTCTTGGCAGAGCTGCCTGCTCACGCTAGCTTTCGGATCAAGCGGGCCACCACGTCTCGCATCAAGGGAGAACCATCATGAACAAGATCGCAGTGGGCGGTATCGTTGCCGCCGTATCATGTACGTTTGCTTTGGAAGCCGCGGCGACCGAGTGGAATGTGTCCGTCTGGGGCAAGCGTCGCGCATTTACCGAACATATTGAAAAGCTGGCAGAGCTGGTCAGTGAGAAGACGGGCGGCGAATTCACCATGAACATCAGCTATGGTGGCCTGTCGAAAAACCGCGAGAACTTGGACGGGATCAGCATTGGTGCCTTTGAGATGGCGCAGTTCTGCGCGGGGTATCACCGGGACAAGAACCGGGTGATCACCGTTCTGGAACTGCCGTTCCTGGGGGTTGAGAACCTGGAACAGGAAGTGGCTGTTGCCTCGGCCGTTTACGAGCACCCTGCGGCGGTAGAGGAAATGGAGCAGTGGAATGCCCGTTTGCTCATGACCTCGCCCATGCCGCAATACAATCTGGTGGGCACAGGCGAGCCGAAGACCACGCTGGCCGATTTTGAAGGGATGCGCGTGCGTGCAACCGGTGGTCTGGGCAAGGCGTTCGAGAGCGTTGGCGGCGTGCCGACATCGGTGACGGCGACCGAAGCCTATCAAGCGATGGAGTCGGGTGTCGTCGACACCGTGGCTTTTGCCCAGCACGCGCACCTGTCCTTTGGCACGATCAACCAAGCCGATTGGTGGACGGCAAACCTGAACCCCGGAACTGTCAACTGCCCCGTGGTCGTGAATATTGACGCCTATGAGTCGTTGTCGGATGAGCATCGGGCGGCTTTGGACAGTTCGGTGCCAGAGGCGATCGAGCACTATCTGACGAACTATGCCGAGTTGCTGGAGCGCTGGGACAGCGTGCTGGAAGAGAAGGGCGTCCAGAAGGTCGAGATCGACGCTGGTGTGATCGAGGAATTCCGCGCCAAGGCGGCTGACCCCGCGCGCGAGGCCTGGATTGCCGACATGGAATCGCAAGGTCTGCCAGGGCAAGAGCTTTATGATCTTGTGGTCAGCACTTTGGCCGACGCCAAGGGCGGAAGCTGAACACCACGTAGGGTGGGCAGATTGCCCACCCTACACTCTTCTGTTGGGGTGCTTGAGACCCTGTAGGGTGGGCAATTTGCCCACCTTATCCAAGACGACCATAGGGGACAGCCATGGCAGGTGCATCGACGGTTCTGGAAGATTCCAGCCTTCTCAGTCGCTTGGACAGGGCCCTGTTGCCGGTTGAAAAGGTCATGGCGCTGCTGAGCGGGCTGGCGGCTTTTTCCCTGATGTTTCTGGCCGCCTATTCGGTGTCGGCGCGCGAGTTCTTTGAAAAGCCGCTGCTGGGCTATGTCGATTACATCGAAGCGTTGATGCCGCTGATCGCCATCATGGGGGTGTCCTATGTTCAGCGTGACGGGGGGCACATTCGCATGGACATTATCGTCGGCGCGATGCGCGGGCGACTGTTGTGGTTCGTGGAATTCCTGATGATCGTGTTGATCCTGGTGTTGATGATTGCGCTGGTCTGGGGGGCGTGGTCGCATTTCGACCGGTCCTTTGACTGCGCGCGGCCATTCTGCAGTCGCGACAGTTCCATTGATGTGTCCCTACCGATCTGGCCCTCGAAATTGCTGGTGCCTATCGCCTTTGCGGTGCTGTGTGCGCGGCTTGTGTTGCAGGCGGTGGGCTATGCCCGTGCCTTTTGGCTCAATCTGGAGCGGCCCGTGGCGGTGCCACTGATCCAGAGCGTGGCGGCTCAGGCGCGGGCCGAGGCCGAAGCCCTGGACGGAGCGGATTGATGGACCCGATCACAATCGGCCTCTGGACCACGGGCGGAATGCTGGTGCTGGTCTTTCTGGGGATGCGCGTGGCGTTCGCGGCAGGGCTTGCGGGGTTTGTCGGGCTGGTCTGGTTGCGCTGGAATGGTTTCAACTACGACCCTGAACGCTTTGGAAAGGCTTTGGAAATCAGCGTCAAGGTCGCGGGGCAGGTGCCCCATTCCAAAGTGTCGGCCCATGCGCTGAGCCTGATCCCGACGTTCATCCTGATCGGATATCTTGCTTATTACGCCAAGCTGACAACGGCCCTTTTTGATGCAGCCAAGAAATGGATTGCCTGGGTGCCGGGCGGGTTGGCGGTGTCGACCGTGTTTTCGACCGCCGGCTTTGCGGCGGTGTCGGGCGCATCGGTGGCCACCGCGGCTGTCTTTGCCCGCATCGCGATCCCGGAGATGCTCAAGATCGGGTACAACAAGCAGTTCGCGGCGGGGGTCGTTGCCGCGGGCGGCACGCTTGCGTCGTTGATCCCGCCGTCAGCGATCCTTGTGATCTATGCCATCATTGTGGAGCAGGACGTGGGCAAGCTGCTGCTGGCCGGGTTCATCCCCGGCGCGTTTTCGGCCTTTGTCTACGCGGTTCTTATCATCGGCATCGCCGTGATCTTTAAAACGGTTGGTCCGCCCGTCCGTGGCTTTACCTGGAAGGAGCGGCTGGTTGCCTTGCCACCGGCGCTGCCCATCGTGGCAGTGGTCGTGATCATCATCTTCTTTGTCTACAACCCGTTCGGCGATGCCTGGGGTACCCCGACCGAAGGGGGCGCTGTCGGGGCGTTTATCGTATTCCTGATGGCGCTCTATCGGGGGATGCGGTTGTCTGAATTGAAGGATGCCTTGCTGGAGACTGCAAAGCTGACTGTGATGATTTTCACCATCATCTGGGGTGTGCTGATCTATGTGCGCTTCCTTGGCTTTGCTGACCTACCGGGGGCCTTCAGTGACTGGATCACGTCGCTGACCGTGTCGCCCATGCTGATCTTGGTGTGCATCCTGCTGGCCTATGCCGTGCTGGGCATGTTCATGGATGCGATCGGGATGCTGCTCTTGACTCTGCCCGTTGTCTATCCGGCGGTGATGGCGTTGAACGGGGGCGAGTTTGTGAGCGCCGAGGACAGCACCTTTGGCATGTCGGGGCCGATGTGCGCGATCTGGTTCGGGATCTTGGTGGTCAAGATGGCCGAGTTCTGTCTGATCACACCACCGATTGGGCTGAATTGCTTTGTCGTGGCGGGCGTGCGGGATGATCTGAGCGTGCAGGATGTGTTCAAGGGGGTCACCCCGTTCTTTATCGCGGATGCCATCACCATCGCGCTGCTTGTGGCGTTCCCGGCGATTGTGCTGTGGCTGCCGTCGCTGGCGTAACCGTTGGTGAGTGGTCTCAGCCAGACCGTTTTGAAGAGCGGTGCCCATCGTGCGGTGCCTGCGTTGGATTTTTCGTTTTGCCATCACGTGAACGGGGGTTTTAAGGGTTGGACCACATATCGGAGCGATTGGAATTTGCGGTCGACCTTTGCCGTATGGCCGGGTCGGTTGCCAGGGACTACTTTGCGAAGAGGGCGACGCTTCTGGTCGATCAGAAAGGCGCGCAGGATTGGGTGAGTGAAGCCGACAGGCGTGTTGAAACCTATATTCGGGAACAGATCGAAAGCGCCTGGCCCGAGGACGGGATCGTGGGCGAGGAGCATGCACCGAAAGCTGGAAGCAGCGGTTTTGATTGGGTGATTGATCCGATTGACGGCACGACCAACTTTATCAATGGAATTCCAACTTGGACCGTTGTGCTTGCCGGGGTGATGAACGGGCGCACCGAGATCGGCGTCATCCACGATCCGATGTCGAACGAGATGTTCGTCGCGCGCCGGGGCGGCGGCGCAAGGCTGAACGGTGAGCCCATGCAGGTAGCGGCAGGTACGCCGCTGAATGCGGGAACGGTTGCCGTCGGATATTCCAACCGGGTCACGGCCGACCGTATCGTACCCATCGTCGCCGCAGTGATAGAGCGTGGCGCGATGTTTCATCGAAATGCGAGCGGTGCCTTGTCGCTGGCCTATGTCGCGGATGGGCGGCTTCTGGGCTATATCGAAGAACATATGAATGCGTGGGATTGCCTTGCGGGTCAGCTTTTGGTGTCGGAAGCGGGGGGCGTGATCGAGGATGTTGACGTGCAAGAGATGATCCAGGAGGGCGGTCGTGTGGTTGTTGGAACACCCGACGTCTTTGCGGCGCTGCACGAGATTGCGGAACATGCGTGGCGTGCGCCGTGAGGCATGTCGCTGTCAGAGCTTCATCCTGATCTGGGCTTGCAGGTCTGACCACTTAAGAGAAAGACGAGGGGCCTGTTTGCAGAACGCCCACACTTTCAGTGCGGATCACTGAGATGGAGGATATTCCGCGAGCGTCAGTCCCCTCGTATTGCTGCCTTGCGTGATGTGCGCGCCTATTCCGGCAGCAGGACCGGGCCCTTGTCGGCAAAGGCCATGCGCACCTCGGTTCCGGGGGCGAGAGGCGTGTCCACATCATCCAGCACAGCAAAGACCTGACCGAAGGCACCCGTGAGCGTATATTCCATATGCACGCCAACATAGGTGGCTTTGGCCACTGTCGCGGCGATCCCGTTATCCTGGCCAATCACGAGGCGCGAGGGGCGCACGGCGAGCGTGGCGGGGCCGGGGCCGAGCCCGCGCGCGGGCAGGATGTGACGATAGCCGTCGATCTCGATGGTGGCGGTGTCGCCGTCGACCGCGACGATCTGGCAGGTCAGCAGGTTCGCCTCGCCAATGAAGTCCGCGACAAAGCGGTCGTTGGGGGCGTCATAAAGCTGCCGGGGCGTGCCGATCTGGGCGATGGCGGCGTTGCGCATCACCACAATCTCGTCCGAGACGGCCAGCGCTTCCTCTTGATCGTGGGTGACATAGACCACCGTGAGGCCAAGGTCCTGCTGGATGGCGCGGATGTCTTCGCGCACCTGGCGGCGCAGCTTGGCGTCGAGGTTCGACAGGGGTTCGTCAAAAAGCAGCACCTGCGGTTCCAGCACCAGGGCGCGGGCCACGGCGACGCGCTGCTGCTGCCCGCCTGACAATTCGGACGGCAGGCGGCTGTCAAAGCCCTTGAGGCCCACAAGGCCCAGACCGTGCAGCGCTCGGGTGCGGGCCTCGTCCTTGGAAAAACCGGAAAAGGTCAGGCCGTACATGACGTTTTCCAGCACGCTCATATGCGGGAACAGCGCGTAGGACTGGAATACCATCGACACATCGCGGTCGGTGGCGGGCAGGCGGGTCACGTCGCGGTCCCCGATCAGGATGCGCCCGGAACTGGCCATTTCCAGCCCTGCGATCATGCGCAGCGTCGTGGTCTTGCCGCAGCCCGAGGGGCCCAGCAATGTCACCAGCTTGCCCGCCTCGACATGCAGGTCGATAGTGTCGACGGCCACCACGTCCTTACCAAAGACTTTCGAGACGCCCTCGAACCGGACGGGAGCGGCCTTGGATTGAATGCTCATGGTCGGGGTTCCTTACACATTGGTGCGCGACTGTGTCATGCGGCGCCCGATCCGGGTGCGCCCGACGATCATCTGCATGAGGGCCACGACCGACAGCATCACAAAGATCAGCGTGGTCGAATAGGCGATGGCGAGGCCGTAGTCGTTATTTTCGACCCGGCCGATGATGTAGCTGGTGGCCATGTCGTACTTGGCCGACACCAGGAAAATCACCGCCGAAATGGCGGTCATCGCGCGCACAAAGCTGTAGACCAGCGCGGCGAGGATCGCGGGGCGCAGCAGCGGCAGGATGATCCGGCGGAAGGTCTGCCACGAGTTGGCACCGAGGGTCAGAGAGGATTCGTCAAGCGACTTGTCGAGCTGGCTCATCGACGCGATGCCAGCCCGCACGCCCACGGGCATGTTGCGGAAGATAAAGCTGACCACGAGGATCACGCCGGTGCCGGTGATTTCGATGGGTGGGACGTTGAAGGCGAGGATATAGCTGACCCCGATCACCGTACCGGGGATGGCAAAGGACAGCATCGTGCCAAATTCGAACGCGTTCTTGCCCGCGAATGACTGGCGCGTGAGCAGATAGGCGGTGACCAGCCCCACCGCCGCCGTAAGGGGGGCGGCGATGGCGGCGATGGTGATCGTGGTCCAGAAGCTGTCCCACGCGGCGCCTGTCCAGCGGATGCCTTCGGCCTCGAACCGGACGCTGAAGGCGGTGACGTAGTGCTTGAAGGTGAGAGTGTTGTTGACGCCCCACAACTCGACCACGCTGCCATAGATGATCATGGCATAGACCACGGCGGTGAACAGCGCCCAGACCAGTGCGATGGTCAGCACCGGGATGGCAAAGGCGGTGGGCATGAGCGGGTGCACCCCTGCGTCGCCCTTGCCGGTGACGGTGGTGTAGCTTTTCTTGCCCAGCCACGCGCGCTGGGCATAGAAGGCCGAGAGAGTGAAGAACAACAGCACCATGGCCAGCACGGCGGCGCGCCCCTGATCGTATTGCGCGCCCACGATGGCAAAGAAAATCTCGGTCGAGAGCACGTCGAAATTGCCGCCGAGCACCAGTGGATTGCCGAAATCGGCCATCGACTCAATGAACCCCAGCAGGAACGCATTGGCGAGCCCCGGGCGCATCAGCGGCAGGGACACGGTGCGAAAGGTTTGCCAGCGGTTGGCGCGCAGCGTCTGCGCGGCCTCTTCCATCGACGGAGACACCCCTTCGACGACGCCGATCAGCACAAGAAAGGCGATGGGGGTAAAGGCCAGCGTCTGCGCGATCAGCACGCCGGGCCAGCCATAAAGCCAGCGCGTGGGCTGGGTGCCAAATAGATCGGCAAAGAACACGGTGACCGAGCCGGAGAGGCCAAAGAGCAGGATCAGCGCCAGCCCGATCACGAACGGCGGGGTGATGACAGGCAGCACTGTGAGCGCGCGGATGGTGCGCTTGTAGCGAAAGCCCGAGCGGGTCACGACAAGGGCAAAGCACAGCCCCAGCGCGGTGGTGATGAGGCCCACGGCGATGGCCAGAAACAGCGAGTTCCATGCCACACCGCAGCGCGCACCCCACAGGCAGCCAAGACCCCACAGCCGGTCGTCAAAGAACTTCGCGGCAAAGACCGCCAGGGAATAAGCCCCGTCTTCGGTCACGAAGGCCGAAAAGAGCATGTTGACAATCGGGTAGAACACAAAGGCCGTGACAATCGTGATCACACCGCCAATGGCGCTGACGACAAAGACGTCACCGTTGATTGCCCCGCGCGCGGCGATGCCTTGGGTCAGAATGAACAGAAAGGCCGACGCACAGATCATTGCGCCATAGCCCATGCCGAACTGGCGGATGCGCGGTTCTCCGAACAGCGCTTTGAGCCAGTCGTAGTTGAAGCCCCGGATGCCGATGCCAAAGCCCTGGGCGATCAGCCAGCCAAAGCCGAGCGCCCCGGACAGGATCAGGATCCGCGCATAGAGCGGATCGGATTTCGGCCGGCCCAACACCAGAAGCGGCAGGGCCAGCGGAATGAGCAGGGGGGCCAGCCAGAGCTTTTCGCCCTGGCCGATCAGAAAGGCCGCAGGCGCGTAGTCTTCGTCAAAGGGATAGCCATCCACCAGCCAGGCAAATGACCAGATGCCATCCTCGACCATGTACCATGGCAGGACAAAATACCCGACCCACCCGGCGATGATCCAGAAGATCAAAACCGGGGGGGCGGTCCGCAGACGTGTGACGGCGCGCATGGATTATTGCGGCAGAACCGACACTTCCTCGTCCCACTTTTGCAGCAGGCGCTTGCGTTCGTCGGACGAGCCGTACTTTTTGAAGTCGTAGTCGATCAGCTTGATCGTCGACATGTCGGGTGCGCTGTCCGATGTCTGGGCGTTCTTGTTCGATGGCACCTGGAACGCGTTCACCTCAAGCGCGAGGTTTTGCGCGTCAGCACTCAAAGCCCAGTCATAGAACTGCTTGGCCTCGTCCTCGTTACGCGCACCGTCGATGATCGACATCGACCCGATCTCGTACCCAGTCCCCTCGCAGGGGGCGACCACCTTGACCGGGAAGCCGGACACCGCCTGTTTCACCGCGTCGTGCATAAAGACGATGCCTATGGTGTTTTCGCCACGCCCTGCCGCCTTGATCGGGGCCGAGCCCGACTTGGTGTACTGGTTCACGTTGGCGTGCAGGCCCTTCATGAAGTCAAAGCCTTCGTCCTCGCCAAAGATCTGCACCATGGACGCCAGAGTGGTGTAGGCCGTGCCCGAGGAGTTCGGGTTCGCCATCTGGACGTGGCCCTTGTATTCGGGCTTGAGCAGGTCCTTCCAGCAGGCGGGTTCGGGCAGGTTGTTGGCTGCCAGCAGGTCGCTGTTATAGCCATAACCCAACGCACCCGAATAGATGCCGATGGTCCGGTTGCCAGCGCTTTCGGCCTGTGAAATGGCCCAGTCGTGCAACTGGTCGCGCATGGGCGACACATATTCCATGGTCAGCCCTTCTTCGGCCGCCTGCAGGTGCGGGTCACCGGTGCCACCCCACCACACGTCGCCCTTGGGGTTCGACGCTTCGGCGCGGATCTGGGCAAAGGTTTCGCCCGAGGACTTGCGTGTCATGTTCACGTCGATGCCGGTCGCGTCCTCAAAGCTGCGGGCCATCAGCTGGCACCAGTCTTCCTGTGCCGAGCAATAGAAGGTCAGCTTGTCGGCCTGGGCCATGCTGACCGAGGCCGCCAGCGCGACGAGGGCGCTTGCGCCCGTAAGTTTCAGTGAGTTCATTTTGGTCCTCCCTAGGGGTCTAATGATCCGGTGGTCCCGGATTCTCTGCGCCCGGACTTGTTGTTCAGGGCGTAATTCTTTTACGTCAATTCGTTCGGTCAGGGGGCTTGCGTGCCCCCGGGCCGATGCCGCTGCGTCAGCGACACGTCCAAGCTTTGCGGCTTTTGCTGCAAAAAACCAACATATTTTCCGGGCGTTGCAGTCTTTTGCGTTTGCGCTCAACCGTACGGAGACGTTCTGAGCGCGGCTGTGGTTGGCTATGATGCGCATCGGGGCGGTGGTCATGCCAGGCCGATGCTGCGTTTGGGTTTGGCCAGGCGGCTGTCCAGCAGATCGCCGGTTTCTTCGGCAATCGGATAGGCGACATAGCTGAGCGCGGCGTTGATCTGTTTCAGCAGGCGCAACACCTCCTGATGGATATTGGTTGTCTCGATGCTGGCCGTGCCGCTCTGTTGCAGCCGCTTGAGGTGGGATTCCTGGAGGCGCTGCTCCTCGACCCTTATGCGGTCCTTTTCGGTGACCAGTTGGCGCGCGGCCTCGGCGTCGCCGGTGGTCAGCACCTGCAGCGCCAGTTGCCCATTGGTGACGACCTGATCGTGGAAATGTTCAAGGTCCCGCGTGCCGTCCTCGGAAAAGGCCAGCGCGTCGTCCCGCATCTTGCGCGCCAGTGCGGCGAGGCTGGTGGCAATGCGGTCCCCTGCCTCTTCCAGACTGTTGGCCATGGCGACGATTTCGAGGGTCTTCTTCTCCTCGGCCTCGGTCAGCGGGCGTTCGCGCAGTTGCGAGATATAGATCTTGGTCTCGAAATGCATCCGGTCGATCCGGTCCTCGCGCAGGTCGATCATGCGGGCGGTTTCCGCGTTCCAGCTGCGGAACAGGCTCATGACCGGCACCAGCGTGGCCTGCACGGTTTCGGCCATGGTCAACAATTCCCGCTGCGCGCAGGCGAGGGCCAGCGGGGTGTGATCCAGCGCAGACGGGTCGAGCGCGGTCACGCTGGTCGGCGCGCGGTCCGCGTGATCGGGCACAAGCAGCCCGGCAAGCCGTACCAAAGCGCCGACGAAAGGCAGCGCCAGAACGACAACGGTGGTGTTGAGGGCAATATGCAGCACGATCGCCTGTTGACCGGCCCCGGTCAGGGCAAAGAGCGGCTGGAACGCCCCCAGGAGCAGCGCGGCAAAGGCCAGCAGCGTCACCGCGCCGCGTGCGAGCAGATTGCGGATGGCAACCAGGCGCGCGGGCCGGTCTGCGCCCATCAGCAGCACAGTGGGAATGACCGCACCACCCAGATTGGCCCCGATCACGAGGGCCGCCGCCACCGGTGCGGTGACCAGCCCGGTTGCGGCAAAGGTGGCAAAGGTCAGCACCGCCGCAAGGCTTGAATGCATGACCCAGGTCAGAAGGGCGGCGATGACAAAGGCGCTGACCAGATCGCTTTGAAAATAGGTGGCGATGGACTGCACGATGTCGTTGGCTGCAATCGGGGCCGTGGCCTGACGGATCATGTCCAGCGCGATCAGCACCAGCGCAAAGCCGATGGTGATGCGCCCGACCTGCTTGGTCCGGCGGCTGCGCGCCTTGAAGAACGTCAGGATACCGACCAGCAGCACGAAAGGGATCGCCGCCTGCACCGGCAGAAACAGCACCTGCGCCATGAGCGCAGAGCCCAGGTCAGCCCCCAGGATCAGCGCCATCGCCGTGGGCACGGCCAGCATGCCCGACACCGCGAAACCGGCACCGATCAGTGCAACCGCCGTGGCGCTTTGCAGGACCATCGCAGCCAGCATCCCGCCCGACGCTGCCGACACGGACCGGCCTGACAAAGCGCGCAGGCGGCGTTTGAGGTCCGGCATAAAGGCGCGCTCGACCCCGGTGCGGATCAGGCGGACGGACCACAACAGCAGGGCAACAGCCGCGGCCAGATGTGCGGCAAGCAGGATCATGCACGCGGCATTCTGGGTCGGGTTGGCCGATGTGAAGCCGAATGCATCACGCGATTTCTCCTTTGGTTTTTGACAGTAATTCCAAAAAAATTCACACCAAACGTGGCCTATGCAACAAAATATTTGAAAACAGTCGGGAAAAGCCACAGTCTGCGCCCAAGGGGAGACGGGGCAACCGATGCCAAAAGCGCAGATCAAGGACAGGGATGGCGCGCGCCTGAAGAAGAAAGAGCGGCGGCGCCAGATCTTGCTGGAGCTTAAGCTACGGCCCCACGTGCGCATCAGCGAGTTGGCGCAGCGCTTCCATGTCTCGACCGAAACGGTGCGCCGGGATTTTGATGCTTTAGCGGACGAAGGGTTGATCGCGCGCGCCCATGGCGGGGCTTCGGCCTCGGTGCGGGGGCATTATCCCAGTCTGGACGAACGGGCAAATGCGCGGATTGATGAACGCGAGCGGATCGGTCGGCGTGCGGCCCGGCTGGTGGGTGAGGGCGAAACGGTGATGATCGATTCCGGCTCGACCACCATCGAAATGGCCCGCGCGCTGGCCTATCTGGGCACGCCCTGCACGGTCATCACCAACTCGATCCCTGTTGCAATGACGCTGGGCCATGGCGCCGCCGAGGTGCTCTTGTGCCCCGGCGAATACCTTGCCGCCGAGTCGGCCGTGATCGGGACCGAGACGCTGGAATTCCTGTCACGCTTCAACGTGGATCGCTGCGTGATCGGATCGTCGGGCTTTTCGATCGAGGGGCCGTCGGAATCGGTGCGCGGGTTCGCGGCGGTCAAGCGGACGATGTTGCAGCGTGCAGAGCACCGGCACCTGCTGATCGACTCGCAAAAATTCGGGCGCAAGGGCTTGGCCCATGTCGGGGACTTGACGGACCTACAATCTATTGTTGTTGATAGCCGACCTGAAGGTACGCTTTTGAGCGCGCTGATTGCGGCGCGCGTCGATATCATTTCAACGGACGAACCATAATCAATCGCGGCAAGAAACACCGCATGTCAGGGAGAACACATATGAAACTGAACATCAAACTACTGATAGGCGCTTCGGCGATGGCGCTGATGTCGCTGGGCACGACAGCCTCGGCCCAGGATTGCCCGCGCGGCGACCTGGACGCGCGGTTCTGCGACGCGGACGGCGACCTGATCGCGGACATCCCCACCGATGCCGCCGACCAGCTTGACCCCGACACTCTGATCTTTGCGTATACCCCGGTCGAAGACCCCGCGGTGTACAAGACCGCGTGGTCGGATTTCCTGGAACATCTGGAGGCCGAGACCGGTAAGGACGTCGTGTTCTTCCCCGTCCAGAACAACGCCGCCCAGATCGAGGCGATGCGCTCGGGCCGTCTGCATATTGCGGGCTTCAACACCGGATCGAACCCGCTGGCCGTGAACTGCGCGGGCTTCCGTCCGTTTACGATCATGGCGTCCAAGGACGGCAATTTCGGCTACGAGATGGAAATCATCACCTATCCCGGGTCGGGCATCGAAAGCGTGGAAGACATCAAGGGCAAGCAACTGGCCTTTACCTCGCCCACGTCGAATTCCGGCTTCAAGGCGCCATCGGCCATCCTGAAGGGTGATTTCGACATGCTGCCCGAGCGGGATTTCGAACCGGTGTTCTCGGGCAAGCACGACAACTCGATCCTTGGTGTCGCAAATCAGGACTATATGGCGGCGTCCATTGCCAACTCGGTCAAGTCGCGGATGATTTCGCGGGATGTGATCGCCGAGGATGACGTCAAGGTCATCTACAAGTCACAGACATTCCCGACGACGGGGTTCGGCACGGTCTATAACCTCAAGCCGGAACTGCAGGAGAAGATCCGCAACGCGTTCTTCAACTTCGAATGGGAAGGCACCACGCTGCAGGCCGAGTTCGAAAAGTCGAATGAGGGCCAGTTTCTTGAGATGACCTACCAGGAGTTTTGGGAGGTTATTCGCAAGATTGATGCCGCCAACGGCGTGTCCTACGCCTGCGAGTGATCCAAAGCTGATACGGCGGGCCGACCTGGCCCGCCAACCACCCTTATCAGGGGCAATTCATGCTGCGCCTTCAAAAGCTTACAAAGACATACAAGACCGGCGACCAGGCCCTGAAATCCATTGACCTGGACGTGCCCAAGGGGCAGGTGCTGGCGCTGATCGGGCC
>JBCDEK010000126.1:0-5601 GCA_039179785.1 Pseudomonadota bacterium | reverse complement strand
TTCGAGCCCGCCTTCGAGTGCTGGTCCATGGAATGCGGCGGTTTCGATTTCCGGTTCGGCGTGACCGTCCTGCCCGCCCCCTTCATGCGCATGGATGTGCAGGCGTTCGGGCAGCTTTCGGCCATGCGGGCGGACCCCGAGGCCTATGCCTCGGTGCTGGTGAGCACCGTGCAGGGCGTGACCTATGTGCAGACCGTGGCCGTGACGCCGGACAGGCGGCGTTTGAAGTTCGGGGCAATCACGTCGATCTGGGCGAGGTCAGGCATGGGGGTCCATAGCGCGGTCGTCCATCAGAGAGAAGAGGCGCTGCGCGATCCGGTCCAGCGCCTCGGTGCCTGAAGGCGCCAGGGGCCGGGCGTTTGCGGCCAGCTGTGCGGCCCGGCTGGGGTGGGTGAGCAACGTGTCAATCTGGGTGGCGAGGTCGTCGGCATCCTTGACCTGCACGCTGGCGTCTTTCATCTGGAAGGCCGCATAGGCTTCGACAAAGTTGGCGTAGTGGGGCCCATGCAGTATGGCGGCATGAGCGGCGGCAGGCTCAAACGGAGTGTGCCCACCGACATCCGAGAACGACCCCCCAAGGAATACGATGGGGCTGAGGGCGTACCAAAGATCCGTCTCGCCCATCGTATCGGCAAGATAGACTTGTGCGTCGCCACCCAGCGCGTCGCCCGCGCTGCGCTGGGCGACGGTCAGCCCTGTGCTTTTGATCAGGGGCAGGATTTCGCCCGCGCGCTCTGGGTGCCGAGGCACCAGGATCAGCGACAGGTTTGGATGTGTGGCAAGTAGCGCCTTGTGTGCAGCGAGAACCTTTTCTTCCTCACCCGGATGGGTCGAGGCCGCCACCCAGCTGGGCCTGCCGCCCAGAGCGTTATGGGCCGCATCAAGCGCTTGGGCCGTCACGCGTGGTGCCCCAAGGATGGATTTGAGGTTGGTGCCCTGTTCCGCCTCGCGCAGCCCCATGTCCCGAAGATGGTCCCGACTGCGCCGGTCCTGACAATGGGCCCAGACTATCCCACGCAGGACGTAGGCCGCCGTGGCCGGGAACTTTTTCCACCCATCGGCACTGCGGTCCGACAGCCGGGCATTGAGCAGGGCGACAGGCAGATCACGCGCGGCGCAGATATCGAGCAGGTTGGGCCACAGTTCGGATTCGACAAGCACACACAGGTCCGGGCGCCAGTGATCCAGAAAGCGGTGCAGGGGACCCGTGCCATCAAGCGGGCTGAACTGATGACCGACATGTGTCGGGAGCCGGGGCGCAACCGCTTCGGCGGATGTGGCGGTACCAGAGGTGAGCAGGATCTTCACATCCGGTGCGACATCCTGCAATCGGGCGAGCAAGGGAAGCACGGATTTCGCCTCGCCGACCGATGCACCATGGAACCAGATCAACGGTCCCAACGGACGCTCAAGGGTGGCATGGCCCAGACGTTCGTGGGCGCGGTGTACGGCGACCCCCGCCTTGCGCAGCTTGTTCACGGCGGTGCGCGCAGCAAAGGGCAAAACAACCGCACTCAGCGCGCGGTAGCACCGGAACAGGGCCGTGGGCCGCATGGTGGCCTAGCCGCCCGTATGGCTCATGTGTCGGGGCATCTGCCCGTCCAGCCGTTGGCGGGAATAGTCGAAATCATGCCCTTTGGGCTTGAGCTGGATGGCGGCGCGAATGGCGTCTTCCAAAGGAGCATTGTCATCGGGGTGAGCACGCAGGGGCGCGCGCAGGTCGGCCATGTCCTCTTGGCCGAGGCACATGTAAATCTCATCTGTGCAGGTCAGCCGCACGCGGTTGCAGCTTTCGCAGAAATTATGGCTGAGCGGCGTGATAAAGCCGATCTTCTGGCCCGTCTCTTCCAGCCGCACATAGCGGGCGGGGCCGCCGGTGCGCTCGGCCAGATCGGTGACTGTATAGTGTTCACCATAGCGTGCGCGCACGTCCTTGAGTGACCAGTACTGGCCCAGCCGATCCTCGTTGCCGATGTCGCCCATCGGCATGACCTCAATCCAGGTCAGGTCCATGTCGCGCTCGGCACACCACCGGGTGATCGTGGGCAATTCGTCTTCGTTGAAGCCCTTGAGGGCGACGGCATTGATCTTGACCCGCAAACCCGCGGCCTGGGCCGCGTCAATGCCGCGCAGCACCTGGGGCAGGCGGCCCCATCGGGTGATGTCAGCGAACTTTGTCTCGTCCAGCGTATCCAGCGAGACGTTCACGCGGCGCACGCCAGCGGCATAGAGATCCTTGGCGAACCGTTCGAGTTGGCTGCCATTGGTGGTCAGCGTCAGTTCCTTAAGCGTACCCGCCTCAAGATGCCGTCCCATGCCGTTGAAGAAGGTCATAATGTCCCTGCGCACCAGCGGTTCCCCGCCAGTGATGCGCAGCTTTTCGACGCCCAGACCGACAAAGGTCGAACACATGCGGTCCAGTTCTTCCAACGTCAGCAGCTCTTTCTTCGGCAGAAAGGTCATGTTTTCCGACATGCAATACACGCAGCGGAAGTCACAGCGGTCGGTGACGGAGACGCGCAGATAGGTGATGGCGCGCTGGAAGGGGTCGATCAATGGGGCTGTCATGAGCTAAACGGTATGCATGCAACGGACGGCCCGCAAGGGGATTTGCATGACAAACGGGCAAAGGTGAGGTGCAAGGGATGCGTTGGGTCATTTTGGGTATTTTCGGGCTCGCGCTGGCGGGATGCGATTTCGTGCCGCAATGGGCCGGAGGAAACCGCGCTGCGTCCGCCGTTGAAGCGCCGGACGTCGTCGCACCACCCGCGTCAGAGGCAGAGAGCGGTACCGAAGCGGATGTACCGGCAGATGATGTGGTTGAACCGCTTCCCGACGACGCCGAGATATCGATTGGCACCCTGGGGCGTACGGTTGCCTCTCTTGGAAATGCGGCGGAGCCGGGGTTGTGGCTCAAGACGCCCCTTGTTGCGGTCGAGCAGCCGGGGCGGGTGTACTACCCGGACACCAACAAAACGGTCGAGGTAACGCTGATCCCGATTGAAGGGCCCGACACGGCAGGCAGCCGTTTGTCGCTCGCCGCGATGCAGGCATTGGGCGCATCATTGACCGGTTTGCCGGAAGTGGACGTGTTCGCAGGCTAGCGGTTTTCGGGCGCGTAAAGCCTGTGGCAACCGACGCGGTTTGCAGCGCGCCGTTGCGGCGTTCCGCGTTGTCCCGGCTACAGGTATTTGCGTGCTTCGCGCGCCGCAAAGGGTTTCATTGCTTGGCCGTGTTGGTCCAGAAAACCTGCCGCCCTGGGCGCGTCATGTTTCGACAATTCACGCACCCACCACGCAATTGCCTTTTGAATGAACCACGTTTGGTCCGGCACATAAGTCGCGGCCCATCCCAGCACCCGTTCGCGTATCTCGATTTCATGCGGTTTGGGAAAGTTCTGCTTGGTCCAGGGCAGCGTGATGACCAACGCTGCGCGGCGCGTCCACATATGGTCCGATGTTGTCCATGTCTCGACCTGATCAATGCGCGCGGGGTCTGCCACCAGCCGCTTTTGTCCGGCCATACAGGCGTGATCGGCGATGGCCCAGCTGTCAAAATCAGGCACCCAGGATTCGATCAGTGCCCAGGCTGCGTCATCCGGGCGGATGCGCGCCTGGGTCAGCAGTTTTGCCGCCGCCACACACGCTTCGTAAATGTCGGTTTGCCACAGCCCGTCGGCCAGTGCGACGCGCGCGGGAACATCAAGGGCTTGTCGCCATGCCTTGGAAAGGTCGTTCAGGACCGGGTTGGGTACACCCAGATGCAGACGGTCCGACTTGTGATAGGCTTTGGCCCCCTTCGCCCGCTCCGCGTCAGCGTGCGCCTTGATCTGTTCAAGCGCTGTTTCAGGTGTCATTCCACGGTCACCGACTTGGCGAGGTTACGGGGTTGATCGACATCCGTGCCCTTTGCCACGGCGGTGTGATAGGCCAAAAGCTGTGCGGGCAGGGCATAGAGGATCGGGGCCACAATGTCCGGGCAATCTGGCATCGCAATCTCGGCCCAGACGCCGTCGCCCGCTTCGGCAATCCCGGCGTCGTTGGACACAAGCACCACCTTGCCCTTGCGGGCCATGACCTCCTGCATGTTCGACACCGTCTTGTCAAAGAGCGTGTCCTTGGGCGCCATGACGACCACGGGGACGTGCTTGTCGATCAAGGCAATGGGGCCGTGTTTCAGTTCGCCTGAAGCATAAGCTTCGGCGTGTATGTAACTGATTTCTTTCAGCTTAAGCGCGCCTTCAAGTGCGAGGGGATACATCACGCCACGGCCCAGAAACAGGATATCCCGCGCTTCGGCCAGCTTGCGGGCGGTGCGTTTCATATCCGCGCTGCGGTCGATGCCGTGGGTCATCAATGCGGGTAGGCTGCGTAAGGAGGACACATGATCGGCAAAGGTGGTGTCGCTGATCTCGCCCCGCGCGCGGGCTGCGCGAAGCGCAAGCATCAAAAGCACGGTCAACTGGCAGGTAAAGGCCTTGGTCGAAGCAACGCCAACCTCGACCCCCGCGTGGATCGGCAGGGCCAGGTCGCTTTCGCGGGCTATCGAGCTTTCTGGGACATTGATGACCGACACGATCTTGGCTGCCTTGCCCTCGCAATAGCGCAGGGCGGCCAGCGTGTCGGCTGTCTCGCCCGACTGGCTGACGAACAGTGCGAGGGTCCGGCCCGGAATGGGCGGCTCACGATATCGGAATTCAGAAGCCACATCGACCTCGACCGGAAGGCGCGCGATCTGTTCAAACCAGTATTTCGCGGTCAGGCAGGCGTAATAGGCGGTGCCGCAGGCGACCATCGTCAGCCGGTCGATGGACGCGAAATCAATGCCCGGATCGGGCAGGGTGATTGCGCCATCGCTACCCAGATAGTTGGCGAGGGTGGTGTTCAGCACATTGGGCTGTTCGGCAATTTCCTTGGCCATGAAATGCTTGTGCCCGGCTTTGTCCACGCGGGCC
Organism: Pseudomonadota bacterium; assembly: GCA_039179785.1. Lineage (GTDB taxonomy): Bacteria > Pseudomonadota > Alphaproteobacteria > Rhodobacterales > Rhodobacteraceae > Tateyamaria. The sequence goes on along the minus strand of JBCDEK010000126.1, from coordinate 647 downwards.
GCATCAATCTGGATCTGGCGCACAGCCCGGTTGGCGAGGGTGCCGTTGACGTCACGGATTTCTACCCCCTGTCGCGTCACGACGGCCCGGTCGCCTTCTTCCAGATAGGTGATGCGGTCGGTCAGGGGGGCCAGGGCAATGGCGTCCGAGCCCACGAACATTTCGCCCTCTCCATGCCCGATGGCAAGCGGCGAGCCCTTGCGGGCGGCCACGATCAGGTCGTCGTGCCCGTCAAACAGGAACGCCAGCGCAAATGCCCCGTCGAGCCGGTCGAGCGTCTTGAACGCCGCCTCGACTGCGTTCAGTCCCTGTTCCATGTGGTGGTGGGTCAACAGCGCGACGGTTTCGGTGTCGGTTTCGGTTGCAAAACTGATCCCTGCCTCTGCCAGCTCGGCGCGCAACTCGCGGAAATTTTCAATGATGCCGTTGTGCACAACGGCCACGGGGCCTGCACGATGCGGGTGTGCATTGCCTTCGGTCGGTGCGCCATGCGTGGCCCAGCGTGTGTGCCCGATCCCCGCCTTGCCAGCGAGCGGTTCGTGCACCAGTTTGTCGCTCAGGTTGACCAGCTTGCCCACTGCGCGGCGGCGGTCCAGTGCGCCGCCGTTGACGGTCGCGATACCTGCACTGTCATACCCGCGATATTC
>JBCDEK010000080.1:0-15244 GCA_039179785.1 Pseudomonadota bacterium | reverse complement strand
GGGGGCGGCCCACGTCTTTTGCGGCCTTCGTGCTGCCCCGCGCTGTTTACACCCACAAGTCCAATATCGTGGACATCCAGATCTTCCTATTCAACAGGCTGCTGGGCATGTCCGGGTTCTTTGCAGCGGTGACGCTGACGCCGTTGATGACTGTTGCGACACTGAATGCGCTGACCTCGGCCACGGGCGGTGATCTGGCCCCCGTTGCCGACACCGGCGCTTGGGGCAAGCTGGGCCTGGCCACGCTGATCATGATCCTGACGCTGGATTTCTGCAAATACTGGGCCCACCGGCTGCATCATGAAAATGCGCTGCTGTGGCCTTTTCACGCCCTGCACCATTCGGCCGAGGTTTTGACGCCGCTGACGGCACACCGCAACCATCCGGTGTTCATCGTCGTGCGGCTGTTTGTGTATGCGGTGGTGGTGGGCACAGTGCAGGCGCTGATGCTGTTCTTGCTGATGGGTAAGATCGACATCATCACCATCGGCAGTGTGAATGCAGGGTATTTCATCTTTAACGCCTTGGGATCAAACCTGCGTCACAGCCACGTCTGGCTGAGCTACGGGCCGGTGCTGGAGCATATCCTGATCTCGCCCGCCCAGCATCAGGTCCACCATTCCAGCGATCCCAAGCACTACAACAAGAACTATGGTGAGGTGTTCGCCTTTTGGGATTGGATGTTCGGGTCGCTTTACGTGCCCAAAACGCATGAAATCCTGAACTTTGGCCTGTCGGATGAACAGGGTGTTCCGCTTGAGCAACCGTATCCCACATTGCGGGCGGCTTTGCTTCACCCCTTTGTCGAGGCCTGGGAGGCGTTGACCAAAGGCGGCACGGAAGACCCGTCCGCACCGCAAAACCGTGGGGCCGCGAAGTGACCCGCGGTCTGTCGCTTTGGCTGGACGCGCTGCGCCTGGCAGCGACGCTGATCGTGGTCTTTTCCCACGTGGCCTATGCCCGTTTCACGCGCGGAGACTATCAAATCGTGCGTGACCTCAACGTCGGCAGCGATGCCGTCATTGTGTTTTTCGTCATCTCGGGCCTTGTCATCGCCTTTGCCGCCGAACGGGACAAGACCCTTGGCACCTATGCGTTCAACCGGTTGACCCGGCTGCTATCCGTGCTGCTACCCGCACTTTTGCTGACCTTCGCCCTTGACCAGATCGGGCGCCCCATCGACGCGTCGGCGTACCCTGCGCGTTTCCACCAGCCCCTGTCGCTGTGGGAGATGCTGGCGCGTGGACTTACCATGTCCAATGAATGGGGCCTGTTCGACCGGGTGCGCCTGGGCACCAACGGCCCCCTGTGGTCCCTGAGTTACGAGGCGGCCTATTACGTCTTGTTCGGTGTCGCAGTGTTCTGCACCGGACCGCGCCGGATCGTGCTGTTGTTGATGCTGGGCGTTCTGTTTGGGCCGCGTGTGCTGCTGTTGATGCCTGCCTGGCTGATGGGCGTGGCCGTTTGGCACGTGGTGAAGTCGGGCCGGGCCGCGCAACTGACGAACCGCACCGCCCAGGCACTCGCGCTAGGTGGGCCACTGGCCTATTTTCTGTGCCAGGCCCATGACGTACCGGGCACGTTGGCGCAGTACACGGCAGATGCCTTTGCCCCCGGCTACTATCGCGCGGTTCTTGTCTTCTCGGATGAGTTCATCTGGAACGGGTTGATCGGCCTGATGACCGCCCTGCATGTGGTCGGCATGGCACGACTGGTGCGTGGATATGATGGACATCACCCGCGCCTGCGCTGGTGGGCGGGCGCCAGCTTTTCGATCTATGTGGTGCACTATCCGGTGCTGCACCTGATAGACGCCATGTTTCCGGCAGAGACGATCTGGCGGGACGGCCTGTTGTTCTTTGGCTCTGTTGCCGCAGGCCTGATCTTTGCCCAGATTTTTGAGCGTCCCATCGCGACCATTCGCGCAGGCCTGCTGTCATGCGCGCGCCTGATGCGCCCTAGCGGTCATCCGCAAAGTCAGCCGCATCTTCCAGCAAGTCTTCTTCCAGAGACGCCTGTGCAGCGGCCGTGATTGCCTTGCGGTCCTCGTCGGTCAGGTCTTCGGGCTTTTGCCCATCGGCCAGACGCACCGTCACTTCGCGGTGGGCGAACTTGATCCCCTCGCGTTCAAACAGGGCGCGGATTTCCTCGTAGACCTTCTTGCGCACCAGCCACTGATCGCCGGGCTTGGTCATGAACTTGACCCGGATGATCATGGCACTGTCCTGCATCTCGATCACGCCCTGGGACTTCAGCGGCTGGATGAAATTGTCGCCGATCACCGGATCATCAAGCAACGCAACCCCCAGGGTTTTGATCAGTTTGCGCACATGCTCCACGTCAGTGTCATAGGTCACCCGCAGGGGCAGCTTCATGATCACCCAGTCGCGGGAATAGTTGGTCAGCACCTGAATTTCACCAAAGGGGATCGTGTGCAGCGCGCCCAGATGGTGGCGCAACTGGAAACTGCGCACGCTGATGTTTTCGACCGTCCCCTTGACCCCGCCCACATCGATGTATTCGCCCTTGCGAAAGGCATCGTCGAACAGAAAAAACGCTCCCGAGAAGATGTCGCGCACCAGCGATTGCGACCCAAAACCAACGGCCACACCGACAATGCCCGCACCGGCAAAGAGCGGGCCCACATTCACACCCATCTCCATCAGCATAATCAGCAGAACCGACAGCACGATGACGATCAGCACAAAGTTGCGAAACAGCGGCAGCAGCGTGGCCAATCGCGTCGCGGACGACCCGCCGCCCTCATCCCCAAGTTCGACCTCCTGCACCTCGCCCTGTTCTTCGCGGATCTTGTCGTCGATCCAGATGCGAAAGGCGTTGTAGGCGATGTAGCCGATAAACAGGATCACGATGATGTCCAGCAGCCGGTCGGTCCAGCTTTCGCCCATCATCGCGGTTTCCGGGCTCCAGATCGTGACAAAGGCATAGACCCCGGCAACGAAGGCCAGGATACCCGCAACCCGCTGTGCCAACCCTTCGAAGGTGCTGATCCGCGGCCCGGGTTGCAGCGTTGTCGGATCGGGCTCCGGGTCGATTTCGGCTTCGGGGCTGGTGTTTTGCTCGCGGATCAGCCGTGCCCGTGCAAAGCTGCGTTCGATGAAGAAATTGATCACGCCGTAGACCACGATGATCGTGGTCAGGATCCCCCAGGCCGCCGCCAGAAGCGGGACGCCCAGCGGGTTGCCGATCACCAGATGATAGGTCTGATCGCTCCAGGCAAACATGAAATAGAGGATCGCCAGGGGTGCCCAGACCCGCGACAATGACCGTAGGACCCAGGTGGCTTCGGACGGTCGTTTGCCGTTCAGGATCGCACCGGTGATGGCCCGCCCGTTGATCGCAACCAGCGCGATGTTCAGCAGCATGACAAACAGGCTGAGCAGCGAAAAGAGGAACACATAGACTTCGCTGTTCAGGCCCAGTTCCTCGATCCAGACGCCGAACAGGATCGCAAAAAAGCCAAAGGCGGCAACACCTGACAGCCACAGGTGCAGTTTGCGCGCATCCCGGTCGTTGAACAGCGGAATGCGGTATTGCGGCAGGTAGGGGGACAGGATCATGCGCCACAGGCCTGCGACGACCCGGGCGAGGAAGTAACCGATGTTGATCAGGGTGACGGTGAACTGCATGGCTGCGTCTTCGAGCGGGCCAAAGATGATCGTGCCCAGGATATAGGCGACCGCCATCGATACCAACGTGCCGACCACGCCCAGAACGAAGCGAAAGACCAGAAACGGCATCTTCTGGACATATCCTTCGGGCGCGCTGTTGATGCGGGCCACGACGAACCGCTTGGCGATGCGTTTGCCGAACACCTGGCTTTCGAACACCATGCCGACGGCAAAAAGCCCCATACTGATCAGAAGCGCCTGAACATAGGCAAAAATGGTGCCGTCCGGGCTGGTGGCGCGCAGGATGTAAATCACCTCGTTGAAGGCGACGGGCAGATTCAGGAGCCGGTCAACCAAGGCCGTGCGAAAGGCCACGGCATCATCCTGGATTGCCATCAATGTCGTGCCACTGCCGGGCGTGTGCGCCGGGGCAGCGGGGCTGTCCGTCTGGGTGATGACCCGGCCATCGCTGTCGATCACGATCACACGGACACCATTCTGGGCAGCGGTGCCCATGATGTCAGCGATGTTATCGGTTTCAGAGGACGGGGCACTGGCACCCGGCAGCAAACCGCCCAAGCCTTGGCCAACCGACGCCGTGGGCGACAACAGCACAAGGCTGATGAGGATCAGAGCCAGACATCGGGGAACAAAACGGATCATTATGCGGTTTCGCATTCACTGGGACATCGGCCCGACGCTACGCGACCGCGTTTGCGATGACAATTGGGTGAAATCTGGGATTGCACACGCGCGATCAATCACTTGCGAGGCGGTTTTACAAATTGTGCCTTTTCTGCGATAGCGCCAACACGCATGGTAACAACACGGGTCCGCGCGGGCCATGTACCCTTGGGGAGAAGCCGCTTTGTGATATACCGCTCCGGGATTCTCCGAGCATCACGGGTGGGAACCCCTGTCAGGAGACTGGGAAAGACGACGACTAAGATGGGCCAATCCACTCCTGCAATGCCGGCTGCGGTCAGTGCCCGTCCAGGGCGCGTTGTGCTTTACAGCCATGACACCTTTGGCTTGGGTCACTTGCGGCGCAGCCGCGCGCTGGCGTCGGCCCTGACGGAATCCGGCGTGGCTGAAAGCGCCATCATCCTGACCGGGAGCCCGGTGGCGGGGCGCTTTACCTTTCCGCCTGCGGTGGACCACCTGCGCCTGCCGGGTGTCAAGAAGCTGGCCGATGGCAGCTATGTCAGCCAGACTGAAGGCATGGACATCGAGGCGACGACAGCGCTGCGGGCCGCGCTAATCGACTCGACCATAGACCAGTACGAGCCTGATTTGCTGATCGTGGACAAGGAACCAACCGGCTTTCGCGGGGAATTGCAGGACACCCTCAAACGGCTGCGGCGCACAGGGCGCACCCGCATCGTTCTGGGCCTACGCGACGTGCTGGACGAACCTGACGTGCTGGCCGCCGAATGGGATCGCAAGGGCGCGGTCGAGGCAACCGAGACGTTCTATGACGAGGTTTGGGTCTATGGCATGCGGTCCGTCTATGACCCCACACAGGGCCTGCCCTTGTCCGACGATGTGCGCAATCGCACGTATTGGACAGGATACTTGCGGCGCAGCATCGTGGATGCGGCCGATGTCCCGGACAGTCCCTACATCCTGGTGACCCCCGGCGGCGGTGGCGATGGCGCGGCAATGGTCGACCTGGTTCTGTCGGCCTATGAAAAGGACCCCACGCTTGGGCCGCACGCGGTCCTGGTCTATGGCCCGTTTCTGTCGGGCGAGGTCCGCGAACGGTTTGAAACACGGGTCGAGGCGTTGGGCGGTCGGGTCACCTCTACCGGCTTTGACAGCCGGATCGAGCCGCTTTTTGCGGCAGCAGAGGGCGTGATCTGCATGGGGGGTTACAACACGTTTTGCGAACTTCTGTCCTTTGACCAGCGCGCGGTCATTGTGCCGCGCACCGAACCCAGGCTGGAACAGTGGATCCGGGCGCATCGGGCCGAAGAGCTTGGCTTGGTCCGCAACCTCGATCGCTTCCGCGAGGGGTTGACCACTGATGCGATGGTCGACGCGATCCGGGGCCTGCCCCACCAAAAACGCCCCTCAGAGGCGGGCGCCGATGGGCTGCTTGACGGGCTGGATGTGGTGATTGCGCGGGCGCGCACATTGTTGCAACAGCAATTGAGCGACGCCGCCGAATGACGCCCAAAGCGCCGAGGCTGGCAATTGCCGTCAAAGGATGGCCGCGGCTGTCGGAAACGTTCATTGCCCAGGAACTTGTGGCACTTGAAGAGGCGGGGATCGACTTTGCGATCTGGTCGCTGCGCCACCCTACCGATATCAAGACACATCCTCTGCATGATCGGCTGCAGGCGCGGGTGCACTACCTGCCGGAATATTTGGGGGACGCCCCCCTGCGCGTGCTGCTTGGCCTGCTGTCCGCCCTGACACGCCGCGGCTTTTGGCCAACAGTGCGCCAGTTTCTTAGCGACCTGTCCCGCGAACGGACCCGCAACCGCGTGCGGCGCTTTGGTCAGGCCTGTGTCATGGCACGTGAATTGCCCGAAGAGACCCGGGCGCTTTATGCGCATTTCCTGCACACACCGTCATCAGTGGCGCGCTACGCCGCGATGTTGCGCGGCCTGCCCTGGTCGTTTTCAGCCCATGCCAAGGACATCTGGACCTCGCCTGAATGGGACCTGCGGGAAAAGCTGGATGAAGACACGGCAGGTGCTGCATTCGGGGCCACCTGCACGGCATTTGGGGCCGAGCATTTGAACGCTCTTGCGCGCACCACACCGGTTGATCTGGTCTATCACGGGCTTGATCTGTCGCGGTTTCCGCACCCGCCCGAGCGGGCAGTGCGCGCGCCCAATGCCCCATTTCACATGCTGTCGGTTGGCCGGCTTGTCGAAAAGAAGGGCTTTGACCGCTTGCTTGAGGCGCTGGCACGTCTGCCCGCCGATCTTGACTGGCACTGGACACATATCGGCGGCGGCGCTCTCAAAACCGAGATGCAGGCGCAGGCCGAAAGGTTGCACCTTGTCAGCCGGATCACATGGCGGGGTGCCTGTGACCAGCCCGAAGTGATCAAGGCCATGCGCACCGCCGACCTGTTCGTTCTGCCCAGCCGCATTGCCGCGGATGGAGACCGGGACGGTTTGCCCAATGTGCTGATGGAAGCAGCCAGTCAAAAGCTGCCCATTCTGAGCACACCGGTTTCGGCGATCCCGGAGTTCATCGAAACTGGCGTGCACGGTCTTTTGGTGCCTGACGATCCCTTGGCCCTGTCAGATGCGATGACGCAGGTGGCGCGCGACCCGGCCCTGGCCCCCCGCTTGGCTGCGGCAGCCCATGGCCGGTTGCACGCCGAGTTCACGATGCAGCCCGGCATCAATCACCTTGCCAAACGGCTGCGCGACATCATGGAGACCCCATGACCGTTGCCTTTTACGCACCGCTCAAGGCCCCTGACCACCCAGTGCCCTCCGGCGATCGCACGATGGCGCGCGCCCTGCTGAGGGCGCTGGATCATGCGGCGTTCAAGGTCGATCTGGCCTCTGATCTGCGGGTGTACGACCGGGTGGGCGACAGCGCGCGCCAGACCGATCTGGCCGCCCTGGCCGATGCCGAAATACGGCGCATTCTGGCCTTGCCTGCCGCCCGGACATGGGGTTGCTGGCTGACCTACCACAACTACTACAAGGCGCCCGACCTGATCGGCCCTTCCGTCACCCGGGCGCTTGGCATTCCCTATCTTCAGGTCGAAAGCACCCGCGCCCGCAAGCGTCTGACCGGCCCTTGGGCGCGCTTTGCCGCCGCAGCCGAGGACGCCAGCAATCATGCGCACACGATCCTGTATGTCACCCACCGGGACGCGGAAACGCTGCGCCGTGACGCGCCTGCCGGGCAGGTGTTGACGCATCTGCCGCCCTTTCTGGACCGCAGCGATCTGCCCGCGCGCACGGATTATAGCGGGCCGATGCTGTGCGTTGGTATGCTGCGGCACGGGGACAAGCTGGCGTCTTACCGTCTGATTGCCGACACACTTTCCCGGCTCAAGGTGGACTGGCGTCTTGATATCGCCGGCAGCGGCCCGGCCGAGGGCGAGGTGGCGCAGATGATGGCCCCGTTCGGGCCGCGCGTGCGGATGCTGGGCCTGCTCAGCCGCGCAGCGCTTGAGGCCCACTATGGCCAGGCCCGTCTGCTTTTCTGGCCCGGTGTGAACGAGGCGTTTGGCTATGCCTATCTTGAGGCGCAAGCCGCCGGGTTGCCCGTTGTGGCCCAGGACCGGCCCGGTGTGCGCGATGTGGTCTTGGGCGTCCAACCCGCCGTGTCGGACGGACCGCCCGCGATGGCGGACAGGCTGGCGAGACTGATCACAGAGCCCGACCAATGCCGCGCGCTTGGCACTGCCGCACGAGACGGGGTGGCCGCACGTCACCTGCTGCCCGCGGCAGCCAGCACGCTGCGCACAGTGATAGAGGCCGCGCGATGATCCGACTGGCCCTCTTGCGTCACGGTCATACGGCATGGAACCGCGCCGGACGCCTGCAAGGGCGCAGCGATATCCCATTGGACGACATCGCCCGCGCCGAACTGAGCCAACTGGCATTGCCGACCGACTGGCGCGGGGCCGATCTGGTGTCGAGCCCGCTGGCACGCGCGGTTGAGACGGCAACGCTTGTCGCCGGGCGCGCGCCTCGGGTCGAACCCAGTTTGATCGAGATGAATTGGGGGCGGCTGGAAGGGCAGTATGGCAAGGCACTGGTACAGGACCCTGACAGCGGCTTTCGCCATATCGAAGACTGGGGCTGGCAGTATTGCCCCCCGGGTGGTGAGACACCCGACGCGCTTCGTTCAAGGCTGCGCCCCTGGCTGCGTGCCCTCTCACGCGACACCGTTGCCGTCTGCCACATCGGCACGATGCGGGTTTTGATGGCGATGGCGACGGGATGGGACTTTGCCGGCGCCGCCCCTTTCAGGATCAAGCGCAATCGTCTTTTTGTGCTGGACGTAGACAAAGGTGCCCTACGGATGACACCCGATATTGTTCGGCTGGAGCCAAGATGATGCGCGTCACGATTGTGGTCACACATCTTTTGGGCACCGGGCATCTGGCGCGTGCCCTGACCCTTGGCCGCGCCTTTGTCGCTGCAGGGGATCAGGTGACGCTGCTAAGCGGCGGAGTGGCTGTGCCCCATTTCGACAGCACAGGGATCGACCTGATCCAGCTGCCGCCACTGCGCTCCAACGGCACAGACTTTGCAACGCTGCTGACGGACAAGGGTGAGACTGCAAAGCCTGAGTATCTGGCCAGACGCCAGGCTATTTTGCTGGACCACGCAACCGCGTCGGCCCCGGATGTCGTGATCACCGAGCTTTTCCCGTTTGGACGGCGTGTGTTGAAGGCCGAATTTCAGGCCTTGCTTGACGCGGTGGCGGACCTGCCTGACCGCCCCCTGATCCTGTCATCGGTGCGGGACATTCTGGCACCCCCCTCCAAACCATCGAAGGTGACCCTGGCCGAAGATCTGATCGATCGCTTCTATGATGCCGTGCTGGTGCATTCCGACCCCGCGATTGTGCCACTTGATCGCAGTTGGCCGGTGTCGGATCAACTCCGCCCCAAGCTTTGCTATACCGGCTTTGTCGCACCGCAACCGCCGCCCCTTGATGTCGCACCGCGGCCCGAGATCGTGGTCAGCGCAGGCGGAGGCACTGACATTGGTGGCGCAGTGTTCAACGCCGCCTGTGCCGCAGCCCGGGCCGACCGCGATCACACCTGGCGGCTGCGCGTGGGCGGGGAGGCGCACCGCCGCAAAGCACTGGCTGCGACAGCCCCGCCCAATATGAGTGTCGAGCCACCCCAACCGGATTTTCGCGCGGTGTTGGCGCGCGCAGCAGTGTCGGTGTCGATGTGTGGTTACAACACCGCCTTGGACGTCCTGCAAACGGGCGTGCCCGCTGTTTTTATCCCATTCGATGACGGGGCTGAGGTGGAACAGGCCCTGCGCGCCGATGCCCTTGCGGCCCTGCCATCGATTGCGGTTATACGACAGGCCGAGCTGACGGGTGCCGCTCTGGCAGAGGCCGTGCACACCCTTGCACAAGGCGACAGGCGCGCGCCAAAAACCGATGGTATGGACGGTGCGGCGCAGAGTGTCAGACGGGTGCATCAGCTCAAGGCGGGAGGCATGGATGCTAAGTGACTGGTCCCCGCTGCGCGCAGAACTGGCTGCGTTCAGGCGCGACAACCTCCCCCTGCCCTTGTGGTGGCGTGACGACGATGCAGTGGCACCCTCGGCGGCCCTTGACCAGTTGACGGATCTGTCCTGCACTGTCGGGCTGCCTGTCCATCTTGCCATCATTCCCGCCCACGCCACCGACGCACTGGTCGCCCGGGTCGACGGCACCCAATTGATCCCCGTGGTCCATGGGTGGGCCCATCAGGATCACAGCGGGCCGGACAAGAAGAAGAACGAATTCCTCAGCCCCCGGGCCGGTCGCCGCACTGAAATCACGCAGGCTTTGGACCGGATGCGCACGCTGTTTGGCCCAAAGCTGCGGGCGATGTTCGTTCCGCCCTGGAACCGGATTGATCCGTCTGTGCTGCCGGACCTGCCCGCGCAGGGCTATGTCGCAGTCTCGACCTTTGGACCCCGTGCACACAAGGACCCTGCGCCCGGCTTGCAGCAGATCAACACCCATATCGACCCGATCTGGTGGAAGGGCACGCGAAATCTGATCGATCCCGATCAATTGATCTCACAGACGGTCACTGTCCTGCGGGCCCGCAGGCGCAATGAGGCCGATGCTGCGGAACCTATGGGGCTGTTGACGCATCATCTGGTTCACACCCCTGCGATCTGGGCTTTTTCTGAAATCTTTCTGCACGAAATGCTGTCAGGCGGCGCAACGCCATGGACACTGGAGACACCGTGAAATGAGCAGACTTGAATCCATGCGACGGCGTCTGACCGCGCAGATCGACGGCATCAACTGGGCCGCAAGCAAAATCGAGGGCATGGACGGCGATGTGCTTGAGATGGGGTTGGGCAATGGCCGGACCTACGACCACCTGCGCCAGGAACTGCCGCACAGACGGATTTGGGTGATAGATCGGATACTGAAATGTCATCCCAGCTGCGTGCCCCCCGAAGAGGATTTTCTGGAAGGCGAGGCCGAGCCGATGCTGGAGCGTATGGCCCGGGAACGGCGCAAGATCGTGTTGGCGCATTACGATTTTGGCTATGGGATCAAAGAGAAAGATGTCGAGGAAGGCGCGCGGCTCAGCCCTTTGATCGCAGCAGTGATGCAACCCGGCGGCCTTGTCCTGTCGCAGCAGCCGCTGGTCGGGTTCGATCAGATCTGCGGCCCGGACACCATCGCGCCGGATCGCTACCTTTTCTACCGGGCCGCGTAGAGGTGGCCATGTTCATCACGATTGATGGCTGGCCTGTTGTCAGCGACCGTCAGCACGCCTTAAGTTCACAGTGATTCAAGGCCGCACCAAAAGCGGTCACGTCCAATGGGAGTATACAATGAAGATGTTGAAGACACTTGCCGCTTCCGCGGCAACGGTCGTGTTGGCTACAGCCGCTTTTGCCGCGCCCCTCAAGTTGCAACCCGCCGATCCGCAACCGTCCGGGCTCGCCCCAGGGCTGGCCGTGAAATACGCCTACCCCCTTGATGTCAAAAGCTTAAATCAGGCCAACCGCGCGCTTAAGCGGGCCGCCGTGCCGGGGCCTGCCTTGGCGGGGCTGGACTACCGCGACACCCGGGATGGTGACAAGACGCTTACATCCAAACAGGCCCACCACGTAGCTGCCGAGATTTCCGGCTATGTGAAATTCGACGCACCTGGCGTCTACAACATTGATTTCCTTACAAATGACGGGCTCGACGCGAAGATCGGCGGACAGACTGTCGGCTATTTCGACGGGCGGCAAAAATGCTCGGAAACCCGCGCTGTTCAGGTCGAGGTGCCGCAGGCGGGCTGGTATCCGGTCGACATTCTGTACTTCCAACGCGTTGGCACCGCGTGCCTGCACATGCGCGCAGGACAAGGCGCACCCGACTGGATGCCAAACGCGGCGTTTGGCCACTAGTCAAGATCGCGTGTCCGCACCGCGCGGGGCGTTAACTTCGGCGTCAACGCGGACCGCTAATGTCGATACTGCGTAGTTTCGGCCCATAAGTGCACAGTTTCAGACGGCCCTGAACATGCGGATTCGGGGCCGTTTTGCGTGATCTGCACAGATTCGGACGAAAACTGCACATTTTGGGCCGGGCAGGAAAAGGTGCGACATCATGGCAACCGAAATTCGTCATATTTCTTTTAGCAATCTGCGGCGGCACGGGCGGCACGAACTGAAATTCGTCTACGAACATATGGGGCACCTGTGGCTGACCTTTCATGGCAAACCGCGGGCCGTGATCATCCCGATGCGGGACGAGGAGATCCTGCACGCCGCCTGCGGGATGAACCCCGATACGGTGCTGCACCGCGCACGGGTGGACTTTGACCGCAGGGTGGACGCCATCGAAAGGCGGACCAATTTGCGGTCAAAACCGGTGACCACAATCGAACGCGGCTACCCGCCGCCCGGCCTGACCGACGCCGAGCATGACAAGACCTATGACCCGAACGGCTGGGGCAGCGATCCACGCGCGGAAATGGCGCGGCGCGTCCGGGCGGAATACGATCTGGGCTGAGGCACCGGGGGGTCGTCGGGAACCGGATGCCCGCCTTGCGTGTTGTGCCTTTGAACTTGGCCGCTGCGTGCGGTGCCATTCAAGGAGAGACAAGATGAAACGCCTGTTGATGATCGCCGCCCTTCTGGGCCTTGCCGCTTGCGAGACGACCGAAGGCTTTGGCCGCGACGTGCAGACGCTTGGCAACGCCATCGAGGACGAGAGCCAAGAGGCGCAGTAACGCGCCCCACTCGGTGAGTGGACAGCCCGGCCCCTGTCATGGGGGGCGGGCTTTTGCATGTCGGGAGACGTGCGGCGTGAGTGGTGAGACGCCCGGAAAGCGATAAGGCGCCAGGGGCGCGGACCGAAATCCGTGCTGTGCCCTAAGACACATCCCTGACGCCTCGTTGAACCTTATCTCCCCCCAGAGGGCGACATTCGGCCCAGCTTGCGCATGACGTTACCGCCACTTGCCGGGACTGCCTGACCGAGGTCAAACCGCCCCCCGCATCACCCCTGTTGATACCGCCCTTTCGCCACACCCCTTTCGGGATCACACGATCCGACCTGCATCCGTTGGCTCGTAGATGTGTAGGCTGGACCTTGCGATCCGTCCTGAGCATCCCGTGGCCCCCGGGGCCTTTGCGTCCACCGCTTTGTTCGTATGAACTCTGCGCCGGTAAGGGGAGGTTGGGGCAAAGTGGGTGAGTCGGGCAAAGGAAAAATGAGGGTTTGGTGAAATTTCTTGGGGATAAGACGTTGATATCACTTGTGGATTTCATGTGGAGAAGGTGGGGATAAGGGGGGAATGTTGAGCGGGGATGGGGGGTTAGGTTGGGTCAGGGGTTGTGCCGTATGGCGGGGTTCACCCCGCCGCCCCTGTTTCCGTTCAGCCTGCGTTAACCATGCCCCGCGCAGGGTTAGGGTATGCCAAATTACCGCCGACCCAAGATCACCGGAGCGTCCATCTTCTTTATCGTCGCCTTGGCGCGGCGGGGTGGCACGGTGTTGGTGGATGAGATTGATGCGTTGCGGGACGCCGTGCGGGTGACGAAGGCGGAGAAGCCGTTTCACATAGATGCATGGGGTTGGTGGCGGTCCGCCAACGGCGGCAATCGGTCCGGTGGACCGATTGAGACACCAACGGGCGGAGCCCAGTCCGTTCTGCCCGACCATTTGCATTGTGTGTGGACGTTGCCAGCGGGCGATCGGGATTATTCGACGCGATGGGGGGCGATCAAGGCCCGGTTTACGCGGAGCATTCGGGACAACGGTAGGGTGGGTTTTCAACCCACCCATGCGAAACGGTTGGGACATGCGGTGGGGTGGAACCCCACCCTACAGCGTTCGGCGAGCAAGATCGCCAAGGGGGATGCGGGTGTTTGGCAAAGGCGGTTTTGGGAGCATCACATTCGGGATGAGGCCGACTACCGCGCGCATGTGCGGTATTGTTGGTTGAACCCGGTGAAGCATGGATTTGTGGAACGGCCCGAGGACTGGGCGTATTCGAGTGTGCATTGGGATGCGGATTTTGAGTTTGGCATGGTCCTCCAGGGGCCGTATTGGGCGGCGGGGTGAAAACTCGCCCTACGATTGCCCCCTGAAGAATACCTTTCTCATGTTTTCATTGCGGCATAAGACGGGCTCGTCTGTGGGGCACAGTGCCCAATTTCCGACAACCGTTTTTAGAACAAATCGATATTCTCGCTCGTGTGCATATTTAATTGGCTTGGTGAAGGGTGCTTTCCGAACTAATTCGATGTATTCGGCAAGAGACAAATCTGACTGCTGCTTAATGTACCTCGTTCGATCAGTGTACTCTACGGGACCATCTTCGATCACTAAACCTTTAGCATTCGATCCGAGAGATGTGACCTTTTTGAGAGACTCATTGGTGAAATGCGACTGCCTCAAATCGGGCAGAAAATCATCCGTTAGTGCTTGTTTGAAACTTTCTATCTCTTCTACGGGGAAATTCCAGCAATCATCGTATCCCTCAAACGGTGATGTGAAGTCCTTCTCAGCGAGGCTCATACAAAAAACGTGCCAGTTCGCCTCTTCAAAATTTAGCTCTATATGGCCGGAGACAGCGTTATGTGATCTACTAACCGGTTTGAAGGAAAAACTCGACAAATTCCCTTTCACAGATCCTTCGGGGAATTCTTTAAAAAACTCATAATATTCAGGAATTTTCTCTTCTGGGTGTCCCATATAGAGAATCCCTCTGAAGATCTTATTTAGCCAAAGTCGCTCTACTACTGTTCCATCTCGAAAAACGATCTTCAGATCGAAGGTGGCCTCCCCTTCGTCGCGAAGTTCAGCGTTCTGCGTTGTCCTAAATTCATTCAATGTTCCAATACGTAGTGTGCTACAATTTTTTGGGTGGTAGCTAGTTTCGCAAAACTTATGCAGGTACATTATTCCGGCTCATGACAACTCTAGAGTTTCCGTCAGGTAAAATCGCCTGCTTAGTAAATAGCACCTTGAAACCAGTAGCTACAACGCGTCTAGTCGCTTTCATTCGACACTCCAACACGGCTGGGCCCCCCTGAAAACGGACAGTCAACCATCCATCTTGAGTGCCGAAATAAACGCTTCTTGCGGAATATCCACCTTCCCGAACTGCCGCATCTTCTTTTTCCCGGCCTTCTGCTTGTCCAGCAGCTTCCGCTTCCGCGTCGCGTCCCCGCCGTAGCATTTCGCCGTCACGTCCTTGCGCATTGCTGACAGCGTCTCGCGCGCGATGACCTTGCCGCCGATCGCCGCCTGGATCGGGATTTTGAACATGTGGCGGGGGATCAGGTCCTTGAGCTTTTCGACCATGGCGCGCCCGCGCATCTCGGCCCGGTCGCGGTGGACCATGATCGACAGGGCGTCCACCGGCTCGTCATTCACCAGGATCGACATTTTCACCAGGTTGTCCGTGCGGTAGCCCGTCAGTTGGT
>JBCDEK010000014.1:0-57555 GCA_039179785.1 Pseudomonadota bacterium | reverse complement strand
CGCCCGATCTTGAGCAGGGCGCCATTCACCCATGCAAACGGCGCAAGCACCGTCAGTAACAGACCCATGAAGGGCCCTCCCTTTGTCGGTCGCCCGGCGGTTAGTCCACCGTGGCCCATTTTCCGCTTTCACCCCGCGGGCGGGTCGTTTTTCTCGCCCTAGGACGAGATGGAGCCGAAGTCGCCCCCGTAGAAGGTGAGCGGCAAACCATCGCGCATTTCGGTGCGCTGGACCTGGCCCACAATAATGACGTGGTCGCCCGCGTCATGTGCTGCCACCCTGCGACATTCGAACCGCGCAAGGCAATGATCAATCAACGGAACGCCATCCGCATTCAGGTGGTGCGGGTGGGTGTTCAGCATGTGCGCGTCGCGCGCCGCAAGCTTGCAGACGTCTTGCTGTTCGGCGGCGAGGACGTGGATGGCATAGTGGTCCGCCCGCTCGAAATATGGAAAGCGCCGTGCGCCCCGGTCGACAGACCACAGCACAAGCGCTGGGTCGAGCGACACGGACGAAAAGCTGTTGGCGACGATGGCGATGGGTCCATCGGTGCTGGGAACCGTGATCACCGTAATACCCGTGGCGAACTTGCCGAACGCATCGCGCAGCTGGCGGCTGCTGTCGGCGTCGGGCGTGAAAATGGTGGGTTGGTTCGGGCTTTGCATCGTCATCAGGCCACCTCGTGTCCTAGGGCCGCTTCGTACAGGCGGAACCAAGTGGGTCGGTCGAGCGACACTTTCATGGCGTCGCTGAGTGTTTTGATCCGGTCGATGGTGTTGGTGCCCATGACCGGGATGATGTTCGCCGGATGGGCCAGCAGGAAGGCCACGGCAACGGCGGCGCGGTCCACGCCCTGATCCTGCGCGATCTCGACCATCAGCGTTTGCAGCGGGCCACCGCCCACCATGAGGTCGCCGCCGCCCAGCGGTGACCACGCCATGAGCGGCTGGCCGTGGCGCTGGTGGAATGCGATGTCACCGTTGGTGAAGGGATTGATTTCACTCAGAGAAATCTCGATCTGGTTGGTGACCAGCTTTGTCTTCATTGCCGACTGCAGCAGGTCCCAATCCCACGGGCGGAAGTTGGAGACACCCACGCTGCCGACCTTGCCCGAGGCGACGGCCTCGTCCAGCGCCGCGCCTGTCTCGTGGTGATCCATGAACGGATCGGGGCGGTGGATCAGCAGAAGGTCGATATGGTCGATGGCCATATCTCGCAGCGAATTTTCGATGCTCTGCATGATGTGCGCGCGCGAGGTGTCGTAGTATTTGACCGGTGCGTTTTCGTAGCGGCCCACGGGGGCCACGATATCGCATTTGGTCACGATCTCCATCTTGGACCGCAGGCCGGTGTCGGCTTTGAGCGCTTCGCCCAGCACGGCTTCGGCCACGTAGCCGCCATAGATATCGGCCTGATCGAAGGTCGTTATGCCCTGGTCAAGGCAGGCATGGATCTTGGCCTGTACATGCGCTGTGGACGTGTCACTGTCATCAGCCAGACGCCACATGCCATAGACGATGCGCGAAAAGTTCAGATTGTCGGATAGGGCAATACGATCCATTAGCGGCGCTCTCCTGCGGCGAGTGGGGTTGCAGGTGTCCCCGCGGGGACACGCCCGTAAGCATGGGGCAAAGAACAGGTTTTCAAGTGCGGCATGACGCGCGCGCCGAAGTGTTTTGCCTCGTCGATGTGCGGGTAGCCCGAGAAGATGAAGGCGCGGATGCCCATCTTTTGGTACGCTTCGATCTTGGACATGACCTGGTCGGTTGAGCCCACGAGCGCCGCACCACAACCCGACCGCGCCCGGCCCACGCCGGTCCAGAGACCCGGTTCGACATAGCCGAACTTGTCTGCGAGTTCCCGCGCCTTGGCCTGGTGAGCCACGCCCAATGACGTCGAATCCAGCGCCCGGTCGCGGATCAACTGGCCGTATTCGTCATCGAGCTTTGACACGATGTAGTCGGCGTATTCGCGGGCTTCGGCCTCGGTATCGCGCACGATCATGTGCACGCGTAGGCCATAGTCGAGCGTGCGGTCGTATTTCTCGGCCACCGCGTTTACGTCGCGCATACGCTGCGCGATGTTCTCGGTGGGTTCGGGCCACATCAGGTAGACGTCGCAATGCTGGCCGCAGAGGTCGAGGGCAGACGGCGAGTAGCCACCGAAATACAGAAGCGGGCCGCCGGTCTGGTAGGGGCGCGCGGGGTCGGTGGTGAGGCCGGTGAAGTTGTAAACCTCGCCCTCGTAGTTGATCTCGTCCCGCGTCCAGGCCTGTTTCAGGATCTCCACCACCTCGCGCGAGCGCTGGTAGCGGTAATTGCTATCCGCCTTCTCTCCGGGGAAGTCGGACGAGATGATGTTTACCGTCAGCCGCCCCTCGAGCATGTGATCAAGCGTGGCGATGGTGCGGGCGAGCATGATCGGCTGCATCTCTCCGCAGCGGACCGCGGCGAGCAGGTTGATCTTGGATGTGATGGGGGCACAGCCCGCGACAAAGGACAGCGTGTCCTGGCCCACCTGGTAGGAGGATGGGCACAGGATATTGCGAAAGCCCTGCGCCTCGGCCTCTTTCACGATGTCCGAGCAATGCGCCCAGCTTGAGCGCAGGCCGCCATCAGGCACGCCGAGGAACTGGTAATCGTCCGAGCACAGCGCCGAGAACCACGACACTTCGGCCGCATCGAGGTCTGGGGAGGTGATCGGGACGATGGTCATGCGGCGGGACTTTCCTTGGGCGTCAACTTGAGACTTGCGTAACACTGTCATTGATGTAGATCAATAGTGTATCAATTTCCACATTCGCCCTGTCTGACGTCACGTGACCACCCCAAGCCAATCCCCCCACGCTCTGCCGATCTATGTGCAGATCGCCGAGCTTTTGACGCGTGACATCGTGGCCGGTCGGCTGATTGACGGAGAACGTTTGCCGCCCGAGCGTGACATGGCGGTAGAGCTGGGCGTGAGCGTCGGCACGCTGCGCAAAGCACTCCGAGACATGGGCGAAAAGGGGCTGATCGAAAGCGTTCAGGGCTCCGGCAACTATATCCGGGCCGGGGGCGACACGGGCACGGTCTATGCCATGTTCCGGCTGGAACTGCTGGAGGGCGGAGGCCTGCCACGCGCCAAGGTGCTGTCGGTAGACCTCATGGACAAGCCCGCGGACCTGCCCGATTTCGGCACATCCGGCCGCGCGACGCGCATCCGCCGCCTGCGGTCGCTGAATGACACAATCATGGGAGTGGAAGAGATTTGGCTGGATGCAGACGCGGGAATCGTGTCGGAAGCCACCATGTCCGAATCCCTCTACGCCACCTATCGCAAGGAGCTGGGCCTGTGGATCCAGCGGGCCGAAGACCGGGTGTCACTTGGCCACGTCCCCGACTGGGCGCCGGGCGCTTACGGACCGCGTCCGGGTGACATCGTGGGGTACATCGAACGCCTGAGCTGGGCTGGCGCTGCGGCCCCCATTGAATTTTCCCGCACATGGTACGACCCGTCGCGCGCCGTCTATGTCCAACGACTGAAGTAAAGGAACACCGGTTGAAACAGGTACGCTATGGCATCATCGGATGCGGCATGATGGGTCAGGAACATATGCGCAATATCGCGCTCTTGCCCGAGGCAAGCGTGGCTGCGTTCTTTGAACCAGATGACGGCATGGCAGCGCAGGCTGGGGCAATTGCACCCGCGGCGCAGCGGGTGGGATCAATCGCCGAATTGCTGGCAGTCGATGAACTGGACTGCGTGCTGATCGTCAGCCCAAATTTTTGCCATGTGCGCCAGATGGAGGAGATCGCGGTCACGCGCCCCCTGCCCCTACTCGTCGAGAAACCACTCTTCACCGACCCTGAGGACGCAGCAAAGCTGGTCACAATCCGCGACAGCTACCCCTGCCCCGTCTGGGTCGCGATGGAATACCGCTACATGCCCGTGATCGCGCAGTTTCTTGAAAAGGCCGAGGCCGCAACTGGCGGGATCAAGCAATTGTCCATCCGCGAGCACCGCTTTCCCTTTCTTGAAAAGGTCGGCGACTGGAACCGGTTCAACCGCTACACCGGCGGCACCTTTGTCGAAAAATGCTGTCATTTCTTCGACCTGATGCGGCTTGCAATGGGGGCCGAGCCGGTGCGCGTCATGGCCTCCGCCAGTCAGGCGGTGAACCATCTGGACGAAACCTATGACGGTGAGACCCCGGACATCATCGACAGCGGCTATGCGCTTGTGGATTTCGACAACGGGACGCGCGCCATGTTGGAATTGTGCATGTTCGCCGAAGGGTCCGCTTATCAGGAAGAACTCTCTGCCGTCGGCCCCTCGGGCAAGATCGAAGCCTTCGTGCCAGGCCCCGGCCGGTTCTGGCCGGATCACCTGGGCCCTGCCCCAGTGGCCAAGCTGGTCACCTCTCCGCGCCAGCCCCAAGGCCCGGCCACGCATGACATCCCGGTCGATCCCACCCTTTTGGACGCGGGGGACCATAACGGATCAACCTTCTACCAACACCAGCGCTTCGCCGCGCTCGTGCGCGGTCAGGGTACCCCCGAAGTCACGTTGGCCGACGGCTGGGCCGCAGTTGCCATGGGTCTCGCCGCGCAGGAAAGCGCCCGCACGGGACAGGCCGTAGACCCCAGGCAATGGATGTCTTCTTCTGACTGAAAATACGACAGGGAGTTTGAGGGACAGCGTCCCTCATTCCCAAAAATGAATCGCGTGCGGCAAAGCCGCTCATTTGGGTCACGGCAAGCTCAGCCCAGCATCTCCTTGAACGCGTGCCACGACGCCTTGGGGGTCCGCGCCAACGTGTCGAAATCGACATGCACCAGCCCGAACCGCTTCTCGTAGCCTAGCGCCCATTCGTAATTGTCCATCAGCGACCACGCCATGTAGCCCCTGAGCGGAACGCCTTTGGCAATCGCATCGCGCACCGCTTGCAGGTGGCTTTGGAAATAGGCGATGCGGGCGTCGTCCTGCACTGCGCCCTGTGTCACGGTATCCGCACTCGCCATCCCGTTTTCGGTCACGTAAAGCGGCAGATCGCCCGTGTACTCTTCGGCCGTGCGCATAAGGAAGTCGTGCAGGCCTTGCGGATACACCTCCCACCCCATTTGTGTTTTTTCCAGCGGCCCATCGACCGCATGGTGGTGCGGCCAGGGGCCGTCATTTGGGGCAAGGATGGACCGGGTGTAATAGTTGATGCCGGCCCAATCGAGCGGGGCGCTGATCGTGGCCATGTCATCCTGCCAGCGCTCGGGGAAATGCACACCGAGATCGCGGACAAGCCGGTCGGGATACGTGCCCTTGAACGCGCCCGAGACAAAGAAATGGTTGTAGTAATTATCGTGCAGGGCCGCGGCCTCGGCCGCCTCTGCACTGTCATCGGCGGGCGTGGACCATTCCATGTTGAACACGGCGCCCAGGTTTTCGATCCCCATACTGCGCATCCGTTCGATCGAGGTGCCATGGGCCAGCAACACATGGTGCATGGCGCGGGCGGTGGCGCGGATGTCGCGCAGACCGGGGGCGTGAGCGCCGATGAAATGGGACAGAAAGGACACGCACCAGAACTCGTTGATCGTCGCGACCGAGAAGGTGCGGTCACCGATGCGGGCCATGACGGCTTCGGTGAAGTCGGCGAACCAATCCGCGATGTCGCGGTTGCGCCAGCCGCCGAGATCCGCAAGCGCCGAGGGCAATTCCCAATGGTAGAGCGTGGCACAGGGTTTGAGGCCCCGTTCGAGCATCGCGTCGACAAGCCGGTCGTAAAAATCCAGTCCTTCAGAATTCACAGTGCGCCCGTCCGGCATGACCCGCGCCCAGCTTGTGGAAAAGCGGTAGGCGTCAAATCCTGCCTCGCGCAGCAGGTCGAAATCGTCCGCGTAGCGATGGTAGTGGTCGCAGGCCCGCGCGCCGTCCTCGGCGCGGACCACATTTCCGGGGGTGGCCGCGAAATCATCCCACATGGCGCGACCGGCGCCGCCAAATTTATGCCCTTCAATCTGGTAGGCAGAGGTGGCGGCCCCGAAGAGAAAGCCTTCGGGGAAGTCGGAGCGTTTGTGCGTGAACATGGTCAGTCCTTGGTATGATCTGGCGCGGGGCCGGTCGAACTGCCCTCGACGAATTCTGCCTCCCACAGTTCCGAGACATGTGGGGCGTGCGGGGTGCGGATGCGGTCGATCAGCATCTGGGCCAGTGCGCCACCCGCAAGCCGCACCGAGGATTGCCAGGCGGTAAAGACCGGGCGGTCACCGCCATTGCCGAAATAGCTCAGGCAATCGTCGAAGGTGACAACCGAAATGTCCTGGCCCACCCGCAACCCGCGCGTGTCGAGCGCGCGGCGAATGCCCGCAGAACAGATGATCGACGCGGCGAGGAAGGCGGTGGGCGGATCATCGAAGCCTAGCATGGTGTTGGCCTGATCATAGCCGTAGGCTTCGGTCATCTCTCCGGTACTCATCAGCGTGGGATCAATGCGCAGCCCGGCAAAGCGCATGGAGGATTCGTAACCTGACCGGCGGCGAATGGCGAAATCCATCACCTCGGGCCCGTTGATCAGCGCGATGCGGCTGTGGCCAAGGCTGGCGAGATAGGAGGTGGCTTCGGAAAAGGCGCGCGTGTTGTTCACATCGAGCCAGGAATAGGGGGCCTTGATCCCGGTCGACCGACCATGCACCACGTAAGGCAACCCGATCTTGTCCAGAAGCGCCAGCCGCGTATCGTTGCGCTTGGGCGCGTGCACCACCACGCCATCCACAGCCCCGCGGGCCTTGAGATTGCGGTAGGTGTCGGCCTCCTCCTGCTCGCCGACGCGCGTGACCATCATGTCGTAGCCATGGGCGGCATAGGTTTCGCCCGCGCCCGCCATGAAGTCGCCAAAGATCGGGTTGACCATTTCTGCCGAATCGCTGACCGAAATCACGTGTCCGATGCACTTGGAATGGCCTGTCGCGAGGCCTTGTGCCCGGGTGTTCGGGCTGTAGGCATGGGCCTGCGCCGCCTTTACAACACGTGCGCGCGTTTTCTCGGACACCTCCGGGTACCCGTTCAGCGCCCGGCTGACGGTGGTTTGGCTGAGCCCCAGCAAAGATGACAGTTCCTTAAGATTCACGGGGCAATCCGTTCCAAAGCGCTTTCAGAGATGCACGCTAACGGGTGACGCGGCGCTCGTCAAAACTTCTCCCACCTCCCGCAATACGTGTTAAACTATTTTGCATCGACCAGCGGAGTCCGTTTGACAGGACGCGAAATTTCGGCAACGGTCGCGACATTCCAAAGCGCTTTGACACCTTTGAAAGCGCAGATGATCCGGGCCTGAACCGGGTCGGTTTTGGACGCGAATGGGAGGACGACCAGAATGACCAAAACACTTTTGGCCAGCGCCGCGGCGTTGGCTATCACGGCTGCAACAGCACATGCAGACGGCCACCTTGCCTTTGGCATCGAAGGCGGACCGTTCAGCTGGGACAGCTACAATGCATGGGCCGACAGCGCCCCAGACCTGAGCGGTCAGACCATCACCGTGTTCGGCCCGTGGCTGACACCCGAAGATGGCTATCTGAACAACGCGCTGGCCTATTTCGAAGCCGCAACCGGCGCCGACGTGGTCTACACCGGTTCCGATAGCTTCGAGCAGCAGATCGTGATCGACGCCGAGGCCGGGTCGGCCCCGAACATCGCCGTGTTCCCACAGCCCGGTCTGGCCGCTGTAATGGCGGGCAAAGGTCAGCTGCATCCCCTGCCCGCAGGCATGGGTGACTGGGTCAAGGACAACTACGCCGCTGGCCAATCCTGGGTTGACCTGGGCACCTACGCGGATGCCGATGGCAACGATCAAGTTTACGGCTTCTTCTACAACGTGAACGTCAAATCGCTTGTCTGGTACAACCCCGAGAACTTCGAGGATGCGGGTTACGAGATCCCTGAGTCGATGGAAGAACTCAAGGCGCTGACGGACCAGATCGTGGCCGACGGTGAAACACCGTGGTGCATTGGTCTGGGATCAGGCGCGGCCACCGGCTGGCCTGCGACCGACTGGGTCGAGGATATGATGCTGCGCACGGTCGAGCCGTCGGTTTATGACCAGTGGACATCTAACGAGATCCCGTTTGACGACGAGCGCGTCCTGGCCGCCATCGAAGAGTTTGGCTGGTTTGCCCGTGACGACGCCAAGGTTGCCGGTGGTGCCGGTGCTGTGGCATCGACAGACTTCCGCGACTCGCCCAAGGGTCTCTTCACCTCGCCGCCGCAGTGCTACATGCACCGCCAGGCGTCGTTTGTGCCCGCCTTCTTCCCGGAAGATGTGGAGTTCGGTGTCGACACCAACTTCTTCTACTTCCCGTCCTATGCGGACAAGGACCTGGGCGACCCGGTTCTGGGTGGCGGTACGCTGATGGCGATCACCAACCCCTCGGATGGCGCAAACGCGCTGATGGAGTTCTTTCAGGAGCCGATCAGCCACGAGATCATGATGGCGCAAACCGGCTTCCTGACCCCCCACAACGGTGTGAACCTGGACGCCTACAAGGACGACACGCTGCGCGCGCTGGGTGAAGTTCTGCTGGGTGCAACCACGTTCCGCTTTGACGGGTCGGACCTGATGCCTGGTGGCGTTGGTGCCGGTACGTTCTGGACGGGTATGGTTGACTATGCAGGTGGCAAAGACGCCGCTGCTGTGGCTGGCGAAATCCAGTCCAGCTGGGACGCGCTGAAGTAAGCCCCAAACCACTCACAAGACCGACCAGTCCGCATCTCGCGGGCTGGTCAAACAAACCGGCCAACGCCGGTCGCGAGGAACCCGCCCCATAACCGGGCCTCGCCATAGGGAGGAAGCCTCATGAACCCTGCACTGTTGGGATTGGTGACCATTGCACTCGGCGTGGGTGGATGTGTCCTGTATTTCTGGGGGTCGAACCAGATCCTCGACAAGTTCATTTTCCCTGCCACGGGACCGCAGGCCGGACAGAACATCAACCGGGCCAACCAGGTGCGTCCGTGGCTCTTCCTGTTTCCTGCCATTTTCGCGCTGGGTCTCTACCTCGCCTACCCAGTGTTCGAGACGCTGCGTCTGTCGCTGACCGACCGTGATCAGGGCGGCGCCTTTGTCGGCCTTGCTAACTATAACCAGATGATGGCCGAGCCGAAGTTCTGGGAAGCGTTGCGCAACAACATGCTGTGGCTGATTGTTGTGCCCGCCGCCTCGACCGCCTTTGGCCTGCTGGCCGCCCAATTGACCGACCGGATCAAGTGGGGATCAGCCGCCAAGTCGCTCATTTTCATGCCCATGGCGATTTCTTTCGTGGGCGCGGGCGTGATCTTTAAGCTGGTCTACGAAGCACGGCCCGCCGACCAAAGCCAGATTGGCATCCTGAACGCCGTCTGGCTCCAGTTCGAGGGCGGGATCGGGTCATTCCTGTTCCTGCAGGCGCTGCCTGCCATCATGCTTTTGGCCTTTGCCGCCATCGTGGCTTATGTGGGCTGGATCTTCGTGCGCCCAATCTCGGAAAGCCGCCAGAATGGGGGCGGTGCGGGCTACGTGCCCCTACGCCTGTTCGTGGGTGCCGCTGCGCTCTATCTCGTTTACCTTTCGCTGTCGTCGCTGATCGGGCTGTTTACTTTTGACTACCCATACGGCGAGCCGCAGACATGGCTGACCATCCCCTTCTGGAACAGCTTCCTGCTGATGGTTGTGCTGATCTGGATTCAGACCGGCTTTGCCATGGTGATCCTGTCGGCGGCCCTGCGCGGCATCCCCGAAGAAACGATTGAGGCTGCGATCATCGACGGTGCCAACCCGTTCCAGATCTTCTTCAAGATCAAAGTGCCGCAGATCATGGGCACCATCGTGGTCGTCTGGACCACCATTACCATCGTTGTTCTCAAGGTCTTTGACATCGTGTTCGCGATGACAAACGGCCAGTGGGAGACGCAGGTTCTGGCCAATTACATGTACGACAAGATGTTCCGCGCCAACGACTGGGGCGTGGGGTCAGCATCGGCCATCGTGATCATGCTGCTGGTGACGCCGATCCTGGTCTGGAACGTCTACAACGCCCGTAAGGAGATGAAATAATGGACAACATCGCAGGTTCCAAATCGTCCCTTGGCTGGGCCGTCAACATCTCGGTCGTGCTGCTTGTGGCACTGTGGGTGTTTCCGACCTTCGGGCTTCTGGTGTCATCGTTCCGGACCGCGGACCAGATCGTCGGCTCGGGCTGGTGGGCATCAATGTTCCCATCCGAGCAAACCGAACGCTTCCGCGCCTCGGACCCCGATGACAACCGCATCCAGAACGGTGATCTTTATGTGGTCGAGGGCAACATCTTCGAAGAAAACGGCGGCGGGGGCGACATCCAAAGCTGGGGCACCTCGTCCCGCGCGGTGGACGCGTACCAACCCGGTGACGTGGCTGATTTGGGCGATGGTGAGACCTTCACCGTGGACGCCGACGGCAACTATGCCTGGTCCGGCAACGAGGAACAGATCAGCGGGCGCGGCCAACGTGCCTTTGTCACAGCCGTGTCACCGCCCGAGTTCACGACCGACAACTACGTGAACATCATGACCAGCGGCGACAGCAACGACAACATGGCCAAGGCGTTCTTCAACACGCTGACGGTGACAATTCCGGCGACGATCATTCCCATCGTGGTGGCGGCCTTTGCGGCCTATGCACTGGCGTGGATGGACTTCCCCGGGCGGGCAATCCTGATTGCCTGCGTTGTGGGCCTGTTGGTGGTACCGCTGCAACTGGCGCTGATCCCGCTGTTGAAACTGCATGTCGGAATCGGCATCGGCAAAGGCTACTTGGGCGTCTGGCTGGCCCATACCGGGTTCGGCCTTCCACTGGCGATATACCTCTTGCGAAATTACATGGTTGGCCTGCCCCGCGACATCATCGAAAACGCCAAGGTGGACGGCGCGACGGATTTTCAGATCTTTACCAAGATCATCCTCCCCCTGTCGTTCCCCGCCTTGGCGTCCTTTGCGATTTTCCAGTTCCTGTGGACCTGGAATGACCTGCTGGTGGCCAAGGTGTTCCTGATTGACGCCACGGGGCAAACAACAGTGATGACCGACCAGATCGTGAACTTGCTGGGGACCCGCGGGGGCAACTGGGAAATCCTTGCCACGGCGGCCTTCGTGTCGATTGCGGTGCCGTTGTGCGTCTTCTTCGCAATGCAAAAATACCTGGTGCGCGGATTGCTGGCCGGGTCGGTGAAATAGGACCTCTCATCAATGAACAAGAAAGCGGAATTCGACATGGCGCGAACTCTGGTGGCGGACAAGGACTGGTGGCGCGGGGCGGTGATCTATCAGATCTATCCGCGCAGCTTCCAGGACAGCAACGGCGACGGTATCGGTGACCTGAACGGGATCACCAGCCGCCTGCCCTATGTGGCGTCGCTTGGGGTGGATGCGATCTGGATTTCGCCGTTCTTTACCTCTCCGATGAAGGACTTTGGCTATGACGTCAGCGACTATCGCGGTGTGGACCCGATGTTCGGGTCGCTGGCCGATTTCGACGCGCTGGTCGAAACCGCCCACGCGCTGGGTCTGCGGGTGATGATCGACCTGGTCCTGTCGCACACCAGCGACGAACACCCTTGGTTCCAGGACTGCGCGCACAGCCGCGACAGCGAAAAATGCGACTGGTATGTCTGGTCCGACCCCAAACCGGACGGGACGCCGCCCAACAACTGGCTGTCGATCTTTGGTGGCCCCGCCTGGACGTGGGAGCCGCGGCGCGAGCAGTACTACCTGCACAATTTCCTGAAAACGCAGCCCGACCTGAACTTCCACAATCCGGATGTGCAGGACGCACTGCTGGACGTGACCCGGTTCTGGCTGGATCGTGGGGTCGACGGCTTCCGCCTCGACACCATCAACTTCTACTACGCCGACAAGCAACTGCGCGACAATCCGGCCCTGCCCAAGGAAAAGCGCAACGCAAATATCGCGCCATCGGTGAACCCCTATAACCACCAGGAACACGTCTATTCCAAGAACCAGCCGGAAAATCTCGCGTTTCTGGCCCGGTTCCGCGCGCTTCTGGACGAATATCCCGGCACCGCTGCCGTGGGCGAAGTGGGTGACGCGCAGCGCGGCCTTGAGTTGATGGGCGAATACACCGCCGGCGATGACCGGGTGCAGATGTGCTATGCGTTCGAGTTTCTGGCCAAGGACCCGCTGACAGCATCACGCGTGGCCGAGGTGCTGGACAAGGTGGACGATGTCGCGAGCGATGGCTGGGCCTGCTGGGCGTTTTCCAACCACGACGTCATGCGCCACGCCAGTCGCTGGGACCTGTCAGATGCCGCCATCCGCGCATATGCAACCCTGATCCTGTGCCTGCGCGGCTCGGTTTGTCTGTACCAGGGCGAAGAGTTGGGCCTGCACGAGGCCGACGTCGCCTTTGAAGACCTGCAAGACCCCTATGGCATCCAGTTCTGGCCCGAATTCAAGGGTCGCGATGGCTGCCGCACGCCCATGGTGTGGGAACCATCGAACAGCCACGGCGGCTTTACCGCGGGCGACCCGTGGCTGCCCGTCAGCCGCGAGCACCTGCATGCCGCCGTGGCCACGCAGGAAGACGACCCAAGCGCACTGTTGCACCATTACCGCAAGGCCATCGCCCTGCGCCACGCCCACAAGGCGCTGGCCAAGGGCACCCACAATGGGGTGAAGGCCACGGGTGACGTGGTGCATTTCACACGACACCACGACGACCAGACCGTGTTCTGCGCGGTCAACCTGAGCAAACACCCGGCCACGCTGGACCTGCCCGAAGGGGCATGGGTCACCATCGGGTCGGAACTGGGCAGCACCGCCCCCAGCCCCGATGGGCATGTCCATCTGGGTCCGTGGCAAGTGGCAATTGCCCTGAAGACATAAACGAGGAGAACGGGGGGCGGGCCACCGCCACCCCGAAGGGAGGGACCAACCATGGCCGATTTGAAACTGACAGATGTCGAAAAGACATATGGCGGCACGGTCAACGTGCTCAACAACATCAACCTCGACATCACCAAGGGCGAGTTGATCGTCTTTGTGGGCCCGTCGGGCTGCGGCAAGTCCACGCTTTTGCGCATGATTGCCGGGCTGGAAAGCATCACGGGCGGCACGCTCGAAATTGACGGCACGGTCGTGAACGACGTGCCCCCGGCCCAGCGCGGCATCGCGATGGTGTTCCAGTCGTACGCGCTGTATCCCCACATGACGGTGCGCGACAACATGACCTTTGCCCTGAAGCTGGCAAAGAAATCCCAGTCCGAGATTGACGAGGCCGTGAACCGCGCCGCGCGCATCCTGCAACTTGAACCCTATCTGGACCGCCTGCCCAAGGCGCTGTCCGGTGGTCAGCGTCAGCGGGTGGCCATTGGCCGCTCGATTGTGCGCGACCCCAAAGTGTACCTGTTCGATGAACCGCTCTCGAACCTCGACGCCGCCCTGCGCGTCGCCACGCGGATCGAGATCGCGCAACTCAAAGAGTCGATGCCCGACAGCACGATGATCTACGTGACCCACGACCAGGTCGAAGCGATGACCCTCGCCACCCGCATCGTGGTGCTTGCGAACAAGGGGATCGCGCAGGTCGGCTCGCCGCTTGAGCTTTACGAGCGGCCCCAGAACGAGTTCGTTGCGCAATTCATCGGCTCGCCGTCGATGAATCTGTTGCCCGGCGAAATCGTCGAAACTGGCACCCACACCAAGGTCAAAATGAAAAGCGGGTCCATCGTCACCTCTGCAGTCCCCACGCAGGATAGCGACATGGGGATGCAAGTGAATGTGGGCGTCCGCCCCGAAGACATGGTGGCCACCGACGGTGACGCCGTGTTCGAAGGCAAGGTCGATTTCACCGAAGCCCTGGGCGAAGTGACGATCCTCTATTTCGAAGCACCCGAAGGCGAACAGGCTGTGCTTGCCAAAATGCCCGGCATCCACAAGGACCTGCGCGGCCAGTCGGTGAAAGTGACAGCGGCACCTGAAAAAGTGCAGCTCTTCTCGAACGGTACGTCGCTCTACTACCGCTAAGCCTGCTCGAACATCGCGGCTGAGCGATCCAGCAGAAACTGACCAATGATCGGGCCCGCGGCAGCGCCAATGCCGCGGGCATTTACACCTATATGACCTGCCACGATGTCGGGCCGCATCAGCCCGCGCATGTCCTTCGTCTCCAGCGCCCGCGCCGTCATTTCGACCAATCGCGCCCGGATGGACGCAGGCATGGCGCCATCGATAACCACCGCCTCGACATCAATGACGGCGCAGGAGGCCACGCTGGCGATGGCAAGCGCGTCGGCGGTCTGCTCCAGCCACGGCTTCACATGTCTCTCCAGATGAGACCAATCCTGCGGTTGCGCCCAAAGCTGGCGCGGGTTTTCGCCCGCCTCAATCAACCGCATCTCAAGCGTTCGGATCGACGCCAGATCAATCAAATGCCCCGGCCTGCCCTGCACATCCGCAACCGGCATCGTGCCAAAGGCACCCGCATTCTTCTGATTGCCTTCGAACACGGCGTGATCCAGCACCACGCCGCCCCCAATGAACGCACCTATGAAAAAGTAGATATAGTCGCGGTATTCCCGTCCAATGCCAAACACATGTTCCGCCCGGCACGCCGCAGTCGCATCATTGACCAGACGCACGGGCAAATCAGTGACCCGACCTACCTCGGCCACGAAATCGGCCTCCTTCCACGCCAAAAACTCCTCGGGCGGGGCGTCCAGTAACTCGTGCCAACTCCACAGCTCGAACGGCGCCGCAATGCCCACACCACACAGGCGCGCCCGCATCGCTTCGTCCATGTCATCGATCAATTGCACAAACCCGTCGCGCAGAAACTGAAACACATCCCCCGGCAACGGATAGTCATAGGTATGGCGCAACTGATGCCGCACCTGCCCCATCGCATCCAACACCAACAGATCCGCGCTACGTCGGCCAATCTTCAGACCAAAGGAAAACAGCCCATCCGGGTTGAGCAGGTACGGCACCGACGGCTTGCCCACCTTGCCCTTGACCGGCGCACCTTTCACCAACAACCCGTCCTGCTCCAACTTGCGCAGGATCACCGACGCCGTCTGTGGTGACAGCCCCGTGCGGCGTGCCAGATCACTGCCCGGCAGCCCGCCATTGCGCTGCAGGATCGACAGGATCAACCGCTCGTTATAGGCGCGCACACCGGTCTGGTTGATACCGCCGGACAGGGTACGCACGTGGTCCAGTGTCATGTGACCAACTCCTCCCGATCACAACCTTTACGCGCGTCAATTAATAAATCAAGTTGAATTATTAATTGACACTCCCCTAGAATCACGTTTCCCTTAGGGCAGTTTGGGTCACCTGAATTGTGGCCTGGCATGTTCTGGGAGGACACCATGAAAAAACTACTGCTCGGCACAGCCTGTGCCCTGACCACCATGACGGGCGCTGCATTCGCCGAAGACGTTTCGGCCTGCCTGATCACCAAGACGGACACCAACCCGTTCTTCGTGAAAATGCGCGAAGGCGCGACCGCCAAGGCCGAAGAGCTTGGCATCAACCTGTCGTCATTCGCGGGCAAGGTCGATGGCGACCACGAAACCCAAGTCCAAGCGATCGAGACCTGCATCGCCAACGGCGCCAAGGGCATCCTGCTGACAGCCTCAGACACTGCCAGCATCGTACCAGTGGTGCAGCAAGCACGCGACGCAGGCCTTCTGGTCATCGCACTCGACACGCCGCTCGAACCCATTGACGCGGCTGACATGACATTCGCCACCGACAACTTCCTGGCTGGCGAACTGATTGGCGCATGGGCCGCGGCCACGCTCGGCGACGACGCCGCAAATGCCAAGATCGGCATGCTCGATCTCGCCATCAGCCAACCCACTGTTGGCGTGCTGCGCGACCAGGGCTTCCTCACCGGCTTTGGCATCGACGTCAAAGACCCCAACAAATGGGGTGACGAAGATGATGCGCGCATCGTCGGCAATGACGTGACTGCCGGTAACGAAGAAGGCGGTCGTCGCGCGATGGAGAACCTGCTCGCCAAGGACCCGTCGATCAACGTGGTCTACACCATCAACGAACCCGCCGCCGCGGGTGCCTATGAGGCGCTCAAGGCGATTGGCCGTGAAAACGACGTGCTGATCGTGTCCGTCGACGGCGGTTGCCCCGGCGTGCAGAACGTGGCCGACGGAGTAATTGGCGCCACCTCGCAGCAATACCCGCTGCTGATGGCGTCGCTTGGGATCGAAGCCATTGCAGCCTGGGCCAAGGATGGCACCAAGCCCGAAGCCACCGAAGGCAAGGCGTTCTTTGACACCGGCGTGGCGCTGGTAACGGACCAACCTGCTGACGGGGTCGAAAGCATCTCGGTCTCAGAAGGCAAGGACCTGTGCTGGGGCTGATCATCCGCCGATGATCAGCGACGGAGGGCGGCGCAGCTTCGCCCTCCCAAAACCAACAATAATCCAGCTACACTCAGGGGCGCGGGCACCACGCCCGCCCCTTTTTTTCCTGAGGATGGGACCCCATGACCCAATCGGACAATTACGAATCCGCCGTCTCCTCGGCTGACGCCACCGTTGCCGAGTTCGAGGACCACCGCCGCGGCCTTGTCGGACAACTCCAACACACGCTGCACCAGAACCCTTCGCTGGTCCCACTGATCGTGCTGCTTTTCTCGGTCGCGCTCTTCGGCATCCTGCTGGGATCACGCTTTTTCTCACCCTTCGCGCTCACCTTGATTCTGCAGCAGGTGCAAATCGTGGGCGTTCTTGCTGCCGCGCAAACGCTGATCATCCTGACAGCAGGGATCGACCTCAGCGTCGGCGCCATCGCCGTCCTGTGCACGGTCGTCATGGGCAAGGCGTCGTTCCAATACGGCCTGCCACCCGCCGTCGCTGTTGCTATCGGCCTCACGGTCGGCACAGCGCTTGGGGCCATTTCAGGCTGGCTGGTCAGCCGCATGAAACTGCCCCCTTTCATCGTCACCCTGGGCATGTGGCAGATCGTTCTGGCCGCGAACTACCTCTACTCCGCCAACGAAACCATTCGCTCGCAGGATATCGAGGCCGAAGCCGCCTTCCTCCAAATCCTCGGCACCAAGATCAACATCGGCGGGGCCGTCTTCACGCTTGGCGTCATCGGCATGATCCTTCTGTTTATCATCCTCGCCTACGCGCTCCGATCAACCGCCTGGGGCAGGCATGTCTATGCGGTGGGCGACGACCCCGAAGCCGCCGAACTGTCGGGCGTGAACGTCCACAAAACCTACATGTCCGTCTACATGGTCGCGGGCTTCATCTGCGCCCTCGCTGGCTGGGTCATGGTGGGCCGCTTCGGCTCCATCTCTCCCTCGGCCACAACGGGCGTGATCGGCAATATCCAGTCCATCACCGCCGTTGTGATCGGGGGCATCTCCCTCTTCGGCGGGCGCGGCTCCATCGCGGGCGCCCTCTTTGGCGCCCTGATCGTCGGCGTGTTCGAACTGGGCCTGCGCATGGCCGGGGCCGACCCGCAATGGACCTTCATGCTCATCGGGATGCTCATCATCGCAGCGGTCGCCGTGGACCAATGGATCAGAAAGGTGGCGGCATGACCGAGCCCATTCTCAAAGCCCGCAATCTCGTCAAACGCTACGGCAAGGTCACAGCGCTCGACCACGCCGACTTCGACCTGATGCCCGGCGAAATCCTGGCCGTGATCGGCGACAACGGGGCCGGGAAATCCTCCATGATCAAGGCCGTGTCGGGGGCCGTTGTCCCGGACGAAGGGCAGGTCTGGCTCGAAGGGAAAGAGGTCAAATTCCGCTCGCCCATCGAAGCCCGCGAGCGCGGGATCGAAACCGTTTACCAGCAGCTTGCCATGTCCCCCGCGCTGTCCATCGCCGACAACATGTTCATGGGTCGCGAGTTGCGCAAACCCGGCATCATGGGCAAAGTGTTCCGCCGCCTCGACAAGCAGGCGATGGAGAAATTCGCCCGCGAAAAGCTGAGCGAACTCGGGCTGGCAACCATCCAGAACATCAACCAGGCGGTCGAGAGCCTCTCGGGCGGCCAGCGCCAGGGCGTTGCCGTGGCGCGCGCCGCAGCATTCGGGTCCAAGGTCGTGATCCTGGATGAACCCACCGCCGCACTCGGGGTCAAGGAAAGCCGTAAGGTGCTGGAACTGATCCAAGACGTGCGGTCCCGCGGCATCCCGATCATCCTGATCAGCCACAACATGCCTCACGTCTTCGAAGTGGCCGACCGCATCCACGTGCACCGCCTGGGAAAAAGGCTTTGCGTCATTGACCCCAAAGATCACTCCATGTCCGACGCCGTCGCCTACATGACCGGCGCGGCTGTTCCGGAGATGGCGGCGTAAAATGACCCTCGACCAGATCTGCATGCAGATCCTCGACCGGCCCCCATCGCCCTACCGGCGTCTGGTCGCTGTCGTGGGTCCCCCCGCCAGCGGCAAAAGCACACTCGCCGCGCAGCTCGCCACACATCTGACCGCCAAGGGGGAACCCGCAGCCGTTGTCCCGATGGACGGCTTCCACCTTGATGACGGCCTGCTGCGCGCCGACGGCACGCTCAATCGCAAAGGTGCGCCACACACGTTCGATGCGGATGGCTTCAACCGCATGATCAACGCGCTCCAATCACCCGACGGGGTTGTCTTCCCCCTCTTCGACCGCACGCGCGAGATTGCGATCGCCGGGGCCGGACGCATATCGGCGGATTGCGTCACGGTGCTGGTCGAGGGCAACTATCTGCTGCTGAACCAAGAGCCGTGGACAGCCCTGCATGACAAATGGACCTACACCATCGCCCTGCACCCGCCGCTTGAAGACTTGCGCGCCCGCCTGACGGCCCGATGGGCCGAACATGGCAAGCCCGACGCTCAAGCCTGGATTGACACCAACGACATGCCGAATATCAACACGGTGCTGACCCAATCGGCCCCCGCCGACATCACACTGACGGAGACACCCACATGATCCTGTGCGCGGGCGAAGCCCTGATTGACATGATCCCGAATACACAGGGCGCCTATGTCCCCCACGTGGGTGGCGCGGTGCTGAACACCGCCGTGGCACTGGGGCGTCTAGGCGAGGATACGGGCCTGATCACCGGTCTCTCGTCGGACCCGTTTGGCACAATGATCGAGGATCACCTGACCGCCAGCCACGTCACAACCGACCACGCCGTGCGCAGCGATCGCAACACGACACTGGCCTTCGTACATCTGGATCAAGGCAACGCCACCTACACGTTCTACGACGCCGAAACGGCAACCCGAAACATCCAACCCCTTGATATTGCTGCTGTACCCGCGGGGACACAGGCGATGTTCTTCGGCGGCATCTCACTGTGCAACCCGCCGGTCGCTGATACATTGCTCGATCTGGCCCTGTCCCAACCCACCGACCGCCTGGTCATGGCCGACCCAAACATCCGGCCCGGCTTTGTGTCGGACCATGACGGCTACCGCGCCAGATTGACCAAACTGATCGAACGCGCTGACATCGTGAAACTGTCCGACGATGACATTGGCTGGCTGGTGCCAGACGGCGACCTGACGGCCAAGGCCCAAGCCATTCTCGACCTCGGCCCCAAGATGCTTCTCCTGACCGAAGGTGGCGACGGCGCAACCGCTCACCTCGCCAACGGCACACGCGTCCGCGTGGCCGCGGAAAAAGCTACCGTTGTCGACACGGTCGGCGCAGGCGACACGTTCAACGCAGGCTGCCTCGCCGCCCTGCGCCGCGCAGATGCCCTGTCCCCCGCAGCCCTCGACACGCTGGACGAACCCACACTCACCGATATGCTCACCCTCGCCGCCCGCGCGGCGGCCATCACCGTCTCTCGCGCCGGGGCCAACCCACCCTGGCAATCTGAACTGGACTGATCCGATGAAACGATCCCGTGTGAACGACATCCTCGCCAACGGCGCCGACTTCTTCGCCCAACACGGCTGGACCGTGCCGCCCTTCGGCACCTGGACCCCGGACGAGATGCGCAGCGAAAAGGCCGCCCATATCCGCGACCGCCGCCTCGGCTGGGACATCACCGATTACGGGCAGGGCAAGTTCGACGACATGGGCCTGTTCCTCTTCACCATGCGCAACGGCGACTTGGGTGAGATGGGGCAGCAAGGCGCGATGCTCTACGCCGAAAAACTGATGATCTCGCGCCAGGACCAGCTGTCGCCCATGCACCGCCATGTGCTCAAGACCGAAGACATCATCAACCGCGGCGGCGCCACGCTGGTGCTCGAACTCTTCACCTGCCATGCCGAGGGACAGATCGACCGCAACGCCGACGTGAACGTCCTGACCGACGGGGTGCCCGTTACCCTGCCCGCCGGTGGTCATCTCAAGCTGCCAGTCGGCGCGTCGGTGACACTGACCCCCACCACATGGCACGCGTTCTGGGGTGAAGGCGGCGATTGCCTGATCCACGAGGTCTCGACCGTCAATGACGACCTGACCGACAACATCTTTGCAGACCCCATCGGGCGCTTCTCGGACATCGAGGAAGACACCACCCCGACACATCTGCTCGTCAGCGACTACTAGCACGCTCAAGCGCCGCATCGGCTTCGGGCTTCCACCGCGCGATCGCCTCGGCTTTCACGGGGCCATACCCCCGAAACTCCAGCGGCGTTGACAGAAAAACACGCATCGCGTTGTGGTCGACAACACCGCGCGAAAGCCGCTCCAGCCCTGCAACATACCAATCGATCAAGGCGCGTTCTTCGCGTCGTTCGGCCATATAGCCAAACGGATCAGCCCACGTCCCCCGCACCACCTTGCCCTTGGCCAAAAGGCGCATGGCGCGCCGCATCCACGGGCCGAACGCACGTTTCGTCGGTCGCCCGCGTGCATCTTTGGCCCGTGACAGAAGTGGCGGCGCCATATGGTGGCGTATGGTAAAACCACCTTCAAACCGCTCAGACAGGCGTTCATAGAACCCGGTCTGCGTATGCAGCCGCGCCACCTCGTATTCGTCCTTATACGCCATGAGCTTGTAGAGCGATTGAGCCGCCAAGACACGCCCGGCCTCATCCAACCCGCTTGTGTACCGATCCAAGATGCGCCGGTAGCGCGCCGCATATGCCGCATCCTGATAGCCAACCAGCAACGCCGCGCGATGGGCAATGATTTCATCCGCCGTCTCCGGCATCTCGACTGTCCCCGTGGGGACAAAACTGTCAGGATCATGCGCCCAGATACGCCCGATATCAAAGGCGCGGGTGTTTTTCTCAACGGCAACACCATTCAACTGGATGGCTTGTTTCAAGGCCGCCTCACTCACCGGCACCAACCCCTTTTGCCACGCCGCCCCCAAGAGCATCACATTGGCAAAGACGCTGTCGCCCAGCAGCCGCTCAGCCAGCGCATTCGCATCAAGCGCCCACAGGTTCTCTGCCCCGATTACCCCCGCAATCGCAGCTTCACGTTCACCCACGCGCAGGCTGGCATCGCGGTGCAGCACTAAATCACCGGTGGGCATCTCGGCCCGGTTCAGCACCATGCGCGTGCCGGCATGGTAATGCCTCGACGCCTTGGGGGCCGAGGACACAACCACATCGCAGCCGATCACAGCGTCCGCTGACGCCGCCTCAATCCGTACCTGATGGATCGTGTCGGGGGACGCACCCAAGCGGATATAGCTCAGCACCGTGCCAAACTTCTGCGCAAAGCCGGTAAAGTCGAGCACCGACGCCCCGCGACCTTCGATATGCGCGGCCATGGTGATGAGCGCGCCAACGGTCACAACCCCGGTGCCACCCACACCCGTGACCAGCAGGTCATAAGGGGTATCCAGCGACGGCACTGCGGGCCGCTCCACCTCTGCCAGCGCCGCCTCAACGTCGAAATCCGCGGGCTCCGGCGCTTTGCGCGTGGCCCCCTCAACCGTCACAAAGCTGGGGCAAAACCCCTTGAGACAAGACA
Organism: Pseudomonadota bacterium; assembly: GCA_039179785.1. Classification (GTDB taxonomy): domain Bacteria; phylum Pseudomonadota; class Alphaproteobacteria; order Rhodobacterales; family Rhodobacteraceae; genus Tateyamaria. Next base: position 35,630 of record JBCDEK010000014.1, on the reverse strand, counting down.
TATCCGCATTGCAGGTCGATTGATTGATCTTCCGTTTGCGGCCTAGTGGTGTCTCCAGCGGCTCGACGCTCAGGCAATTGCTCTCGACCGAGCAATCTCCACACCCCTCGCACACCTCCGGATTGATGACGGCGAACGTCTTCACCGCAGGCAGGCTCCCCCGCTTGCGGCGGCGACGCTTCTCCGTAGCGCAGGTCTGTTCATAGATCAGAACCGTGACGCCCGGCACATCGCGCAACTCCAGCTGCACCGCTTCCAGATCGTCCCGGTCGTGAAAGCTGGTCGCCGGTGGGAAACCTCCCCGGTCAAACTTTGCAACGTCATCCGACACCAACGCGATCCGGTCCACGCCCTCGGCCCGGGCAGACCACGCGATCGCCTCGACACTCACCGGCCCATCCACCGGCTGGCCGCCCGTCATTGCGACGGCGTCGTTGAACAGCACCTTGTAGGTGACGTTGGTGCCCGCGGCGACAGCCTGCCGGATGGCCAGTGTGCCCGAGTGGTACCACGTGCCTTCCCCGAGGTTCTGGAAGATATGCTTGTTCCCGTTGAACTTACTGGCCGCCACCCACGGCACCCCCTCGCCCCCCATCTGAGCATAGCCACCCGTCTCGCGATCCATCCACGACGCCATGACATGGCAGCCGATCCCCGACGCCGCGCGCGATCCGTCCGGCACCTTGGTCGACGTGTTGTGCGGACAGCCCGAGCAGAAATAGGGCGTGCGGGTGGCCCCCGCGACATTCAGCAGCTTGGGCGGCGTCTGCAGCGCCTGCGCCCGTGCGGGCAAATCCAGATCAGGCACAAACGCATGCAACCGCTTGGCAATCAGCGGCGCGAGCAGCTTCGGCGACAACTCCCCCGTCCATGGCACCAGCGGCGCGCCTGCCTCATCATGTTTGCCAACCATACGCTCTGGTATGTCACGCGGCAGGTCATAGAATGCCTCCTTGAACTGGCTCTCGATGATCCCGCGCTTTTCTTCGATCACCATCACCTCGCGCTTGCCCCGGACAAAGGCCCGCGCATCCCGCAAGGCCAACGGCCAGACCATCCCGACCTTGTAGATGTCGATCCCCCGCGCGCGACACGTCGCCTCGTCCAGACCCAACAGGCGCAACGCCTCCATCAGGTCCAGATGCGCCTTGCCCGTGGTCACAAAGCCAAACGGCGCGCCCTCCACATCATAGACGCGCCGGTCAATCGGGTTCGCCTCGGCAAAGGCCCGCACCGCGTCCAGCTTGTGCCCGATGCGCACCTCAATCTCCGGGCTGGGCAGGTCCGAGGGGCGAATATGCAGTCCACCGGGCGGCGCCACATAGTCGGGCTGTGCAAAGACAGGGTCAGGCGGCAGCACCACCGACGCCCCGCTTTCCACCGTCTCGGAAATCGCCTTGAACCCCACCCAGGTCCCCGAGAACCGGCTGAGCGCAATGCCCCACGCGCCAAACGCCAGATACTCGGCCACCGAGGCTGGGTTCAGCGTGGGCATGAACCACGCCATGAACGCCACATCGGACTGGTGCGGCATGGATGACGACACACAGCCATGATCGTCCCCCGCCACCACCAGCACACCGCCCAAAGGCGAAGACCCATAGGCGTTGCCATGTTTGAGCGCATCGCCGGACCGGTCTACTCCCGGCCCCTTGCCATACCACATGGAAAAGATGCCCTCATGCGTACAGTCCGGGTCCAGCACCGCCTGCTGCGCGCCCAACACGGCAGTGGCCCCCAGATCCTCATTCACCGCAGGCATAAAGGTAATGTCCGCCGCGTCGGTCCGGTCCCGCGCCCGCCACAGCTCAAGGTCCAATCCCCCAAGGGGTGAGCCGCGATAGCCCGACACAAATCCCGCCGTCTTACGACCGGCATCACGATCCCGCCGCGCCTGATCCAGCATAATACGCACCAGCGCCTGCGTGCCGGTCAGGAAGACGCGCCCCTGCGTGCGATCATAGCGATCCGACAGGGCATAGGTGTCAAAACGGTGACTTGGATCAGACATGGCAACCTCCTGCCTTCAATATGGGGTCACCGGGGCGGGAAGAGATTTCAGTTTCGGGCGAAAGCGATGGGTAGTCGAAACGGTGTCTCGATATTGGGTCTAAAATTGGATAATTTGACCACATGCACCTCGATCACCGCGACCACATCATCCTCAACCGGTTACAGTCGGATAGCCGTATCTCAACCGCCGATCTGGCCCAGGCCGCGAGCATGTCCGCTTCGGCCTGCTGGCGGCGGGTCAAGGCGCTGGAAGAGGCCGGGATCATCGACCGCTACGGCGCGATCCTTGATCCGAAATCCGCAGGGCTGACCTTTCAGGCCATCGTGCACGTCCAGCTTGCCCGCCATTCCGAAGAGGACCTGACCACCTTCATCCGCGCCATCGGCACCAGACGCGAGGTGGTCGAATGCTATGCCACCACCGGCCAATCCGACTACCAGATGCGGGTGCTGTGCCGCGACCTCGACGCCTATAACGCTTTCCTGGAAACCTTCCTGTTTCGCCTGCCCGCCGTCGCCAGCGCCCAAACCAACGTGGTCCTGCGCGAGATCAAGCGCAACACAGGCATCGCGCTCTAGCGCAGACGCGCGCGCAGAAAATCAATCACGGCCCGCACTTTCACGGGCAGATAAGCCCGGCTGGGATAGAGCAGCCAGGCACCTGTATCGAAGGTTGTCGCGGTCACCTTATGGTCGGGAAACAAATCGATCAGCGCCCCGCTCTGCACATCCCCGTCTGTCATCCAGTCGGCCAGCAAGGCGGGCCCCAACCCATCCCGCGCCGCGGCCCGCAACGCCAGCGCGTTGGAAATCAGAATGGGACCGCCCACAGCCACAACCGCGTTCGCGTCATCCCGGTGAAACCGCCAGTCCGCCCGATAGTCGGGGAGCGTCATGCGGAGGCAATCATGATCTGCCAAAGCCGCTGGCTCTGCGGGCGCGCCATACGCGGCGACATAGCCGGGCGATGCCACCACCCGGTACCGCGTGTCCCGCAACCGCGCACTGATCAGATCACCTTTGGGCGCGGGGGCCAGACGGATCGCAAGGTCAATTTGCCCCGCCACCAGATCGACCGCCTGATCGCTCAGGATCAATTCGAGTGCGATCTCGGGCAGCGCGTCGCGCAAATCGTGCAACAGCGGCACAATCATCTCCTGCCCAAAGGCCACCGACGCCGTCAGCCGCACCCGGCCCGAGGGCTGCGTGCTGATCTCGGCCGCCGCATCCCGCGCCAGGTCCAGATCATCCAGCAGCGGCCCGATCCGATCCAGATACAGCGCCCCCGCCTCGGTCAGCGTCAGGCGCCGGGTCGAGCGTTGAAACAGGCGCAGACCCAACTGCGCCTCGGCACCCGCCACGGTGCGACTGACCGAACTTGGGTCCACATCCAGCACACGCGCCACCGCGGCAAAGCTCTGGTGCTGCGCGATAAGCTGCAGAGTGCGAAGGGCATCGGTATCCATTCATGCAGAATACGCACGACAAGCGTGGTCGCAATCCTGTTTTTTGCGCATGTCGCAACATCTAGGTCTTAGGCACATGCACAAACCCGGAGACTCACATGACCCGTACACTACCCATCGCGGCCTTTCTGCTCGGCACCCTATCCGCGCACGCCGCCCCCACCGAGTGGACCATGGACCTCGGTCACGCCCATATTGGCTGGGAAATCAACCACATGGGCCTCAGCCGCACGGTGGGCCGCTTCAACAGCTATGACGGCACCTTCCTGATTGACGAGGAAAACCCCGCGAATTCGCGGATCACCTTCACCATCGATACCGCCAGCATCGACAGCAATCACCAGCAGCGTGACGACCACTTGCGGCACGCCGATTATCTGGATGCGGACACCCACAACCAGATCACTTTCACTTCAACCGATATCCTGATGCTGACCCCGACCTCCGGCAAACTCACAGGCGACCTGACGATGCGCGGCCAGACTGCGCCGGTCACGCTCGACTTCGCCATGGTCCGCGACCGCACCTACCCCGACTTCATCCCGAACTATGACGAGGTGCGCGTGGTGGGTTTTGAGGCGACCGGTGAAATCCTGCGGCTCGACCATGGCATCGACTTCATCGCCTTCCTCGACAGCCCCACTGGCCTGAGCGTCGATGTCGATCTGCATTTTGATCTGGTGCAATGCACGGGCACGCCTGACACCAACATCCCCTGCACCTGGGGACGCTGAGCGATGGAGCATGTGAACGGCAAAACCGTGGTCATCACAGGTGCCAGCAAGGGGATCGGGGCGGCCACCGCCCGGGTCCTTGCGCGCCTGGGGGCACATGTCGTGCTGGCGGCCCGGTCTGCGGATGCCCTGGCGCAACTGGCCGCCGACACCGGCGGCACCGCTATCCCCTGTGATGTCAGCAATTTCGAAGCTGTGCAAAAGGTGATGCAGGCCGCAGGGCCCGTTGATCTACTGATCAACAACGCGGGCCTCATCAACCCCATCGCACTTCTGGCAGACAGCGACCCGGACGCATGGGGCAACGTCGTGGATGTGAACGTCAAGGGAGTCTACCACGGCCTGCGCGCCGCCCTGCCCGGCATGATCGCGCGCGGTTCTGGCACCATCATCAACATCTCCTCCGGCGCGGCCACATCCGCTCTGGAAGGGTGGAGCCACTACTGCGCCACCAAGGCCGCCGTCCTGTCTCTGACCCGCGTGGCGGATCAGGAGGCGCGCGCCGCCGGGGTCCGCGTCATGGGCCTGTCCCCCGGCACCGTTGCCACAGACATGCAGCGTGACATCGCGGCCTCCTGCCTCAACCCGGTCAGCCAATTGCCATGGGATGCCCACATCCCCGCCGACTGGGTCGGACAAGCCATCGCCGTGCTCATGGGTCCCGAAGGCGACCAATGGCGCGGCCGGGACTTCTCGCTCAAGACCGAAGAGGGCCGCAGGATCGCAGGTCTCCCCCCGCCTTAAAACAACAACAAATCCAGTCCCCTTCTCTGGTTCAAAAAAATCCCGGGGGAGTCGCGTCAGCGACGGGGGCTGGCCCCCTCAAACATGTCGTCGCGGCACGCGGCCTTTGGATCACCGTACGCTCCGTTAACCCGGTGCCGTGTGTGCACAACCGGTGCACAGGTTGTGTACGGGGTGTGCACACTCTGTGCATCGCCCAATTGGCCATCAATCTCTATGAAAATAAAGTGAATCCGCGCCGCGACTCACCCGCCCCTCAAACAAACGGCAAATAAAAATCCCGCACATCGTCCACGGACTTGTCTTTGAGCCGTTTCCACTCGTCCTGCTTGAGAAAGATCAGCGCATCACAGATCTCCTCGCCCACCGCCAGACGCAGGGGCTTGTCCGCATCCAGCGCACCCAACGCCTTGTCCAGAGCCGACGGCACATGGCGCGTGGCCCGGACGTTTTCCAGTCCGTCCAGATCCTCCGCAGGCGTTAAAGTATAGGCGTTCTCAACGCCCAAAAGTGCGGCCTGCAGCACCGCCGTCACGGCCAGGTAGGGGTTTGCTGCGCAATCCGCCATCCGATGCTCCAACCGCGCGGAGCGGGGCGACGTCACGCAGGATCGCGTGGTCACCAATCGGTGGTCGTCGGCCCAATTGGCCCAGTACCCCGCCATCGACGCAGGGCCCAGCCGGTCATAGCTGTTCACGGTCGTGGCCAGCAGCCCCGCCAGCCCTTCGTGGTGGTGGACCAGACCCGCCATACAGCCCTTGGCCACCTCCGACAGCTGCCCATCGGGCGCAATCACGTTGGCCCCCTGCGCATCCGTGAAACTGAAATTGATGTGCAAACCAGACCCGCCGCGATCCGGGATGGGCTTTGGCAAAAAGGTCAGCAACAGGCCCATCTCTGCTGCGATCTCGCGCGCCATTGTCCTGAAAAGAAACGCATTATCGCACGCATTAAGCGCTCCTTCGAATTTCAATGTCAGCTCGAATTGCCCGTTGTCATACTCGCCATTCATCGACTCGAGGGGAAGATCGTGGGCCGTGGCCGTCGACCACAGCGCCTCCATCAATCCGGCGGGATCGTTCTGCGGACCGGTGCCATACACAAAGGCTCCGGGCGTATCGTAGGGCACCCAGACCCAGTCGGCATCCTGTTGAAAAACATAGGCTTCCAACTCAAGCCCCACCATGGGCGTCAGCCCCTTCGCCTCCCACGCCGCGATGGCCGCTTGCAACCGCGCACGGGCGCACAGACCAAAGGGTGCACCGTCCACGTGCAGCGTGCCCAATGCAATCTCGCTGTCCCGCTGCCAATCCGCGCGGCGATCCGCGTCCAGCACCAACTCCATATCCGGAATACCGTCAAACACACCGGCCCCCGGCACCGGGATCAGGTCGCGGTCAAAGGTCGTGCCAAAGACCCCACGGGCAAAGCCGATCCTGCCCCCCGCCGCCACATCCGGCGGGACGAACTTGCCCCGCGGCAGGTTCAGAAGATCACAGAACAGGGTGCGTGTCCGGGTGGTCATGGGCATCACTTCAGTTGGGGGCGGACGGTCAGGGATTTGACGCCGCAAATGAAATTCGACCGGGTCCAGGTGGGTGCGCTCACAGCCTCCAACCCGCTGATACGGCTGGCCAATTCCTGCAGCACGCATTTGAGTTCCAGCTTGGCCAGCCACATGCCCAGACAGACATGCGGACCGCCCTGACCGAAGGCCAGATGGCGGTTCGGGCTGCGGTCAAGTCGGGCCATGTGCGGGTCATCGAACATGGTCTCGTCCCGGCTGCCCGACACGAACCACATCAGCACCTTGTCGCCCGCGCGCAGGGTCTGGCCGTGCATGTCCGTGTCCGCCGTCAACGTGCGGCGAAAGTGCAATGTGGGCGCGGCGAGACGTATGAACTCGTCTGCGCAGGTCTCCCAAACGCGACCATCCTGGAGGGTCTTCAACAAGCCCTTTTGCTGTGTGAGAAGGTGCAGCGCCATCGCGATAGAATAGCGCGTTGTGTCGTTGCCCGCCGCCACCAGCAGGCAAAAGAAGTTCTTGAAGTCTTGCCCCGATATCTCCCCGTCGTCCGACCGCAAAACACGCGCCAGAATGCCCGCATCGTCAATCTCGCGCGCGCCATTCAGGATATCTTCAGCATAATCGTAGAGTTCTACGCCCGCGGGCGACCGGAACGGCATCATGCGGTAAGCCTCGGTATCCACCTTGTCGATCACGGTATCGGTGAAATCAGGATCGGTGTTGCCGATCAGCGCGTCGCCCCGTTCGACCAACCAATCGAGATCGGCATCTGGCACGCCCAGGATGCGGCCCAGCATGAGCATGGGCAATCGCTTGGCGATTTTGTCCACGGCATCGAACTCGGTATGATTCAACGCATCGGCCACGATATCGTGCGCCAGCTCTCGGATCAACGGCTCAAACTGCGCCACAACCGGCTTGGCAAAGGCCGGGTTCACAATGCGCCGGGTGGCGGTATGGTCCGGCGGGTCGGTTTCCTGAAACGTCCTGCGGGCCAAATATTCTTCGTAACTCTGATCCTCGATCCGAATGCCTTGAGCACTTGAAAAGGTTGCGGGATCGCGCTGTGCGGCCATGATATCGGCATAACGAGTCAGCGACCAAAAGCCCTTTTGCCCACCATACGCGTCGGTCCAGTGTACCGGATGATCCGCGCGCATCTGCGCAAAGGTGTCATGCGGTACGCCATCCACAAAACTGTCGTGATCGGCCAGGTTCTTCATGGCGTGCCCCCAAAGAACCGCGTGACCCAATCGGCAAAGATCGGTCCGTCATTTGCACGGGTCAGGGTGGCTTCTGCCTCGGCCACATCCTCGGCACTCAGATGCGGTTTGGTGTAGTCCAGCACACAGCGCATGAAGGGATCGGAAAATTCCGGATGCGCCTGCGTGGTAAAGATATGATCGCCCTTGGCAAAGCCCGCGATGGCGCATTTGGGCGACGTGGCACAGGGGGTGCACGCGTCGGGCAACGCGGTCACTGCATCATGGTGAAATTGATAAAGGCCCATGGTTGGCGACGCAGGCTGCATCCACGGCAGGGCCTGCGTGATCTCGACGTGTTCAATCCCGATATTCCAGTCCTGCCGCGCGACCTGACCGCCCAGCGCCATGGCAATCGCCTGATGTCCAAAACAAGCGCCAAAGAGCGGCTTGCGCGCCGCATCGCAGACGCGGATGAAGTCGTAAAGCGCGGGCAGGAAGGGCAAGTCGTCCAGCACGCTGAGCGGTGATCCGGTGATCAGATAGGCGTCCTGGTCCTCTAAACGTGCGGGGACTTCACCCCCGATGGTCATGTAGACGCGGTAGCTAAATCGTTGATCTTGCGCATCAAAGAGGTCGCGAAAGCGGTGCGCATCGTCCGGAAAAGCATCGCCCACCTCGACCGAGCGGTCGTGGTTGACTTGCAGGATACCGAGCTTAAGGCGAGGCATGTGAGGTCTTTCCATGACTGGGGGCGACCACAGCCGCCCCCGCTGGGATCAGCGGCCCAGGATCTCGTTGATCTCGGCCGATTTGGCGCGGTCGGCCTCGATGCGCGCCTGCGCCTCTGCCTGACCCTGCCAGTAGACGGCGGCGCCGGTGTCCGCCATGAGCTGCTTTGCTTCCTCGGACGCCATGGTCTTGGCCGCCACTTCGGCGATGGTGTCGATCACCTCTTGCGGCGTGCCTTTAGTGACGAACAGGCCGTTCCACAACTCAACATCGTTCACGCCCGATTGGGTCGCGATGGTTTCGACCCCGTCCAGCTTGGCGATGGGCTGCGCACCGATATTGCCCAGCACGTTGATGTCGCCCAAGCACGGTTCGATCAGCGCCAGCGTCGTGTTGATCACGTCCGCATCGCCCGAGGACAGCGTGTTGCAGTCCAAAAGGTCAAAGGCGCTGTCATCGGCAAACTCGAACCCCATCTTGGTGGCCGCTGCCATGGACACTGCTGTCGGGGTCAGACCCGCCCCAAAATGACCTAGCACGACATCGTTTTCTTTCGCATAATCCGCCAGTTCCGCCATGTTCGAATAGGGCGCATCGCCTGAGGCAGCCAGCACAAACGGGTAGGTCAAGAAGATGCCGACCGGTACGAAGCTGTCCTCTTCGATCCCAATGTCGATCTTGGGGCCAACGATGGGCACCCCGATCACGAACGACCCGATGACCGACCCATCATTGGGCGCGTTCAGAACCTCCAAAGCACCGGGAAACGGCCCGTCCCCGCCGCCGGGGCGGTTGACGACCGATGCGGATTGGCCCGTCGCCTCGGCCATATCGGCGGCGATCATGCGCGTCAGGATGTCTTCGAAATCGCCCGGAGGCCACGGGACGATGAACTGCACCGGACCGGTGGGGTAGTCTGCCAGCGCGGGGCCGGTCAGGGCAGCGAGCGCAAGGGCCGCTGAGGTCAAAAGCTTTTTCATGATACTCTCCCTGAGTTTGTTTTTGCTTTTGCGGTTAGTGTTCAAACCTCTTCGTGCGGAGGCTTTGGATGATCGTGACACCAATCACGATCAGAATGACAACAAAAAGTGTGCCCGACACGGGCCGGTTGACCAGATCGAACACGGTTCTGATCTGGCCCGAGCCTGCGGTCAGCTTCTCGATCATGATGGATCCGAGGACGAGGCCCAGCACAATCGGCACCAGCGGCCAGTCAAGGCGGCGCAGGATAAAGCCGACATAGCCGAAACCGGCGGCGAACATGCAATCGGCGAATGAGTTGCGGATCGAAAAGACGCCGACAAAGGCGAGGATCAGGATGAAGGCCCCGAGCAGGCGGTTCGGAACATAGATGATCTTGGCGATCCATTTCGTGGACATCAGTAGCGTCAGGATCACCAGCACGTTGATGATCAGAAGGGCGATGAAAAGGGAAAACAGGAAGTCCGGGTTGTTCTCAAAAATGTCCGGCCCCGGTTTGATACCGGCATCAAAGAACACCACCATCATCATCGCTGTCAGCGCCTCGCCCGGCACGCCCAGCGCCAGGAGTGGTACCATGGCAGCGGCGGGCACGGCGTTGTTGCTGGCCTCTGACGCGATCAGGCCATCGGGCGCGCCGCGGCCAAACTTGCCCGGCTCGTTCGACATGGCCCGCGCGGTCGAATAGCTGAAGAACTGCGCCACGAATTCGCCCACGCCGGGGATGATCCCCATGACAGTACCATAGCCCGCGCTGATGGTCGCGACGGCGGGGTGCTTTTTTAGCTCTCCAAACCCGCGCAATAACCCGCCCTTGAGCCGCGCCTCGGGTGGGTCGGCATCCTTGCCTGTCAGGAGGAACAGCGCTTGGGAAATCGCGAAAATCCCCACGATCACGACGATCAGGTTGAAACCGGGATACAGGTATTCGATGCCGAACGTGTATCGGTCAATCTGCTTCAGCGATTGCCGCCCCACCAGCGCAATCAGGAACCCAAGACCAAACAGAAGCGCCGCAATCCCCATCGTCTTGCGATGCGCGGCAATCAGCAGAACCGCCCCCAAAGCGGCGGCCATAAAGATGTCGCGCTGCCCGAACAGCGCCCCCAGATCGCGCAAGTATGGGCCAAACAGCATCAGCGCCCCCAGCCCCAGCAGGATGGAAAAACACCCGCCAAAGAACGACGCGGAATAGGCGAGCGACAGCCCCCGCGCCGCCTCGCCGCGCCGGGTCATGGCATAGCCGTCATAGGTGGTGAGCGCATTCACGGGCGTGCCCGGCGTGTTGATCAGGATCGCGGGAATGGCCCCGCCATACATGGACGACCCATAAACCCCCAGCAGCAGGACCAGCGACACTAGATCATCCAGAAACACAGTCGCCGGCAGCAGGATCGCGATGGCAATCGCCGGACCAATGCCCGGCACGGCCCCAATCGCCAACCCGCCGATCGATCCGATCAGAATGGCCACCAGCACCGGCAGGCTGGCAAGGTTATCAAGACCGGTCCAGAACGCCTCCATCAGAACCAGACCTGCATGAAGGTTTCCATGCGCTGGGGAAGAAGGTCATAAAGCCAGATGTTCACGGGGGTCTTGATTTGCAGGCCCGTGCGAAAGACCAGCACGATGGCGAAACTCGCTGCCAGACAGATGCCCATCCAGCGCGCCCCGCGATAACCGAGCCGCCATGGCAACAACGTGCCCAACAGCAGCGTCGACACCAGATACCCCAATACCGGAACCAGCAGCGTGTAGGCAACAAACCAGGCCACATATTCCAGCGCGCGGCACCACTGTGTTAGCTCATAGGCCACTTCGGTCGGCAGCTTGAACCGCTGCCGCCACCGCTGCGCCTTCCACGCCCCGCGCACGTTCCACAGCGCCGCGGGCACCAGAATACTCAGGCAGATCAGCGGAGCCACCCAGCCTTGCTTCAGGATGCGTCCCAGCCGGGCAGTGCGACCTTCGGGTTCTGTCACACCAAACTGGTCCATCCAATAGCGCGCCATGTTCTGCGGCAGCTTGCGATCCTCCCACCCGGTCTGGGTGAAGAAAAAGGCCAGAAAGAACAAAGCAAGCGCTGCCATGAACAGCGAAAAAATCAAATCCCCCCGCCCGCGGCGAAAATCTGTGATGTCGTTTACATTGATCTTCTTGTCCGCCGGGCAGGCGCTGGAAAACGCGCGCCCTTGCGTGGTCGAGATGATGCGCCCCGTCAAGGACCCGCTGACCAGCGGGGAGGAGGCGACCCGGCTTTTCACGACGCCGCGTCCATCGCCTTTAATCCGGCCTCCGTCGCAGAGAGGATTTTCTCGACATGCCCCCTGTCAATGACCAGCGGGGGTGAGAAGATCGCGTTGTTGCCCGACACCCGGATCATCACCCCGTCTTCATAGGCCGCCTTTTGAAAAACCAGCGGCAGCGCCTTGCCCACGGGTGTCTTGGTGTTCCGGTCGCTCACAAACTCAAGCGCGCACATGAGCCCTTCGCCCCGCACGTCCCCGATGTGATCGAACCGCGCCGCCAGCGCTTCAAGCCCAGCCTTTAGTTCGCGACCCCGGGCAGCTGCGTTGTCCCACGGCTGGATGCGCAGTGTCTCTTCCACAGCCGCGACGGCCGCCGCCGCCCCCACCGGATGGCCGGAATAGGTATAGCCGGAATCCACGGACCCGACGCCGCTTTCGTCATCCTCGAACACAGCCGCCACATGACCCGCAATCATCACGGCCCCAAAGGGGAAATAGCCATTGGTGATCGCCTTGGCCGTACACATCAGATCGGGCTGCACGCCCCAGTGTCGCGCGCCAGTCTCGGACCCAGTGCGGCCAAAGGCGGTGATCACCTCATCCGCGATCAAGAGCACACCGTGCTTGTCGCAGATGTCACGCACCATTGGCATGAAACTGGGATGGGGCGGGATCACGCCACCTGCACCCTGCACCGGCTCCATGACAAAGGCGGCCACCGTGTTGGCCCCTTGAAAGCCAATCTCGCGCTCCAACATGCCCGCGCTCAGGCGTGCCAGTTCTTCGGCGTCCTCAGTGCCAAAGGGATTGCGATACAGATACGGGCCAGGGATGTGATAGCACCCCGCCATCAGCGGCTCATAGGTGTTGCGGAACTTGGCATTGCCGTTGACTGACGCGCCGCCGAAATGCGTGCCGTGATACCCCTTGTCCAAACTGATGAACTTCGTCCGCGCGCCCTCGCCCCGGATGCGGTGGTACTGACGTGCCAGCTTCAACGCGATCTCGATACTGTCTGACCCGCCTGAGGTAAAAAAGCTTCGGCTCATCCCGTCAGGTCCGAAAAACGCAGCCAGCAGATAGGCCAATTCAATTGCCTTGTCGTTCGATGTGCCCCGGAAGGTCGAATAGTAGGGCAATGCGTCCAACTGTGCGGCAATCGCGTCCTTCACCGGTTGGCAGGAGTAGCCAAGGTTCACATTCCAAAGCCCACCCACGGCATCAATGCTGCGGTGCCCATCCACGTCGGTGATGTAAACGCCGTCACCGCCCGTCAGGATCGTGGGCGGGTTCGCCATGCTGTCAGCAGGATGTGCCATCGGATGCCAGAATTGGCGCGCATTGTGTTCTTTCAGAAAATTGCTGTCCTTCACGACGCGGCCCTTTCCTGGCGCGGGGTCCAAAGTTCGGCGATCTGGGGCGGCACGGCGCCGCCCATGGCCTGACTGATGTCTTCGCCCCGCTGCATCAGCAGGCGGGCAAGGTGCGTCTCGGTCGCCTTGCCGCCACGCCCCGTGGGATAGGCGATGGAGCAGGTGGCAAAGGCACGGCTGGCGGCATCAAAGATGGGAATGGCCACAGACGACACGCCCAGGCGCAGCGCGTCGCGGTTGCTGGCATAGCCACGCATCGCGATCCGCTTTAACTCGGCCTCAATCTCCAACCGGTTGGGCGGCGACGTGTCTGGCAACCGCGTCCGTGGATCGGCCAATGCCAGGTCCAACACGCCACCGGGTGAGAACGCCAGATACGCTTTGCCCGATGCGGTTGCGAAGAGCGGCGGCAGTCCATAGGCGTCAAAGCTGACGCGCACCGGGTGATCATGTTCTTCGGCGTGATGCACATGCACCAGATCAAACCCCTGCAAGCGGCTGACATGCACCAACTCACCCGCATCGCGGCTCAAATTGTCGATGACGCTGCGCAGCATCTCGACCTCGGGCACGGTGCGCGTGCGCATCCCGGCCAGACGCGTCAGGGCGGGGCCCAACCGGTAGGCGCGCGTTGCGGCGTCCTGCTCAAGAAAGCCGGCCTGTTCCAGCGCGACGAGGTGGCGATGCACGGTCGCCTTGTCTCGTCCGGTCAGTCGCTGCAAGTCCGATAGCCCCAAGCGCGGCTGCGCCTCGGAGAACAGATCGAGAAGGGCGAGGGCCTTTGCGATGGTCGACATATGATCAAGCTTGACGCAGAGCAGATCGCCTTGCAATATATTTTTGCATCCACCGGTTCATTATATGAACCATTAAGAAGAAAGCACGCATGTCCGCTCTCGAAAACAACATCGCGAAACTCGCTCCGCACCTGTCCCGGATTGCGGACACGGGCATCCTGAACCACATCGCAGGGCAAGCCGTGCCAGCACAGTCGGAGGCGTGGTTCGACACGATATCGCCCGTTGACGACAGCCACATCGCGCGCGTGGCGCGCAGCGACGCCAGCGACATCGACGCCGCCGCGCAAGCCGCCAAGGCGGCTTTCCCCGCATGGCGCGATATGCCAGCCGCCGAGCGCAAACGCATCCTGCACGCCATTGCCGACGGGATCGAAACGCGCGCCGAAGAAATCGCGCTCTGCGAATGCTGGGACACGGGCCAGGCCCTGCGTTTCATGTCCAAGGCTGCACTGCGCGGTGCGGCCAACTTCCGCTTCTTCGCCGACCGCGCGCCATCGGCGCGGGACGGACAGGCCCTGCCTTCGCCCACGCTGATGAATTACACGACGCGTGTGCCTATTGGACCTGTGGGCGTCATCACGCCCTGGAACACACCCTTCATGCTGTCCACGTGGAAGATCGCCCCGGCACTGGCCGCAGGCTGCACGATCGTGCACAAACCGGCCGAATTCAGCCCGTGGACAGCCCGCATACTCATCGAGATTGCAGAAGAGGCAGGGCTGCCCCCCGGTGTCTGGAACCTTGTGAACGGGATGGGCGAGGACGCGGGCAAAGCGCTCACAGGACATCCCGACATCAAGGCCATAGCTTTTGTCGGTGAATCGAAAACCGGCTCAGCCATCATGGCCCAAGGCGCACCCACGCTGAAGCGGGTGCACTTCGAGCTTGGCGGCAAGAACCCGGTCGTCGTCTTTGACGACGCCGATCTGGACAGCGCGCTCGATGCGGCGATCTTCATGATCTACTCGCTCAACGGCGAACGCTGCACCTCCTCCTCGCGGCTCTTGGTGCAGGACACGATCGCTGACGATTTCGAGGCAAAACTCGCCGCCCGCGCCAAGTCCATCAAGGTCGGTCACCCACTGGACCCCACAACCGAAGTCGGCCCCCTCATCCACGAGGTTCACCGCCAGAAGGTCATGGCCAGCTTCGACACCGCCAAGGCCGAAGGCGCTACCATCGCCGCGGGCGGCATGCGCGTGGGCGACAGCGGACAATTCGTGGCGCCAACCCTGTTCACCAACGCCACCAATGACATGACCATCGCGCAGGATGAAATCTTCGGCCCCGTCCTCACCTCCATCCGCTTCAAGACCGAAGACGAAGCGCTCACAATCGCCAATGACACCGTCTACGGTCTGACAGGATATGTCTGGACCAGCGACGTCACCCGCGCCATGCGGTTCACCGACAAGCTCGAAGCGGGCATGATTTGGGTCAACTCGGCCAATGTGCGCCACCTGCCCACCCCGTTTGGCGGCATGAAGGCCAGCGGCATCGGCCGGGACGGCGGCGACTGGTCGTTCGAATTCTACATGGAACAAAAGCACATCGGCATCGCCACCGGAGACCCCAAAATTCCCCGTCTGGGGGCCTGAAACTTCTTCTGACCGAAAATACGACCGGGGAGTTTGAGGGGCAGGCAGCCCCTCATCAACAAGACAAATCGCGTGCGGCGCAGCCGCCCCGCTTAGGAACAGCCAAATGCCGATCCCACCGCCCAAACTCTATCCCCCGTTCAACATCGTGCGGCTCAGCCATGTGGAGTACCGGGTGACCGACCTCGCCGCATCGCGCGCCTTCTACGTGGACACGCTGGGGCTTCAGATCACGCACGAGGATGACAGCGCAATCTACCTGCGGGCCATGGAAGAACGCGAGCACCACTGCATGATCCTGACCCGCAGCGACAGCGCCAACGTGGCCCGGCTTGCGTTCAAGCTGTACGATCACCCCGACCTCGACAAAGCGGCGGACTGGTTCGCGGCCCAGGGGCGCGCCATCACATGGACCGACCGCCCCTTCATGGGACGGGTTCTGCAAACGACCGACCCCTGGGGTGTGCCGCTGGAATTCTACGTCCAGATGGACCGGCTGCCGACCATTGCCCAGAAATATGCGCTTTACCGCGGGGTCAAACCGCTCCGCATCGACCACTTCAACCTGTTTTCATCCGACGTGGACGGCGCGGTGGCCTTCTACACCCAGATGGGGTTCCGCACGACAGAATACACCGAAGACGCCGAAACCGGCAAAACCTGGGCGGCATGGATGCATCGCAAGGGCGGCGTGCATGACATCGCGTTCACCAACGGCATCGGCCCGCGCCTGCACCACTCTGCCTTCTGGGTGCCTACACCGCTCAACATCATCGACCTTCTGGATTTGATGAGCACCACAGGCTACCGCGAAAACATCGAACGCGGCCCCGGTCGGCACGGTATCTCGAATGCCTTCTTCCTCTATGTCCGTGACCCCGACGGTCACCGGATCGAGATTTACTGCTCGGACTACCAGACCGTCGATCCCGATCACGAGCCCATCAAATGGGACCTCAAGGACCCGCAACGCCAAACCCTCTGGGGCGCACCCGCCCCACGCAGCTGGTTCGAGGAAGGCAGCCTGTTCGACGGTGTCACTCCGTCCAAGCCCCTTCTCAAAGCTCAGCCCATCGTCGCACCCTGACGCCCGTAGGGTGCGCATTTACTGCGCACCGCCACCGAAGGAACCAATCATGAGCTGGGACGACTTCGCCAAACACGCCAAGGACGCCGCGGACTGGGGGGCCGACTACCACAAGACCATCCGCGACCGACCCGTCCGCGCCCAGACCGCGCCCGGCGACATCGCCGCCCAACTGGCCGCCAGCCCACCAGAGGACGGGACGGACCTTGCCGCGATCATGGCCGATTTCGAACGCATCGTGATGCCGGGCATCACCCATTGGCAGCACCCGCGCTTCTTCGCCTATTTCAACTCCAACGCCGCCCCGGCCTCCGTGCTGGCCGAATTCCTGGTCTCGATTATCGCGCCGCAATGCATGCTGTGGCAAACCTCGCCCGCCGCGACCGAAATGGAGACGCGGATGATGGATTGGCTGCGCCAGGGCCTTGGCCTGCCAGAAGGCTATCAAGGCGTCATTCAAGACAGTGCGTCCTCGGCCACACTCGCCGCGGTGCTCACCATGCGCGAACGCGCGCTGAACTTTCGCGGCAATATCGAAGGGTTGCACGGCCAACCCGCCCTGCGCATCTATTGCTCGGATCAGGTTCACAGCTCGATTGACCGCGCGATCTGGGTCGCGGGCATCGGACAGGATAACCTCGTCAAAATCCGCACCACCGGCGACCTGCGCCACATGGACCCGCTCGACCTTGAGGCAGCCATAGCCGAGGACAAGCTGGCGGGCCGCATCCCGGCAGGCGTCATCGCGGCCACAGGTGCAACAGGCATGGGGGCTTGCGACGATCTTGAAGCTGTGGCTGCCGTCGCCGAAAAACACGGGCTCTACACCCACCTTGATGCGGCTTGGGCGGGAACGGCGATGATCTGCCCCGAATTCCGCACGCTGTGGACCGGGGCGGACCGCTTTGACAGCATCGTCTTCAACCCGCATAAATGGCTGGGCGCACAGTTCGATTGCGCGGCGCATTTCCTGCGCGACCCGGACCCGTTGCGCCAGACCCTCGCCATACGGCCCGAGTACCTGAAAACCCATGGGGCCGAGGACCTCATAGACTATTCCGAATGGTCGATCCCACTGGGCCGCCGCTTTCGCGCGCTGAAACTGTGGTTCCTGATGCGCCACTACGGCATGGACGGGCTGCGCAGCCGCATTCGCAATCATGTAACGTGGTCTCAGGCCCTGTGCGAACGGCTTAGGTTCGAAGATGATTTCGAGATCGTCACAGAGCCCATCCTGTCGCTCTGGACCTTCAAGGCAAAGAGCGCGAGCGATGAGCAAACACAAACGCTGGTCGACGCCATAAACGACGACGGACGCATCTACCTGACCCAAACGCTGGTCGACGGCCAAAAGGTGATCCGCTTTCAGGCGGGACAGTTTGACTGCGAAGAACGAGACTTCGACGTGGCCTTCGACACCATCACCGAGATTGCGAGGGCCCTGTGAAATTCGCCACGTATTCAACCGACGGCGCAACCTACTACGGCGCTATTGCCGAAGACGGGATGATCCCGCTGTCATCCAACTTCCCGCAGTGGCCAACCTTGCGCGATGTGATCGCACATGACGGCCTGCATGATCTGGCAAAGGCCACGCAAGGCCGCACCGCAACCCACACCGATGTTACCTACAACATCCCCGTGACGAACCCGGAAAAGATCATCTGCGTCGGGGTCAACTTCCCCGACCGCAATGCGGAATACAAAGACGGGCAAGAGGCACCGCCCAACATGTCCCTCTTCCCCCGGTTTCCGCGCAGCTTCACAGGACACAATCAGCCGATCCTCCGCCCCTCGGAAAGCGAAAAACTGGACTACGAGGGCGAGATCGCGATTGTCATCGGCAAGGGCGGACGGCGCATTCATGAGGCCGACGCCTATAACAACATCGCAGCCCTGACCCTCTGCAACGAAGGGACCATCCGTGACTGGGTCCGCCACGCCAAGTTCAACGTCACGCAGGGCAAGAACTGGGACGCCTCCGGTGCCATGGGCCCATGGCTGGTCCCCTTCACTCATGCGGCCCAACTCGACGACATCCGCCTGACCACGCACGTGAACGGCGAACTCAGGCAGGACGACCAAACCAGCCGCATGCTGTTCCCGATCCGCCGCCAGATCGCCTATATCTCGACATTCACCACCCTTGTGCCCGGCGACATCATTGTGACGGGCACGCCCACAGGCGCGGGCGCACGGTTCGATCCGCCGAAGTTCCTCCAACCCGGCGACGTGATCGAAGTAACCGCCGAAGGGATTGGAACGCTGCACAGCGAGGTCGCCGATGAAACCTGACGATCAAAAATTGGCCGCCCACTCTCTGGTTGAAGCAGAACGCACGGGCCAGCAGGTTGGGCTACTCTCCGTCGCTTACCCGGACATCACAATGGACGACGCATACGCGATCCAGGATCAGGTCGTGGCAGCAAAGGGGGCGGCCGGTGACCCTGTGATCGGCTGGAAAATCGGCCTCACCAGCCGCGCCATGCAGATGGCGCTGAACATCGACATCCCCGACAGCGGCGTGCTGACGCGGTCCATGCAATTTGACACGGGCGCCACCATTCCCGCAGGTCGTTTCATCCAACCCCGGATCGAGGCAGAGATCGCATTTGTGATGAAGTCCGACATCGGGGGCGAGACAGTAACACTCGACGATGTGCTGGCCGCCACCGACTATGTCGCACCGTCGCTCGAAATCCTCGATACCCGAATCCTGCGCTCTGATCCCGACACGGGCCAACCGCGCAAGGTGTTCGACACCATCGCCGACAACGCAGCGAATGCGGGCATCGTCATGGGCACCGAACGGCACACGCCGGACAACCTGCGCTGGGTCGGCGCCATCGTCACGCGCGACGGCACGGTCGAGGAAACGGGACTGGGCGCAGGCGTCCTGAACGACCCGGTGGAAAGCGTGGTCTGGCTGGCGCGGCGGATGGCCATCTATGGCAATACGATCAAGGCCGGTCAGGTGATCCTGTCGGGCAGCTTTATCCGGCCCATCGAATGCCCGCCCGGCACCCATATCCATGCGGATTTCGGAAGCTTTGGATCAGTCGCCCTGCAATTCGACTGATCGCTAAGCCGCCGCCACCGACAGATACCGGGCACAGCCATACAGCGCCGAAAAGTCATCCGTCAGCAGATAGGTCGGAATACGCGCCATACGCCCGTCAAATCCCGTATCGCCCGTCAACGGGGCCAACGCCCGGCCTTCGGTCTCGCCATCGAGCAAGGTCCGCGCCAGACTGCCGTTGAAGTAAATCCCACCCTCGGGCAAATAAATATACGTCAATTCGCGCACAAACGCGCCCAGCGCGTCTGCCATGATGCTCAGCGTTTCCGGACCGCCTTCGGTTTCACCCACCTCTTCCGGTTTGCACTCGATCCCGGTGCGCGCCTTGTGGAACTTCGCCAACCCCCGGCCCGACAGCAAATGCTCGACCGTGTCAAAGGCCCGGGCATCGTCCACGGCCCCTTCGATGATGGTGGCAACAGGATGCGGCAAACGGGCATGGCCCATCTCGGCGGCATAGACCACACCCGACGGGCGGTGCGCCACGCTCACATTGAACCCCGTGCCCAGACCCACGACCATCGCCTGCGGTTCGTTGTCGATGGGTTCACCGGACAAATGCCGCATCGACCCCTCGCCCAGCACACAAATGGCGTGGCCCAGGGCCTCCAGGTCATTGAGCAGATGCACAGTATCCAGCGACAAGTCCTTGGCCAACCCTTCGGCGTCGAAGTGCCAGTCCCGGTTGGTCAGACGCCCTTCGCCATGACCGACAGGCCCCGCAATGGCGATGGCCGCCGATGTCAGACCCGGATGCTCCTCAAGATACCCGCGCGCGACAGCGGCAAAACTGTCGTATTCATCGTTGGGAAAACGGCGCACGGTGTCATCCCGCACGCCATCGGCGTCAGCCAGGGCCAGACGGCAATTGGTGCCACCCACATCTGCAACAAGGTGGAGCATGTCCGCCTGGTCCCTCACTTTACGCAGCCTCTCCGGGCTGTTTGCCCAGAATGATCATACCCAGCAGGTCATCGTCGGTTACGTCGGCAACGTCAACCGTACCTACCAACTTCCCATTCTTCATAACCGATGCGCGGTCGCACAGTTCCATGACATCGTGGATATCGTGACTGATCAGAAAGATACCGATGCCCTCGGCCTTCAGCTGCTGGATCAGTTCCGACACCATCTGCGTCTCGTGTGGACCCAGGGCCGCTGTCGGTTCGTCCATGATCAGGATGCGGGCGTTGAAATACACCGCGCGCGCAATGGCCACGGACTGCCGCTGACCACCCGACAGGGCCGACACCGGGTCCTTGAACTTTTTGAAGTTCGGATTGAGGCGCGCCATGATCTTGCGGGTCTCAGCCTCCATCGCGTCATCATCGACAAAGCCGACAGACGACACCAATTCCCGGCCCAGAAACAGGTTCGATGCGGCGTCCAGATTATCGGCAAGCGCCAGCGTCTGGTAAATCGTCTCGATGTTGTAGGACCGCGCATCGCGGGGATTGGTGATGGTCGCCTTTTCGCCGTTCACATAAATCTCGCCCGAGTCCATGCCATAGGCCCCCGACAGGATCTTGATCAGGGTCGACTTGCCCGCCCCGTTGTGGCCCAGCAGGCCCACGACTTCACCGGGATACAGGTCGACCGACACGTGATCCACAGCGTGGACCCCGCCGAACGAGATGCAGATGTCCCGCATATCGACAAGGGGTGTTCCAGTCCGATCAATTGTCATTTCGAAGCCCTCCGGTAGAGGTTGTCGAGGTAGACGGCCAGCACGAGGACAGAGCCCACGACGACCTGTTGAATGGCGGCGTCAAAGCCGATCAGAACCATGCCGGTTTGCAGCGATTGCATCACGAAGGCCCCCAGAATGGCGCCATAGATGGTGCCGACCCCACCGGCGAGCGATGTGCCGCCGATGACCGCCGCCGCAATCACGTACAGCTCGTCCAAGGTGCCCAGCGCATTGGTGGCCGACCCAAGACGGGCTGACGCGACAGAAGCCGAAAGGCCCGTCAAAAACCCCATAAGCGCAAAGATTTTGACCGTCATCCACTTGGTGTTGATGCCAGCCAGCGCCGCCGCTTCGGGGTTGCCGCCGATGGCATAGACATAGCGGCCAAAGCGCGTCCGGCTCATCACCAGTGTCATCACGATGGCAACAGCCAGCAGGATCAGAACCGGAATGGCAAAGCCGTGGCTGATGAACAGCCCGCCTTCAGGGATCGTGATCCCTTCAGCCTCGGCATAGCGACGCACGACGCCGCGCGGCCAGGGATAGGCATTGACCAGCAGAACCGCACCGATGACAGCGCCTGCACCAATGGCGGCCAGGAAGCCGTCCGCCCACATGGGACGCTGCGCGAACCCGTGCTTCTTGCGCTGGCTGCGCCCGGCAAAGACCAATGCGATGACAACGGCGGCCCCAATCATGCCGATGATCCAGGACCCGGTGGCGCCTACCGCGCCCTCGGGCGTGCCGCCCAGTAGGCGGAACGTGCTGTCGACTGGCGAAATCGTCTCGCCCCGCGCCACAAGGAAGGCAGCGCCGCGCCACACCAGCAGACCGCCCAGTGTCACGATGAAGGCCGGGATTTGCATGTAAGCGATCAGGTAGCCGTGGAACGCGCCGATGATGGTGCCGGTGATCAGGCCAACGATGACGGCGATGATCCAGATGGACCAATGCTCAAGGCCCACGATCTGCGGCAGGAACCACACTTGGGTGACACCCATGACGATGGCGCAGAAACCCAAAAGCGAACCCACCGACAGGTCGATATGCCGGGTCACGATGACCAGCACCATGCCGCAGGCCATGATCCCGATGGACGAGGTCTGGACACTCAGGTTCCACAGGTTGCGGGGCGTCAGGAACGCGCCAAAGCCGTTGACCAGCGCTCCGTACATGTGAAAGCCGACCCAGATCAGGGCCAGCGCGCCGATCATGCCCAGAAGGCGGGTGTCCAGTTCGGTCGCCTGCAGAAAGCGCGCAATCGGCCCTTTCGCGGCGGGGGGCGTTGTGACGCCCGTGTCGTTTGTCGTGTCCGTCATCACGTTGTCCCGGATAAAGGGCGCCTGTCACCGGGGAACGGCCCCGATGCGCGCACGCTGATGATGATTGAAAGTCGGGTGGGGTCGGTCCGGCAGCACGGATGGCCGCCGGACCGGGATTGGGCCTTAGCCCTTAGCTGCAGCCGTCAACGCCTGCTTCGGCACCGGCGCACACCTTGTCTTTGGCGATGTGGCCGCTGTCGATCACAGCGCTGATGTTCGATTGCGTGATCGGTGTCGGGTCAAGGAAGATGGCGTTCATCTCGACGCCCTTCTCACCACCGGACCACTTTTCGGCACCGTCAATGCTGTCGAGCGATGCGCCACCGGCCAGGGCAACAGCAATCTCTGCCGCTGCGGCACCCAGATCATTGGCGTTCTTCCAGACCGACACGGTCTGCTCGCCACGGGCCACACGGTTCAGCGCGGCGTGGTCGCCGTCCTGACCGCCAACCGGCACGTCCAGACCCTGGGCTTGCAGCGCGGCAATCGCACCACCGGCCATACCGTCATTCTGGGACAGGACCGCGTCAACGTCGTTGTTAGCAGCTGTCAGGATCTGTTCCATGTTCTTTTGCGCATTGTCCGGCTTCCAGCCGTCCGAGAACGCTTCGCCCACGATGTTGATCTCACCGGCGGACACCTTGTCGCCAATCACTTCCATCATGCCTTCGAGCAGGAAGCCCGCGTTCGGATCACCCTTGTCACCCTTGATGATGGCGTAGTTGCCTGCAGGCTGCGCGGCCATCACGGTTTCAGCGATGATGCGGCCCACGCCTTTGTTGTCAAAGGTCAGGTAGAAGGTGCGGTCGTCTTCGATCAGACGGTCATAGCCCACAACCGGAATGCCTTCGTTATCGGCCTGGTCGATGGCAGGGCCAATGGCGTCCTTGTCCATGGCCAGGATGATCAGCGCATCCGCACCCTGAGCGATCAGCGCCTCAACGTCGGTCAACTGCTTGGCGGCGGATGCCTGCGCGTCAGCGGAAATGTAGGTGGCGCCCAGCTCTTCCAGCTTGGCTTTGATGGCCGCTTCGTCGGTTTTCCAGCGCTCTTCCTGGAAGTTCGACCAGCTCACACCCACGGTCACCGCGTGACCGTCAGCCAGAACCGGCGAAGAAATCATTGTGGCAGCCGCGAGGGCGCCCAATAGCGTGCGTCGTTTCATAAGTGTCCTCCCAAAGACATGCCCTGCCGTCATGGGATTGCGGCGGGTGGCTTATTGTTAGCGACTTAAATTCGAAAAGCAAATTAAATTGGACAGCTTTCAAAAAAAGCGTCATCATCCCTGTGCAGGATCGTGGAAAACACGATCAGGCGGGAGGAAAAAAGAGAATAAAATCATGGCATTCGGTCACCAAAAGGTCGAAAGCAGGCGGCTCCTGCTCCGCGAGATTGCGCAACGCGGACCTGTGCCGCGCATCGATCTGGCAGAGCATACAGGGATCAGTCGCGCCACGGTGACGTCTGTTACAGCGGACCTTTTGCGCGGCGGATTGATCGAGGAAGTGCCGCGCGAATCACGCGGTGACGATTCGGCGCGCGGGCGCCCAAGGGTCGATCTGAAGGTCGCAGGCCGCGCTCATTTGATCGCAGGGCTCAAGGTCTCGGGCGCGTCGATCTCCTTCGTGCTGATGGATTTCGACGGGGTCGATGTCACCGACCACGAATGCCCCCTGCCCGCGGGTCGGCTTGCGCCCGAAGATCTTGCGCTTCACATCCGCGACGGCCTGTCAGACCTGGCGGCCAAAGCAGGCCACAGCCTGTCCAACATCTCGGCGGCGGGGGTGGGCCTTGCCGGTGTGGTCGATGCCGATCACGGGCTGGTCTACTGGTCGCCTTCGCTGGATCAGCGCAACGTCTGTTTCGGGGACATCCTGCGCGAGGCCCTGGGCATTGCAGTCTATCTCGACAACGATGCAAATCTGGTGGCGATGGCGGAACTGACCTTTGGCCTGGGCAAAGATCATTCTGATTTCATTGTCATCACCATCGAAAGCGGTGTGGGAATGGGGATGGTCCTGGGTGGACAGCTCTACCGTGGCACTCGTGGGTGCGGGGCCGAGTTTGGCCACACCAAGGTGCATCTTGATGGTGCGCTGTGCCGCTGCGGGCAACGCGGCTGCCTCGAAGCCTATGTGGCCGACTACGCGCTGGTGCGCGAGGCGTCGAGCGTCGGGGGCATGAGCCTGACCACACCGACGCACCAGGCCGTGGCCACCGTGCTGACAGCGGCCAAAAGTGGTGACCCCACAGCGCGCACCGTAGTTGACCGGGCGGGCAAGATGTTTGCCATGGGCCTTGCGAACCTCGTCAACATTTTTGATCCGGAACTTGTGATCCTCGCTGGGGAACAGATGCAATTCGACCACCTCTATGCCGACACGGTAATCGAGGAAATGCGCAAGAGCATCGTGGAAATCGACAAGCCAGCCCCCGAGGTCGTGGTGCACAAATGGGACAACCTGATGTGGGCGCGCGGAGCGGCGGCCTATGCGCTGGAATTTGTGCAGGACACCGCGGTGGAGGCACTGGAAGATGCGTAGGCGCGGCAGATTTTTTCAAAAATCTGACATGGGGCGGGGCCTCGTCGCTGCGCTCCTCGGTGCAGCACCCGTGGGCGCTGGTACGCCTGCCTTTGTTCCGGTCAACATTCCGCACCACGTCTATGATGGCGGATGGGAGCATTTCGTCGGTGGCGGGCTGGCCATCCTGGACTGCAATGGTGACAACAAGCCGGACCTCGTGGCAGCCGGTGGCAGCAATCAGCCGTTGCTTTTGAAGAATGTATCCGAGGGCACGATCGCCTTTGAAACCGTCCCGGACCCGGCGCTGGGCATGTCCGGCACAACCGGAGCTTACCCGCTGGATATCGACAATGACGGACACCTGGATCTGGTCATGCTGCGGGTAGGGCCGGATGCGGTCTTGCGCGGCCGGGGCGATTGCAGTTTCGAACCGATGCCATTTCGCTTTGAAGATAAGTGGAGCACAGCCTTTTCCGCGACATGGGAAGCAGGACAATCCGCGCCCACCATGGCCTTTGGTCACTACGTGGACCGCAACGATCCCGAGGGCCCGTTCGAAGCGTGTGACGTCAACCACATGTGGCGGCCCAAGGGAGCAACCTATGCCGTGACTGACCTCGCGCCCGGCCATTGCGCCCTGTCCATGCTGTTCACGGACTGGTCCCGCACAGGACCTGCGGATTTGCGTGTTTCGAACGACCGCCACTACTACGTGCGCGACGGGCAAGAGCAGCTATGGGCGATGGAACCCACCCCCCGCCCTTACACAGAGGCGGAGGGCTGGGCCCGGCACCAGCTTTGGGGCATGGGCATTGCGGCGCGTGACCTGGACCGCGACGGCCGGGACGAAGTGTACCTGTCATCCATGGGCGACCAGCGCTTGATGAAACAGGTGGGGGATGGTCCGGGCTTTGCTGATGTCCCCTTTGCCATGGGCACGACCGCGCAGCGTCCCTATGTGGGCGGTGACGGGCGACCCTCGACCGGCTGGCACATCGCCTTTGGTGATGTGAACAATGACGGGTGGGACGATGCCTTCATCGCTAAGGGCAATGTGCAGCAGATGCCGGGCAACGCGATGGAGGACCCGAACAACCTGCTGATGGGTCAGCAGGACGGGACATTTGTCGAGGTGGGTGACGCCGCCGGTGTCGCATCGATGCACCGTGGGCGCGGGGCGGCGTTGGTGGATTTCGACGGCGACGGGCGGCTTGATCTGGCGGTTGTCAACCGGCGCGCGCCGCTGGAAGTCTGGCAGAATGTGACGGCAGAGACAGGCAACTGGCTCTCTGTGTCCGTGGTGCAGACAGGTGCGAACACGCAGGCGATCGGTGCCTGGATCGAAGTGGATGACGGCACTGCTGTACAGACGCGCGAGCTTGTCGTTGGCGGGGGGCATGCGGGAGGGGTCGCAGGACCACAACACTTTGGATTGGGCGATGCGGACACGGTTCGCATACGTGTGCGCTGGCCGCACGTCGGATGGGGCGACTGGCAAGAGGTCGGCGTGAACACACGGCTTGAACTGTCGCGTTAGGGGCGCTGCCCCTCGGCCTGCGGCCTCACCCCGTCGTATTTTTGGTCAGAAGAAACATGCGGGGCGGTCACTGATCGACCGGAAGCCCGCTGGGGACCGATGCGGGAATGCCCAACGCACCGCGGATGCTTTGCGGGTCGGTCAGGGCATTCAGAAACGCGAGGATGTCGTTTACCTCTGCGTCGGTCAGGCCGATTGGGGCCAGATCGTTTGCAGCCGCGATGGCGTCCATTTCAACCGCGTCAGACAGCACCCGCATGTCGTCTGCATCGAAGCCCGGCATGATCGCTTGGTCGATGTCGTAGCTGCGCAGGCTGGCCACGGGATCAAGATGGTGGCGCACAACGCCTTCCAGCGTCGCGTACGCCCCGCTGTGTCCGTAAGGCGCGGTCTGCGCCACGTTGCGCAGGGGCGGCGTGCGGAAAGCATAGGCATCTTCCGGGTCGCCCGTCACACGCATGCGCCCGGTGTCCTGTGCGTGGCTTTCAAATCGGGCTGCCTTGCCTGGCCCGATCTGCGGCATGGCAATGGCGTGGAAATCGTGGTCTGTCTGGAAGCGCCCGGAGTGGCAGTCAGCGCATTGCGCCTTACTATAGAACAGACTCATCCCGCGCATGGCTGCGGGCTCCATCTCGGTCCCATTGCGCAGGTAAAGATCAAAAGGGCTGGCCACGCCGCGCCATTCGAAATCAAGGAAAGCCGCAACCGCATCCGATATATCGGTGAAGTGGATGGGCGCGTCGCCGATCACATCGTTGAACATGTCGCGATAAGCCGGGATCGCCTCGATCCGTTGCGACAGCTGATCCCACGCGCCATCCGGCCCGGTGATCAGCCCCTGTCGCACCGCCTGTGAAATCTCGTTTTCGCTGTAGTGGCCGGCCATTTCGTCCGCCGACAGCACCGGGAACATGGATTGCGCCGACAGGGCAGAGGCAAAGCCCATCTCCATCTCCGACCCCAACGGGGTGCGGATGCCGGAGGGTCGGCTTGCATCCTCTTCCAACCGGCCATCGTGGAAGAAGACTGTGAATTCTGTCGCCCCAAGGTTGAAAAGCGGCGGCGCGTTCCGCGGAATGCGCTGTTCCGGCAGGTTCTCTGGATCAGCCACCCGTTGCGGTCCCAACCCATGCGCCCCGTCGCCCAAACCCAGCGACACTCCGTCGCCGGTCGCAAACTTCGGATGGTGGCACGTCGCACAGCTGACCGTCTTCGACCCCGACAGGATCGGATCATAAAACAACAAGCGGCCCAGCTCGACCTGGGCAGAAGCAACTTCCGGAAACACCGGCTCTTCAAACGGCAGATCGGCAGCCCAAACCGGCGCCGCCATCACCGCAAGAACAAGCGCTTTACACGAAACGCGAAACATAGTTCTCCAAAATCTCCTGCCGCCCCGAATGTGGCTGCGGCTCGATCCCCTCGGCCATCACACGCTCCGAAATCGACGCCAGATCGCTGCCCAGCATCGCCTGCGCCTCATCCGTCTCCCACCCCGCATACCGGGACGTCAAAGCGTCTTCCAAACCGCCATCCTCAATCATCGCCGCCGCAGCTTTCAGCCCGCGCGCGCAAATGTCCATGGCGCCCACATGCGCCGCAATCAAATCCTCGGCATCCAGGCTCTGCCGCCGCAGCTTGGCATCAAAATTCGTACCACCCAGACCCAGCCCCCCAGCCTTCAGAATATGATAATAAACCAACGCCACCTCAGGCACATTGTTCGGAAACTGATCGGTGTCCCAACCTGACTGATAGTCGTTCCGGTTCATGTCAATCGACCCCAGTAGCCCCTCGCTCGCCGCCACCGCAATCTCATGCTCGAACGAATGCCCGGCCAAAATCGCATGGCCCTGCTCAAGGTTCAGCTTCACCTCATCCTCAAGCCCGTATTTCCGCAAAAACCCAATGCACGTTGCCGCATCAAAATCATACTGATGCTTTGACGGCTCCTGTGGCTTCGGCTCCACCAGGATCTGCCCCTTGAAGCCAATCTTGTGCTTGTACTCGACCACCATGGACAGGAAACGCCCCATGTGGTCCAACTCCTGCCCCATGTCAGTGTTGAGCAAGGTCTCATACCCCTCGCGCCCGCCCCAAAGCACATAGTTCTGCCCCCCGAGCTTCAGCGTCGCGTCCATGCAGCCCTTCACGGTCGCCGCGGCATAGGCGAACACATCCGGATCCGGGTTGGTCGACGCCCCCGCCATCCAGCGGCGATGGCTGAACATATTGGCCGTGCCCCACAGACAGCCCAACCCGGTCTCTTCCATCTTTGGCCCAAAGTAGTCTGTGATCTCGTTCAGACGGTCCAAACTTTCAGAGAACGTCGCCCCCTCGGGCCGAATATCCGCGTCATGCCAACAGAAAAACGGCACACCCAACCGCGCAAACATCTCGAACGCCACATCGGCCTTCATTTTCGCCCGACCCATATCGTCCTGCGGATGCCACGGGCGAATGAATGTCTGCCCACCAAAGGGATCGCCCCCCTCCCAAGCGAACGAATGCCAGTACGCGACTGCAAAGCGCAGATGATCCTCCATCCGCTTGCCCATCACCACCTCGTCCGGATTGTAATGGCGGAACGCCACCGGGTTGGTGCTGTCTGGCCCTTCAAAGGTGGCAGGAGGAACGGCGTCGAAAAATCCAGTGGTCATGGCATGGCTTTCAGTTTGGAATAAGCGCCGGAGAACCCAGCATAAGCATCATCATAGGCGGCAACCAGGTCCGCCTGCGGGTCGATCACGTCCGCTATGGGTGGCTTGGTCATCATCTCCGCCGGGTCCGCGCCAGTGTCACCGCACATCGCAATCCGGGCAGCCCCCAACGCAGCCCCAAAGGCGCCTTCGTCCGGCCGCTCCAGCGGGATGTTCAACACAGTGGCCAGCATGCGCGTCCAGTAATCCGACCGGCTGCCGCCCCCAATAGCAAGGGCCGAGGGCAAATGCGCTCCCGTGCCCTTCAACGCCTCGAAGCTGTCGCGCAACGCAAAACTCACGCCAGCCATGACCGCATGGGTCAGCGCCTCCGGCCCGCTGGCAACATCAAGGCCGATGAACCCGCCGCGCACCTGCGCATCATTGTGCGGTGTGCGTTCGCCCGAGAGGTAGGGGTAGAATTTCACACCCCCTGGCGCGGCCAGATCGTCGCCCAAGGCAGCGGAAAGATCACCCGCGCTTTGCCCGGTCACCCGGCTCAACCAGTTCATGCAATCGGTCGCGGCCAGAACAACCCCCATCTGATACCACCGCCCCGGCACCGCATGGCAAAACGTATGCACTGCACTGTCGGCGTCCGGCGCATAGCTGCCGCGCCCTGCGAGCACTACGCCTGAGGTGCCCAGCGATACAAACCCTTCGCCCTCGCCCAACGCGCCCACTCCGCAGGCCGCAACCGCATTGTCTGCGCCCCCGGCCACAACCTTGCAGCCCGCAGGCAGGCCCAGATCGGATCGCGCCGCCTGCACCTCGCCCACCACATCTGTCCCTTCCAACAGATCCGGCATCTGATCCCGGCGCATCCCCCCCAAAGCCAGCAACGCGTCAGACCAGACCCGCGCACCCACATCCAGCCACGCCGTCCCCGCCGCGTCCGACATCTCGGTCGCGCACCGACCCGTCAGCCACCACAGCAGATAATCCTTGGGCAACATGACCCGAGCCACACGCGCAAACACATCTGGTTCGTTCGCCGCCACCCAGGCCAGCTTGGGCGCGGTAAACCCCGGAAACACGATATTGCCACTGACCCTGCGCGCAATAGGATCGGCATCCATGGCTGCGGCCTCAACATGGCTGCGCGTATCATTCCACAGGATACAGGGCCGCAGCACCGCACCATACGCACCGACCAGCACAGCCCCGTGCATGTGCCCGGAAAATGACATCGCCCGCACCGCGCCAAATGCCGCAGGGTGGGCATCACGCAACGCACCCAGCGCAGCCGTGATACCGGTCACCCAATCGCCCGGGTCCTGCTCGCTCCACCCAGCCGCCGGGTGCGACACATCATATGTGGCATCCGCGCTGCCAACCGCGCGCCCGTCCCCATCGACCAGCAACGCCTTGACACCCGACGTGCCCAGATCAAGTCCGAGATACATCAGTTTCCTCCCTGTCGCCCACAGTCGCGCCTTTTAATTTGATAGTCAAACTAATTATGATGTACGCCCCTCAGAATTCGACAAAAGTCTGGTGCTCAACGCCATATCTTCATTGTTCTCCAAGTATGCCCGCCGGAGGCAACCGCCCTTTCAGCCTGCACAATCAGATAGTATAGAGGCGCAACACCAGCCAAAGGACAGCGCCATGCCCTTCGACCGCTCGATCAAGATCGCCCCCTCCATCCTCGCCGCCGACTTTGCCAATTTCGGTGCGGAATGCGCCGCCGTAGAAGCGCAGGGTGCGGACTGGATTCACGTCGACGTCATGGACGGACATTTCGTGCCCAACATCACCTTCGGCCCCGCCACCTGCGCGGCCATCCGCCCGCATATCAAGGGCGTGATGGACGTCCACCTGATGATCGCGCCCGTCGATCCTTACATCGACGCCTTCGCCAGCGCAGGCGCCGATATGCTGACAGCGCATGTTGAGGCTGGCCCCCACATCCACCGCACCCTGCAAGCCATCCGCGGCGCAGGCATGAAAGCCGGTGTCGCCCTCAACCCCGGCACCCCGGCCTCAGCGGTCGAAGAGCTGATAGACATGGTGGACCTGATCTGTGTGATGACCGTGAACCCCGGGTTCGGCGGTCAGAAATTCATCGACATGAGCACCAAGATCACCGCGCTCCGGTCCATGATCGGCGACCGCCCCATCCACATTGAAATCGACGGCGGCGTGGACCCGACCACGGCCCCGCTGGTGGCCAAGGCCGGGGCCGACGTGCTGGTCGCAGGCTCCGCCGTGTTCCGCGGCGGATCAGTGGATAACCCGGCCCCCTATGGCGACAACATCCGGAATATCCGGGCCGCGGCAGAAGGTGTTTGGACGTAACCGCTTTCTTACAAAAAGAACGGATCAGAAACCGGCACCCGTCAGGTCAACTGGTCCGCAAACGTCTCGATCAACTTGTGCTTGAGGATCTTGCCCGTAGGCGCCGCAGGCAGCTGTGACGCCAGCACATAGCGCGCGGGTCGTTTGTACCCTGCCAACCTGTCTCTCACAAATTCGCGCAACACATTTTCCGTCAATACGCTACCGTCTGGAACTTGCACGAAGGCCAGCACCTCCTCATCACCATCCTTCGCCCGCCCGACCACGGCGGCCTGAACGACCTCCGGATGGTCATTCAAAGCCGCCTCCACCTCGGGTGGAAAGACGTTGAACCCGCCGTGGATAATCAACTCCTTGGCTCGTCCGAGAATGTGCAGCTTACCGTCCCCGTCGATCTCCCCAAGGTCGCCGGTCCGCAGCCAGCCGTCCTCACTCAGCACCTTCGCCGTCTCTTCGGGGTCGCGAAAATACCCCTTCATCACATGCGGTCCACGGGTCAGCACCTCGCCTCCGGGTACGCTTTCATCTATCGCGATCTCGATCCCCGGCAAAGCTGGTCCCACCGACGTATCAGGATCACCCATACGGCTCCGTGTGGCTGCCGTCCCTGCCGTGCTCTCGGTCATGCCATACCCGTTCTGGATCGCCACGCCATAGAACGCCTCGGCCTCACGCTTCCAAGTGGGGTCAAGCGGAGCAGCACCGGAGGAGACGTAGCGGAGGGTTTTGGAGCCGAGTGCGGTTTCGCCCAGTGCCTTGGCGTGGGCCATGAGCAGCGCGTGCATTTGCGGGACGGCAGAGAAGAGGGTGATGCCGTCGCGCAGGGCATCAAAGACGTCTGCCACAACGAAGCGAGGGACCAGGCGGACGGGGGCACCAGCGTGGATGGCCGCGACGACAACTGAGCAGAGGCCGAAGACGTGGGTGGTGGGCAGGACGCCGTAGATGAGGTCGTCGTGGTGCATCCCGCGGAGTTCCGCGCTGGTTTTGCCGCCGAAGCGGACGTTGTCGTGCGTGAGCATGACGCCTTTGGGGTCACCCGTGGTTCCGGTGGTGTAGAGGAGGACGGCGACGTCGGCGTCTCCGGGAAAACTGTCCCCGCGGGGACAGTGTAGGGTCAGTTGGCCCCAAGTGCCGGATATGGTGCTGGCGTCTATATCTGCGATTTTTTTCTGTGCGGTGATGTGGTGCTTTTGGGCGTCTGGCGAGATCTGTGTAGTGAAGAACACTGCTTTGGGCTCTGCATGGGCGTCTACGCGGGCGATTTCGGCGGCGGTTTGGCGGGCGTTGATGGGGACGGCGATGGCCCCCAAGGCCCATGTGGCGAAAAGGGCCGCGACCTTGGCGGCGCAGTTTTCGGAGACGATCATCACGCGGTCGCCTTGGGCGATGCCTTTGCCTCTGAGCACCCAGGCGATCTCATCGGCTGCGGCGCTCAGGTCTGCGTAGGGCAGGCGCGCGCCTGTCACATCTTCCAGGGCCAGCGCATCGGGCCGGGTTGCGACCTGATGGGCGAGGAGGTCGTAGACGCTAGGCACCCTTGACCCGTTTGTAGACACCCGTGGAGGTGGCGAGGACGGTGCCGTTTTCGTCTTCGAGGCGGCCTTCGGTGAAGATGGTGCTGCGCCCTCCGCCCACCACTTCGCCTGTGGCAACGACCACCCCGGTGCTGGCGGGGGCCAGGTAATTGGTGGTCATGGTGAGCGTCGCCACCTTTGTGCTGCCATCGTCATTGCCGATGCGCGCAGCTGCAAAGCCCATGGCGTTGTCGAGCATGGCTGACATGATGCCGCCGTGCAGGCCGCCGTGGCGGTTGCCGTGCTGCGCGCCGATGTCGAGCCAGCAGCGCGACACGCCGTCCGCCTCCCGGATGTCCACGACATAGCCGAGCAGCGTTTGCGCACCCGTCTCGTCCCGGATAATGCCGGGACCGTCAGGCGGCAGAGAGGGCAATGAAACGCTCCAAGTGATAATCCGTATCGCCGAAGCGGTGATCAGCCATGACGATGCGCTTGGCGATGTGCGCAAGCTCGTATTCCTGCGTCATGGCAATGCCGCCATGCATCTGAATGGCTTCTTCGGCCACGAGGCGACCGATGCGGCCGATGAGGTTTTTGGGGGCCGAGAGGTGCATGTCGGCGCGCGGATCGTCGATGTAACCGGCAGCGTTGATGACGGCGGAGCGGGCCTGTTCCAGCTCGATCAGCAGGTCAGACATGCGGTGGGCGAGCGCCTGAAAGGTGCCGATGGGCCGTCCGAATTGCTTGCGCGTCATCAGGTAGTCTTTGGTCAGTGCTGTGGCGGTTTCCATGGCACCCAGCGCTTCGGCACATTGGGCGATGAGGGCGAGGCGGTTGGCGGCCTCGTAGTCTGTGAGAGTGAGGCCGAGCGGTTCGCCGGGGGTGTTGTCGAGCGTCACTTCGGCGGCGCGGCCTCCGGCGAGGAGAGGATAGCCCTGAATATCGAGACCCGTCGCGCCCTTGTCCACGAGGTAGAGTGCGATGCCGTCGCCGTCCTTGGCCGAGACGATCAGGTGGTCGGCGGCTTCGGCGTTCATCACGACCGCTTTGCGGCCTGTGAGTTTGTTGTCGGATGCAGTGGTGCTGACGTGGTCGAGGTCATAGCGGCTGTCAGGTTCGCCATGGGCCACGGCGAGGTGCAAGGCACCGCCGATGACTTGTTCCACCAATTCCGTCTTGCCCCCCGCTGCGGCGAGGAGGCGACCGCCGAGGAGTGCGCTGTCGAGGACGGGTTCAACCACGCCTGCGCGGCCCAGTTCCTCGAACACCACGGCGATGTCGAAGCCTGCGCCGCCGAAGCCGCCCTGATCTTCGGTGAAGAGTGCGCCGAGAACGCCGAGCTCTGCCAGTTCGGTCCAGATGTCGGGCGAGAAGCCGGTTTCTGAGGCGAGTATATCATTGCGCCGTGCGGTGCCGTATTGTTCCCGCAGATAGCGCCGCAGCGTATCCTGCAGCATTTGCCGTTCTTCGGTCAGGTTGAAGTTCATTGGCCGCCTCCGCTCATGGTGACCTTGGCGATGATGCCGCGCTGGATTTCGTTGGAGCCGCCGAAGATCGAGAGCTTGCGGTTGTTGAAATACTGACCGGCGACCGGCCCTGCGTCGAGCGGGTCGGGGATGCGGTCGTTTGCCCCTTCGACGGCTTCGGATGCGAAGGGCATGGCGTAGGGGCCGACGGCGCGGCGCGCCAAGTCATTGATTTCCTGTCGGATAATAGACCCTTTGACCTTGAGCATGGAGGCCTCAAGCCCTGGTGCCTCGCCCGCTGCGGCTTGCGAGATGATGCGCAGGTTGGTGGTGGCCATGGCGTGCAGGTCAATCTCAACCTGTGCCACACGGGCGGCGAAGTGAGGGTTTTCGATCAACGGTTTGCCGTTGTGATTGGCGGCCTTGGCGATGCGTTTGACGGTCTTGAGACCCGCTTGGGAGAAGCCGACACCGCCCAGCCCGGTGCGTTCGTGGGTGAGCAGGTATTTGGCGTAGGTCCAGCCCTTGTTTTCCTCGCCCACCAGGTTTTCGACGGGGACCCGCACGTCGGTGAACCAGACCTCGTTCACCTCGTGGCAGCCATCGAGCAGGATGATGGGGCGGACTTCGACGCCGGGGGTGTCCATGTCGATCAGGAGGAAGCTGATCCCTTCCTGCTGCTTGGCATCCGGGTCCGTACGGACAAGACAGAAGATCATGTTGGCGAACTGGCCGAGCGTCGTCCATGTCTTTTGCCCGTTAACGATGTAGTGGTCGCCGTCACGCACCGCTTTGGTTTTGAGCGAGGCGAGGTCGGAGCCTGCACCCGGTTCGGAATAGCCCTGGCACCACCAGTCGGTGCCGTCGAGGATGCGGGGCAGCCAGTGGTCCTGTTGCTCTTTTGAGCCGAATTTTTGCAGGACGGGGCCGAGCATCGAGAGGCCAAAGGGCACGATGCGGGGGGCGTTCGCGTCGGCGGCTTCG
>JBCDEK010000066.1:0-19128 GCA_039179785.1 Pseudomonadota bacterium | reverse complement strand
GTGGTGGGCGCCGCCCCGATGCGGCGTTGCAGGGCCTGGCGGGCGTGCGGGTCGAATAGCGCGGTGGCGCCGTCACCCAAGATGATCTCGACCGAGGAGCGGCCAAACAGGTTTTCGTATTCATCAAGCCCCGGCCCGTCATTCAGGTCCCCCAGGAGCATGACGGGGTTTTGGTCGTCCAGCAGGCCGTCAATCCGCGCGCGCAGCCAGATCGCCTGCGCCAGTTGCTTGCGCCGGTTGGCGATGGAGATGCGCATAACCTCGTCGCGGTTGCGGGCACCGTGCGGGGCCTTGGATTTCAGATGCGCCCCGATCATGCGCAGGCGTGTGCCTTGCGCTGTTTCCACCTCAAGCTCCAGTGGGGGTTTGGAAAAGACCACCCGATCTTCGGTCGCGTCGATATCCAGATCAATGTCAAAACTGTCATCGAAGCGCGGTGCGTTCGGATGGCGCTGTGGGTCATGCGTGACGCTCAGGGTGTCGGGATCGTAAAGCAGCGCAATTTCCTGCTGCGTGTCGTTTGAGAACCCGGTCACTGCGCGACGTGCACGCAGGCCCGCAAAGGCAGCGAACCGTTCCAGGGCGCGGACGGTGTCGAGCCGGTGATCCGGCGCTTCGATCACCATGACAGCGTCGGCGTCGAGGGCGCGGAAGACAGTGTGCAGTGCATCCGTTTGCGCCGCTCGTGTGACGTTGTGGCGCGCGGACCATTCAGTATCGTTCCAAAGCTGCCCATCTTCATCGAACAGGCTGTTCATCCACTCGACATTATAAGTTGCAAAACGCATCAGCCGCGGCTGCCCAATATCTCTTCCCATGCGCGGTTGATGTCTATCATGCGCTTTTCGGCGAGGCGCACCGCCTCTTCCGGGACGCCGCGGGCCATCATCGCGTCGGGGTGATTTTCGCGCACCAGCTTGCGCCATGCCGCGCGGATGTCATCCAGCGGCAGGGCCGGGTCGACGCCCAGCACGGTATAGGGGTCGGGAGTGGCGTCCGGTACAAAGCGGGCGCGCAGAGCGCGGAAATCCGCGTCCGAGATCGCGAAGATATGGGCGACTTCCTCGAGAAATGCGTCTTCGTTCGGGTGGTAGAACCCGTCGGCCATGGCAATGTGAAACAGCCCTTCGATCAGGTCAGTGAGAGTCTCGGGCTGGCTGGCGAACATGGCGTGGATGCGGGTCGCGTAGTCCTCGAACCCGGCGACATCTTGGCGCGCCAAATTGAATACTTTAGCGGCACCGGCCTCGTCCTTGTCGGCGATGTGAAACACCTCGCGAAAGGCCGTAACTTCGTCACGGGTCACCTGACCGTCGGCCTTGGCCATCTTTGCGCCCAGCGCGATGACTGCGATGGCAAAGGCCACGCTGCGCTCAGGTGGTGCGCGAAGCTTGTCGAACACCTGAGTGAGGCTTTCGCCTGCGGTCAGTGCGGACAATGCGTCGGATATGCGAGCCCAGAGAGACATATGTGCACCTTATACGCTGTCGTCCGTCTTGGCGTTAGCGCTCACGGTCGCACCCAAGCGTTTTTGCATGAGGATCAAATCGAGCCATACACCATCCTTGCGGCCCACTTCTGGCATGTGCGCCACCTGCGTAAACCCCAACGCCCTGTGAAAGGCGACAGCGCCCGGGTTGGCACTGCTGATACCCGCGACCATCACGTGATGGCCCGCGGCGTGCAAGTGATCTTCGAGCGCAGAGAGAAGCGCCCTGCCCTGCCCCCGACCGCGGGCCTTTGGCGCAAGATGGATGGTATGTTCGGTTGTGGCTGCATAGCCGGGACCCGCGCGAAACGGGCCGTAGGTCGCAAAGCCGCCCTGGTCCGGCAAGGTCAGCACTGTTCCTTGCGCAATCAGCGTCTCGATCTCGGACACAGCTTTGCGCCGTGTTGTGAAGGTGATCTGCGTATGCGCGATCACATCGTTCCACAGCCGGGCAATCCAGCCCGCGTCTTTGGGATCGGCGGGCCCGATCATAGGGTGCGCGGACCGTGCGGAGTGTCGAACTCGGCGTGCAGTCCGACCGGTCCGGTTTCGACGCGCACACGGTCGTCCGTCAAATGCAGCTCCATGGCCTGTGCGAGGGCCTCACCTTCTGGGTGGGTCAGCGTAAGGCGGCGTAGTCGCAGACCAGAGGGCTTCAGTTGACCGACCGGATGCACCCCATCAGGCCATTCAATCAATGCCGGCCACAGGTTGTCGAAGGGCGTTGTCCCGTCGTCGGACACCGCCATGCGCCAGGAGAGCGCGCCCCGGTTCACGGCTACAGGCGCACCGGCACCGGATGGCATGTCCCCGAGCGCCGTATTCATGTCGGCAACCGCACAGGCCCAATTCGACAATCGCGGTGCACCAGAGAAGCGATCGAGGTCATACCAGCGTGGACGGGTGGGTGCAGGCACCGCCGGGTTGGGCGCGATGGCTTCGAGGTAGATGCCATCCTCCAGCCCCAGAAGTGCGTTGTGGGTCTGGAACACTGCGTGTGCGCCACCCGGTTGCATGCCTACGCCAAGCGCGTCCTCGATATGAGCGCGCGCGACGTCGAGGTCTGTACCCCCCACCACCAGATGATCGAGTATCATGTGCTGCCAACTCCTTGCATCCGCGAACTACGAGGCGCACGTTCGGACGCTGTTATTGCAGCGCCCGCGCGTGAATTGAAGCTTTCGAGCGCGTGAAAGCACTGAAAGCACGCTTTTTCAGTGTCAACGCTCGTTTATGCTGTCTTATTCACGCACGAGATGTTAGGCCGCCTTTTCGCCCTCGCGCAGGATGTTCAGGATGTGCTGAGCGGCATCGGGAATGTTGGTGCCCGGTCCAAAGATCGCCTTGACCCCTGCATCATAAAGAAACTGGTAGTCTTGTTGCGGGATCACACCGCCGCAGATGACAATGATATCCTCGGCACCCGCGTCCTTGAGGGCCTGCACCAACTGTGGCGCGAGCGTCTTGTGCCCCGCGGCCTGAGACGAGATGCCCACAACGTGCACGTCATTGTCGACCGCATCCTGCGCCGCCTCGGCGGGGGTCTGGAACAGCGGGCCGACATCCACGTCAAAGCCGATATCGGCAAAGGCGGTCGCAATCACCTTGGCCCCGCGGTCGTGCCCGTCCTGGCCCATCTTGACCACCAGCATCCGGGGCCTGCGCCCTTCGGCTTCGGCAAAATCCTCGACCGATTTCTGGATGGCCGCAAAGCCTTCGTCCCCCTCATAGGCCGCGCCGTAGACTCCGGCGAGCGTTTTCACTTCGGCACTGTGGCGCCCGAATTCTTTTTCCATCGCCATGCTGATCTCTCCCACCGTGGCCCGCGCACGCGCGGCTTCGACGGCCGCTTCCAATAGATTTCCGTCCGACGCAGCGACCGCGCTGAGTGTGTCAAGTGCAGCCTGACAGGCCCCTTCGTCGCGCTCTGCCCTGATCCGCGCCAGCCGGGCGATCTGACTGTCGCGCACGGCGGCGTTGTCGATGTCGAGGATGTCAATCTCATCCTCTTTTTCGAGCCGGAACTTGTTGACCCCGACAATGACTTCATCACCGCGGTCGATCATGGCCTGGCGTTTTGCCGCAGCTTCTTCGATCCGTAGCTTGGGCATCCCAGAGGCCACGGCCTTGGTCATGCCGCCCATCTCTTCAACCTCTTGGATGAGTTTCCAGGCTTCGGTCGCCAGATCATGGGTCAGTTTCTCGACGTAGTAGGAGCCCGCCAGCGGATCGACCACGTTGGTCACACCCGTTTCGTTTTGCAGGATCAGCTGCGTATTGCGGGCGATGCGGCTGGAAAACTGCGTGGGCAGCGCGATGGCTTCGTCAAAGCTGTTGGTGTGCAGCGATTGAGTGCCGCCCAGAACGGCGCTCATAGCCTCGAACGCCGTACGGACAATATTGTTGTAGGGGTCCTGTTCCTGCAGGCTGACGCCGCTGGTCTGGCAATGGGTGCGCAGCATCATGGATTTAGGGTTCTTCGGCTCGAATTCAGACATGATGCGATGCCACAGGAGGCGCGCGGCACGCAGCTTGGCCGCCTCCATGAAAAAGTTCATGCCGATGGCAAAGAAGAAGGACAGGCGTCCCGCGAATTTGTCCACGTCCATACCGCGGGCGAGTGCCGCACGTACGTATTCACGCCCGTCGGCCAAGGTAAAGGCCAGTTCCTGGACAAGGTTCGCGCCCGCCTCTTGCATATGGTAGCCTGAGATACTGATTGAATTGAATTTCGGCATCTCGTTCGACGTGTAGTCGATGATGTCCGCGATAATCCGCATCGAGGGTTCGGGCGGGTATATGTAGGTATTGCGGACCATGAACTCTTTCAGGATGT
The DNA here is from genome assembly GCA_039179785.1 of Pseudomonadota bacterium. Taxonomy (GTDB): domain Bacteria; phylum Pseudomonadota; class Alphaproteobacteria; order Rhodobacterales; family Rhodobacteraceae; genus Tateyamaria. The sequence goes on along the minus strand of JBCDEK010000066.1, from coordinate 14,803 downwards.
CGTTCTGAATGGTGCCTGAGAGTGCGGAGCGATCCACGCCCTGCTCCTCGCCCGCGACGATGAAGTTGGCGAGGATTGGAATAACCGCGCCATTCATGGTCATCGACACCGATACTTTGTCGAGCGGGATGCCATCAAACAGGATTTTCATATCCTCGACGGAGTCGATGGCCACACCGGCCTTGCCGACATCGCCCACCACGCGTTCATGGTCGCTGTCATAGCCACGGTGGGTGGCCAGATCGAAGGCCACCGACACGCCCTGCTGACCTGCATCCAATGCGCGGCGGTAGAACGCGTTTGATTCTTCGGCTGTCGAAAAGCCCGCATATTGGCGGATCGTCCAAGGGCGCCCGGCGTACATCGTTGCCTTCACCCCGCGGGTGAACGGAGCCTCGCCGGGAATGGTGCCCAGATGGTCGACGCCGGCGAGGTCCTCGTCGGTATAGATCGGGGCGACGTCGATCCCTTCGAGCGTGTTCCAGGTCAGATCATCGACCGGGCGGCCGCGCAGCTCACCTTCGGCCAGGCTCTGCCAATCGTCTTTCTTCTTTGTCATCTGAATGTCCTCTTGTCAGCGAACCATGCGGCAGGGTTTGCCCCACTCCTCTCTGGCCCAAATCCTCTGTCAGTGTTGCAAGCCCGTCTGCACCAGCGGTCAGCCAGTGAATGTCGTCCATATACGCCTCGCGCATTGCAGCGACGGCGGCGGGGTCAAAGGGTGTCCAGCGTGGCGCGAGGCCTGAGATCAAGTCCGGGTCGTCACCCCGCTCCGCCAGCATGGTACGTAATGTCGACACATCCGGCGAGCGGTTCAGCCATGTCTCGGACGCGTTGCGCGGCCCATAAAGGCCGGTGACGGAACGAAACATGGCGTCGGGCCGTCCTGCTGTGCGCTCGAACGGAACAACCACAATCTTGGCGCCCGGCACCGCACAGGCCACGTCGGCGATCACGTCCCGCCAGGTCCTTGCGCCAAAGGCGACCTTCACAAGCTGATCCGGGGCAAGCACCCTATGCCCGCGCGCCACACAAAACGCGGCGGCCGAACTCCAGTAGTGGTTCAAGGCGCGGACCGATAGCACGACCGTGTCGACACGTCCGTCAAATGCAGTGGCGTAACGCGCCATGCGCTCGCCCACATCGCAATATAGCCGCTGATTGCGCATATTGCTGCGCATGGTGCCCAACATATTTTCGTCCGACACAATAAGGGTTTTGACGCCGTTGCGCTCGGACTTGTTCAGTTGCAATTGGACGCGCCCGCGGGCACGCCCCGCGGCCTTGGGTCCAGTACCAAGGGTCGGCTGTATTCCGGAAAACAGGCCCTGGCGTGTGCGCAGCGGTCCCCAAAACCCGATCCGTCGCGCCCGCATGAAATCCGCGTTTCTGCGTATATACGCCTGAAACGAGGTGGTGCCTGTGCGATGCGCACCGATGTGCAGGATAACCTTCATGCCGCTCTGGTCCTTTGCCTGGATCACATGCCGCCGGGCGAAAACGCGGCGATCATGGTTAAGGCGTGGCACAGACTTGGTTGCTGGGCGATTAAAGCTAAAATTGGCGCGAGCAGCCGTCGCAATTGCAGAAAAAGCCGCTACATTGAGGTCATCAGGAGGGCCGATGAAACATCTTTTACCCATTGTTCTGGTTGGACTTTTCGGCGGCTCAGCCGTCGCCGCAGAAAGTGACGATCCGCGTACTGCATCTATCTTTAGTGCGACAGATGTGCAGGATTTGAGCGAATTTGTCTGGGAAAAAAGGCCCATTATCGTTTTTGCGGACAGTCCAAACGATCCGAATTTTGGGTTGCAGATGGAGTATCTTGAGGCGCGTGCGGATGAATTGGCGGAGCGCGACGTGGTGGTGCTGACCGATACGGACCCGTCCATTGACAGCGCCTTGCGTCTGAAGTTCCGCCCACGCGGCTTCATGCTGGTGCTTGTGGGCAAAGACGGCGGCGTGAAGCTGCGCAAACCGTTTCCTTGGGACGTGCGCGAACTGACCCGCACCATCGACAAAATGCCGATCCGGCAGCGCGAAATCCGCGAACGGCGGGCAAATGACAGCTGAGCGGCGTGGTCACGCGGCCTTAAGCATCCCACGCTAGGCAAAGCGCGCCACTTGTGAGACGTTGCCCAAGTACCTATATTTAATGCGTAACTTTTTGGTACACACGATTGAGCAGGAAAGGAGATGGATATGTCAGATACACCCAAACAACCCACTCCCATCACTGGCCGGAACGGCCCACGTCCTGGGTATTGACCCCAGGCGTTGCCCCCATGGATTGAAGCGCTGCAACACCGTAGGTACGCGCGCGCTGCCTCATCTGTAGATAGTCAAAATATACTGCCGCGCGGCGGTCGCGGCTGTCCTTGTCTGTACCATCGGTGAACGGGCGCAGCCGAGAGTCTTTGATTTGCAACTCAATCGCCTTGAGTTGCGAATAGTATTTTACAACCGGATCGATCACGCTTTTGGGCAGGATGTGAATGTTCTCAAGTACCGAGTCGAACACCATGTTGTTGGCTTCCGTGGGCAGGAATGGCACATAGCCCTTCTCGATCCGATCCCGCATCTCTTCCCAGGCCAGGTTCAAATCCTCGCCTTCAAGCACCTCAAGATAGTGCTTGATTTCAGCCACCAGCGCCCGCTGGACATCATCGCGCTGCTCGCGCCTGAGACGCGCAGCCGAGCGCCGGTTTCGCCTGCCGTTGACAATCCAGCCCACCGCAACAAACAGGCCGGCGATGACCGCCTGCCAAATGCGCGGGTCAACCGCTGCAAACCAGTCCGCGATATGGCGGGCAGCGCTCACTCGAATTCCATAATCACATCGTCAACGGCCAGGCTGTCGCCCGGGCCCGCGTTGACTTTGGAGACGGTGCCCTTCTTCTCGGCGCGCAGGATGTTCTCCATCTTCATCGCCTCAATGGTGCATAGGGCCTGCCCCTCTTGCACTTCGTCGCCTTCGGCCACGTCAATCTTCACCACCAGACCCGGCATTGGGCATAGCAGCATCTTGGACGTATCAGGTGGCGTCTTTTCGGGCATCAACCGGGCCAATTCCGCCTGGCGCGGTGAACGTACGTGCACTTTCAGGTCTGCGCCACGGGTCCGAATGCGGAAACCGCCCGACACTTTGCCCACCTTCAGTACAAGCGGTGCACCGTCCACGATCATCTCGGCCAGCTGATCCCCCGGCGTCCAGTTGCCGGAGACGCGCAACGCCGTGCCATCATCGAATGAGACCGTTGCACCATCGTGGTCGGCGTCTATGACCACGTCATAGGACTGCCCTTGGAGCGTGACATTCCAGTCCGTGCCCACCTTGCGCTCGTGATTGTCCATCCGACCTGACACGCGGGCGCGCCGAATCTCCGCGACCCGATGCATCGCAGCACAGGCAGCCGCCACCCGGCGCAGGTCTGCTTCACCCAGTTCAACGCCTTCGAAACCGTCGGGGTATTCTTCGGCAATAAAGGCGGTGGTCATGTCGCCCGAGATAAACTTGGGGTGATCCATCACCGCCGAGAGGAACGGCAGGTTATGCCCGATCCCTTCGACCTCAAAACTGTCGAGCGCCACGCGCATCGCTTCGATCGCAGTTGCGCGGTCCGGGCCCCATGTGCACAGCTTGGCGATCATGGGGTCATAATACATGCTGATCTCGCCCCCTTCGTAAACACCCGTATCGTTGCGCACGACGATCTGTTCGGGGGTTACACCTGGGCTGTAGCTTTCGGTTTCAGTTGGCGGGCGATAGCGGGTCAACCGACCAATCGACGGCAGAAACCCCCTGTATGGATCTTCGGCATAAAGCCGGTTTTCTATGGCCCAACCATTGAGCTGCACATCATCCTGTGTGATTGAGAGTTTTTCGCCCGCTGCGACGCGGATCATCTGTTCCACCAGATCGACACCCGTGATCAACTCCGTCACAGGATGCTCTACCTGCAAGCGGGTGTTCATCTCGAGGAAGTAGAAGTTCTTGTCGCCATCAACGATGAATTCAACCGTCCCAGCGCTGGCGTAGCCCACAGCCTTGGCAAGTGCGACCGCCTGTTCGCCCATCGCCTTCCGCGTTGCTTCGTCAAGGAAAGGTGATGGTGACTCTTCGACCACCTTTTGATTGCGGCGTTGGATCGAACACTCGCGTTCGCCCAGATAGATGCCGTTGCCGTGTGTGTCACACAACACCTGAATCTCGATATGGCGCGGTTGCGTCACGAACTTTTCGATAAAGATGCGGTCATCGCCAAAACTGCTCGCGGCCTCGTTCTTGGACGACTGGAACCCCTCGCGCGCCTCTCCATCGTTCCACGCGATGCGCATCCCCTTACCGCCGCCCCCGGCGGATGCCTTAAGCATCACGGGATAGCCGATCTCATTCGAAATCTTCACCGCTTCATCGGCGTCATCGATCAAGCCCATATAGCCCGGTACAGTGCTGACCCCGGCCTCCTGCGCGATTTTCTTGGACGTGATCTTGTCACCCATGCTTTCAATCGCACCTTTGGGCGGTCCGACGAATGCAACGCCTGCCTGCTCCAAAGCCTCGGCAAACTTGGCGTTTTCTGACAGGAATCCGTAGCCGGGGTGAACCGCCTTGGCACCAGACTGCCTGATCGCATCCATCACCTTGTCGATGACGATGTAGGATTGATTGGCAGGTGGCGGGCCAATGTGGATGGCCTCGTCCGCCATCTGGACATGAAGCGCCTTCGCGTCCGCATCCGAATAAATCGCAACGGTCGGTATCCCCATCTTGCGCGCAGTCTTGATAACGCGGCAGGCAATCTCGCCCCGGTTGGCGATCAGAATTTTATTAAACATGGGGCCTCACTATGCTGGGTCTTGAAACGCAAAACACCGCCCTGCCCAAAGGCAAGACGGCGTTTCGCGTGTGATCTGAATGCGCGTTTTGAACGCGCTGACACTGCTAAACTAGCAGCTACCGGGGTTTTGGTCGCAATACAGCACGTTGGCACCTGCACCGACGGCCGCGCCTGCAATCGCGTTGCCACCAAGCGCTGCGGTCCCGACACCGCCCACTGCGCCACCGATGACGGCTTGTTCACCGACGGTGTCACCACACGCGGCCAATCCAAAGGCCGCTGCTGCTGCGAGTGCGAAAAATTTGATACGCATGATCTAGGTCCTTTTGTCGACGTGTATGTCTTTGGACAAACGCCGACCCGGATCATTGGTTCCCGACCCGACGGGGCAGTATGTGCATCAAATGGCCAGGCCTCGCGCGACAGGGCGCGTCGGCGCCCGTGATCAATTGCAGCGATCCGAAATCTGACAATAGGCGACGCCGCCCACCGCGCCGACAACGGCTCCGGTTCCGACATCGCCATTAAAGATCGCGGTGCCCGCAGCGCCAACGACGGCACCCGACAGGGCTTGTTCACCAATTGTGTCGCCGCAGGCGGCCAATCCGAGGGTTGCAGCAAGGGCAACGGAAGCAAGTTTAAATGACATGGTCTTTGGTCCTTCTCAATCTCTGTCATCGAGTTAGGAACCAAAAGGTCCAAAAATAAGGGGGAGCTATTGTCATAAACGGACGCGTTTACGTGACGCAGTGTAACATCAGGCGCAACACGTTGTCTTCCCAACAAAAAAAAGGTGGGCAGCAAAATATCCTGCGATATGTGCTGCCCACCAGGGGAAGGGGTACGGAAATGGTACACGGTGCCGCAGTTATCCTGGGGAAGCGACCCCGCCACATCACGCTTGCACGCTTTGCGCGCAGGAACAAAGCGCAGATGACCCCGGTGGCAAGAATGAGCCGGGTTTCGCCAAATACGAGAATCGAGTGGCGGAAACACGCCGATGCGCCCCGCCAAGCTCATATGACACCGTCCTCAAACGCCTCGGGAAACGAAGCGCGCGCCAGATTTTCATCAATCCGCAGAAGGGCTTCGTAGTCGGCGGGGTCAAAGGGGTCGGTTGCGGGAATCACCTCGCGCCCGAACAACCATGACAAACGCCCGGCATCCAGATTGCCCCGCTCGAACGGCTCAGCCCCAAACTGTTGCCAGAGCGCTGCCATAAACGCCGCATCTGCCCGACGGTCTGCAGGCCTGCGATCCGCAAAACGTTCGCGCCGCTGCAGCGGGGTGACCCCCTTGGGGTTCGGCCTGCGAATGGTGAATTGGAAATCTGTGCCGGTCAGACGACCCGGAAAACCGCGATGTTTCAGCATGCGCCACCCCTCGCGGTCAGGGGGTGTGTCAGGGCGGGCCTAAACGTCCGCCCTGGAAACTTACTTGAACTTGCCGGTGCTGACAGGCTCTTGGCTGATGGGCTCGGGTTCGACAACCACGAACTCTTCTTCCTGATTGTTACCGCATGCGGCAACCAGAACCATGAGGCTAACCATGCCCAACACTTTGATGTTCTTCGACATCTGTCTCTCCTGTATTCAACTTCAGAGCACGCAAAATCGCGCACCCGTTGCGAGGTAAGGCGGTCTTGGGGACCCCTCCACGTTCGTATAAAAGATTTTGTGGCGAAATGATACGGGTCCCCACAGCGTTGCGCGGGTTGTGGCCTCAATGCCGCATATGCAAAAATCCGCCTGTTCATCAGAATGCCTCCCACTCACACCCGTCGCCGTTGGGCCGAAACGCTTCGAAAAACTGGGTTGCATCAGGATCGGTTGCTCCAAAGGGCACAGGGGCGTCCATGAGCGAGATGATGATAATGTCAGCCGCCAGATCGAAATCGGAAATGTAGGGCAGCGCAAATTCGTCGCAGAGCGCCTGAAAGTCATCCTCGGCATCGGCATAGGTCACTGTGCCGACATCCTGCGTGATCGCCGGGGCCACAAATCGAAACCGCAGCCACACCTCGCTGCCGACCTGATCCACCAGAACTTCGGAAAGCGTGACGGACTGGCCTGAAGGGACGTCTTGCGCAGTTACGGGCAAAGCGGACAACGCCAAAACCGAAAGGCAGCCCCGGGCCCAAGCCCGCATGCGGGTCCAGGCTCCTCCCTCCGGGGCTGCTGTGCAATCGGTGATAACCCGTCGCACTGTTCCATTCGGCACAGTATGTTGCCTGTCACCTCTCATGGTGCATCTTCTTCCTGCGTTGTAAAGGTCGCAGGTGCGGTGATTTCGATCAATTCAAGGTCGTCTGAGTGCCTCACCTCACGGTGTACAATCTGAGGCGGTTGTAAGACGCAGGACCCTGCACGTAAAACGTGTTCTCCCTGCCCCTCATACTCAAACACCACCCAGCCTCGGGTGACATACACCAGCTGGAAGTTAAGGTCATGCGAGTGCCAGGTTCCGGGGCTCTCCATGCCAGGCACCGCCCGGATCACATGTGCGCCATAGGCACCATCCGTCGCCGCATCGATGCCAAGCGGACGGTATTCAAAGAACGGACGCAAGCCCGCGCCTTCGAACATGCCGCTGTCTGCGTGACGGACCACAAAGGCCTGACTTTTCCAGAGGGTCACTGCAACCCCCGTTGGCTTATGTGTTGCGCAATGCCTTGATCAACGCGTCCTTGCTCATGTCCGATCGTCCGTCGATCTCCAGTTCCTGCGCACGCTCGTAGAGCGCCTCCTTGGTCCACACCTCGTAAGGAGGCTGGCCCCCACCTTTCTTCGACGGGTTCTGATCGTCGCTGGCCTGCGCATTGGCAATACGCGCCGCCTTCTGCTTCGAAGCGCCCTGGTCGCGCAACGCCTCGTAGGTGTCGTCGTCCTTGATGGACCGTCCGTGATCGGCTGTCATGTGATGCTCCTTTCGGAGCAAACCCACACGTGCGCATATCCGTTCCCTGACGTCTCACAGCGGAATGTTGTCGTGCTTCTTCCACGGGTTCTGCAACTTCTTGCCCCGCAGCGATGCAAAGGCGCGGCTCACCCGCTTGCGCGTGGATCGGGGTTGGATCACCTCATCGATGAACCCCTTTTCCGCCGCCACAAACGGGTTGGCAAAGCGGTCCTCATAGTCCTTGGTGTGTGCGGCAATCTTGTCGGCGTCGCCCAGATCGGCGCGGTGAATGATCTCGGTCGCGCCCTTGGCACCCATCACCGCAATCTCGGCTGTGGGCCACGCATAGTTGAAATCACCGCGCAGGTGCTTGGACGCCATCACGTCATAGGCCCCGCCATAGGCCTTGCGGGTGATGACCGTCACCTTTGGCACTGTTGCCTCGCCATAGGCAAACAGCAGTTTCGCCCCGTGCTTGATGACGCCGCCATATTCCTGAGAGGTCCCCGGCAGAAATCCGGGCACATCCACCAAGGTCAGGATCGGAATCTCGAATGCATCGCAAAAGCGCACGAAACGCGCCGCCTTGCGGCTGGAATCGATGTCCAGACACCCCGCCAGCACCATAGGCTGATTCGCCACCACACCCACCGTCTGCCCCTCAAGGCGGATGAACCCGGTGATGATGTTCTTGGCGAAATCCTCCTGAATCTCATAGAAATCGCCCTCATCCGCGACCTTCCAGATCAATTCCTTCATGTCATAGGGCGTGTTCGGATTGTCCGGCACCAGCGTGTCCAGCGACGCCTCAATCCGCCCCGGCTCGTCAAAGAACGGCCGCACGGGCGGCTTGTCGCGGTTGCTCAGCGGCAGAAAATCGACCAGGCGGCGCACCTCGGCCAGCGCCTCGACATCATTTTCGAACGCGCCGTCTGCCACGCTGGACTTCTTGGTGTGGGTGGACGCACCGCCCAACTCTTCTGCCGTCACCACCTCGTTCGTCACGGTCTTGACCACATCCGGGCCCGTCACGAACATGTACGACGTATCTTTGACCATAAAGATGAAGTCAGTCATCGCCGGGGAGTACACCGCCCCGCCTGCACACGGCCCCATGATCACACTGATCTGCGGCACCACGCCCGACGCCATGATGTTGCGCTGGAACACCTCTGCATAACCCGCAAGCGACGCGACCCCTTCCTGAATACGCGCACCACCCGAGTCGTGGATGCCAATCACGGGCGCCCCGTTCTGCATGGCCATGTCCATGATCTTGCAGATCTTCTGCGCATGGGTTTCCGACAGCGACCCGCCAAAGACCGTAAAGTCCTGGCTGAACACATAGACCATACGCCCATTGATGGTGCCCCATCCGGTGACAACCCCGTCGCCCGCGGGCTTTTGTGCTTCCATCCCGAAGTCGGTGCAGCGATGCGTCACGAACATGTCGAATTCTTCAAACGACCCTTCGTCCAGCAGCAGATCAATCCGTTCCCGCGCTGTCAGCTTGCCGCGTCCGTGCTGCGCATCGATGCGCCGTTGCCCGCCGCCCAAACGCGCGTCTGCACGCCGGGATTCCAATTCGGTCAGGATATCTTTCATCGGGATCTCCGCTGGTGGTGTGCCGGCCTTATATCTGGCTGGAGCTCAAAAGATGAAGCGACAATCGGAATATTTGCAAACTCTATTCACGCATGTAGATGCTAAGTGCAAATATGCAAAGCACAGCTACCCGTGCGCCACTGCACTGGACAGTTCATTTCCCCGGGCCTACCTCCCGACTATGCAAGCGCCACCCCGGGTCCGCTTTCTGGACCGCACGACCCCGCCCCATATCGCGACGCTGATCCTGCTCGCTGGCGTTTCAGCCATGGTCATGAACATGTTTCTGCCCAGCTTGCCGAATATGACCACCTATTTCGACACCGAATACCGGCTGATGCAATTGTCGGTCGCCTTGTATCTGGCCGTATCCGCCGTCATGCAAACGATCATCGGCCCTGTGTCCGACAACCTTGGACGGCGCAAGGTCCTGATGTGGGGCATTGGGCTGTTCATGCTGGCCACACTGGGCTGCATCTACGCGCCAAACGCAGAGGTTTTTCTGTTCTTTCGGATGTGTCAGGCCGTCATCGCCGTTGCCATGGTGCTCAGCCGCGCGATCATTCGCGATCTTTACGATCAGGACCACTCCGCCTCGATGATCGGTTACGTGACCATGGGCATGGCCGTTGTTCCGATGATCTCGCCCTTTTTCGGCGGGCTTATGGATGAAATGCTGGGGTGGAAATCCGTCTTCTGGTTCTTCTTTTTCACCGGGGCCCTGCTGCTCTGGCTGGTCAATCAGGACGTGGGAGAAACGGCACAGCCGTCCTCCAAATCCCTGATCGGTCAATTCAGGGAATATCCAGAACTGCTGCGATCGCCGCGTTTTTGGGGCTACTCGCTGGCAGCGGCCTTCTGCTCGGGCTCTTTCTTTGCCTATCTGGGCGGTGCGCCCTTCGTGGGCACAGAGGTTTTTGATATGTCCCCGGCCGAACTTGGGTTTTACTTCGGTGCCCCGGCGGTCGGCTATTTCGTGGGCAACGGCCTGAGCGGGCGATACGCCACGCGCTTTGGCGTCAACCGGATGGTCCTGTGGGGGTCCATCGCCAACCTCTTTGGCACGGCCATCTCGCTGGCCATTTTTGTGATGGGCATGGGCACACCGATTTCGTTCTTCGGCATGATGACCTTTGTGGGCCTTGGAAATGGGCTCGTCATTCCGAACGCGACCGCAGGGATGCTGTCGGTTCGCCCACATCTGGCAGGCACGGCCTCGGGCTTGGGCGGGGCCATTATGATTGGCGGCGGCGCGGCACTGTCGGCACTCGCGGGGGTCCTGCTGACGCCCGACACGGGCGCGTACCCACTCCTTTATATCATGGTGCTGACCGGCATCTGCGCCCTGATCGCCATCGGTGCTGTCTATCGGCGCGAGCAGCGATTGGGGCTGGCATAGGGCTTGCGCCAATCACTTTGCAAATCTAGCCTAGCCCAACTGCAAAACTGCAAAGATACCTCATCATGGCCACAGCCAAACTCTATGCCGGTGCCAAGCTGCGAGAAGTACGCACGCGCGTCGGTCTGACCCAAAAAGACTTCGCCACCAAGCTCGGCGTGTCGCTGCCCTATCTGAACCAGATGGAAAACAACAATCGCCCCGTCAGCACGACGGTGGTGCTCGCACTGGCGCAAGAGTTTGGCCTCGATGTCACAGAACTCAGTTCGGGCGATGGCGAACGACTGGTCTCTGACATGCGCGAAGCGCTGGCTGATCCGGTCTTTTCAAATGGCATGCCGCCCATGGCGGACCTGCGCCTGGCCGCCTCAAATGCACCGGCCCTGGCACACGCGTTTCTGGACCTGCATCGCGCCTACCGGCAGACCCACGAACGCCTCGCATCCCTGGACGAAGCCCTCGGACGCGAAGACGCGCGGGCCCACCCGTCCCCCTGGGAAGAGGTGCGCGACTTCTTTCACTATTGCGACAACTACATCGATGCCGTTGACCGCGCTGCAGAGCGTTTCGCCACCGCCGACGGCAACCACCGCAACATGCGCGTCGCAGCCGTCGCGGGACTGGCCAATGCCGGGACCGACGTCCTCTTTGCCGACACGGACACGCTGCGGCACTACGACGTCACCCGCCAGACGCTGACCCTGTCAAACCGCGCCAGCCCGGAAAGCCAGACCTTTCAAATGCTGTTGCAGGTCGCCCTGCTGCGCCAGAACAAACTGCTCGATGCCACGCTCGATCTCGCACGCTTCCAAACGGAAGAGGCCCGCGCCATCGCCAAGATCGGCCTTGCCAACTACTTCGCAGGGGCCGCGATGATGCCCTATACCCGCTTTCTGCAGGCGGCCCAGGACACGCGCCACGACCTCGAACAACTCGCCACGGGATTTGGCGCCTCGATCGAACAGGTCTGCCATCGCTTGTCGACGTTGCAACGGCCCGGCGCCAAGGGCGTGCCCTTCTTTTTTGTCCGCGTCGATCAGGCGGGCACCATCACAAAACGCCATTCAGCAACGCGGCTGCAATTTGCGCGGTTCGGCGGGGCCTGCCCCTTGTGGAACGTGCACCGTGCGTTTGAGCAGCCCGGCCAGTTCCTGCGCCAATTGGCCGAAACGCCCGATGGGGTCCGCTACATCAGTCTCGCCCTTGATGTCTCGAAGTCCGGGGGCCGCTTCGGTGCCCCTGTCCGGCGCTACGCCATCGCCCTGGGATGCGAAGTGACCCATGCCAACGAACTGGTCTATGCCGACGGCATGGACATCAACCGAGCCGAAGCCTTTGAACCCATTGGTATTTCCTGCCGCATCTGCGAACGCAAAACCTGCCACCAGCGCTCGGTCCCGCCACTGGAACGGCAGCTATCGGTCGATCCTGATACACGGGGCGTCCTGCCCTACACGGTCAACTAGGCAGACTTTGATCTGCCTTGCACGCGTTTACCGACGCGCTGGCCGCCACCCGGCCTGCACGGCCTCTGCAGCCGAACAAAACCACCGCTCGCCTCGCGCTTCGTTGATGCCCGTACGCTCATAAAACGCCTGCCACGGTACGTGGAAAATCCGGCCGTTCTTGGACATGTTGCCCTTGATCCGGCAAGATGGGTCCAGCGGAAGTCGTCCCTTGGCCCGTGTCTGGCGGAACTGGGCAGGCGATTGCACCCGAAATCCGTGCGAGCCGCGATCCGCCACATCGGCCGCCTTTTCTTCCAAATCGTAGTCCATGCCATAGCGCCGATAGGCAAAGGCCCAGCCTGCGCGCACAATCTCCGCCCCCATATCGGTGCCGTCCACCGCGCACTTGGCCACAGTGCGCCCGTGCCGCTCCATATCAACAGCAGTGCAGGTCGCATGCCGCCCTCCGAACCGGGCCCGCACCTGCTCGGTGACCCACGCCCCGCACGCAAAGGGCAGACCCTGTTCCGTTTCACAGCCTTGATCCATCTCGGGCGCATCAATCGCGTGCAGGCGCACGCGCACAGGCCCGACATCCACCGTGTCGGCATCAATGACGCGAACGCTTCCACAAATGTCCCCAAGCCCAAGGGCGGGAACGACACACAGAACAAGCGCGGAACAAAGTCTTAACATCTCCTCAACGTGGCAAGGGTGCGTTAAGACTTCAAACCCTATCTTCGGGCGTCGTTAACGCTGCGCCGTATCCCAGTCAGGATGAATCCAGGGCACATCATTGCTGAGCGGCAGATGACGATCCAGAATGTGATCGGCCATTTTTTCACCCGTCATGATCGACGGACCGTTCAGATTGCCATTGGTAATGCGCGGAAAGACCGAACTGTCGACAACCCGCAACGCCCCCACACCGATGACGCGGCCTTCGGGGTCAACCACAGACATCGGGTCATCCGCACGGCCCATCCGGCACGTGCCGCAGGGGTGATAGGCGCTCTCGGCATGTTCGCGAATGAAACCGTCCAGTTCATCATCAGATTGCACATCCGCGCCCGGTTGGATCTCGTGCTTCACAAATGGCGCAAACGCGTCCTGGGCAAAGATTTCGCGGGTCAGCCGGATGCAGGTCCGAAACTCCTCCCAATCCTGCGCAGTGCTCATGTAGTTGAAGCGGATCAGGGGATCGTCCCTGGGGTCGGCCGAGGCCAGCGTCACAGCCCCACGCGACGGCGAGCGCATGGGCCCCACATGCGCCTGAAACCCGTGCCCCTCGGCTGCGGCTTGCCCGTCATAGCGCACCGCGATGGGCAGGAAATGATACTGAATGTCAGGATAAGGAATACCTGCGCGGCTGCGGATGAACGCAGCGCTTTCAAACTGGTTCGATGCACCAAGCCCCGTGCCCGTGACCAACCACTGTGCCCCGATCATCGCTTTCGATAGCAGGTTCCAGTGCTTGTAGAGCGTAATGGGCTGGCGCGAGGCCATCTGGATATAGAGTTCCAGATGGTCCTGCAGATTGGCCCCCACACCGGGGCGATCTGCCACGACATCAATACCATGCTCTGCCAGATGCGCGCCGGGGCCAATCCCCGACAGCATCAGGATCTTGGGCGAGTTGATGGACGATGCCGCAAGGACAACCTCTTGTCGCGCACGCACAACCGTGCCGCCGGCCAGGGCCACCCCCGCGGCGCGCCCCTCTTCGATGACGACCCGCTCGACCAGCCCGCGCACCAGATCGCAATTGTCACGCTTCAACGCAGGCTTCAGATAGGCATTCGCCGCAGACCAGCGCCGCCCGCGGTGCACAGTCTGCTCCATCGGGCCAAAGCCTTCCTGCTTGTGCCCGTTATAGTCGTCAGTGACCTGATATCCGGCCTGCCGCCCCGCCTCGACAAAGGCGGCAAACAGCGGATTGTCGCGCGGCCCGCGCGTGACATGCAACGGCCCGTCCTTGCCACGCCAGGCCGGGTCGCCCCCATGGCCGTTGCCGTCCCAATTCTCCATCCGCTTGAAATAGGGCAGCACGTCCGCAAAGCCCCAGCCATCGGCCCCGCTCTCGGCCCAGTGGTCATAATCCATGGCGTGGCCCCGGACATAGACCATGCCATTGATCGACGATGATCCACCCACGACCTTGCCGCGCGGACAGGCTAGGCGCCGCCCGCCCAAATGCGGCTCGGGTTCGGACCGATACCCCCAGTCATAGCGTTTCATGTTCATTGGATAAGACAACGCCGCAGGCATCTGAATAAACGGCCCCGCGTCGGTGCCGCCGTGTTCAATCACCAGCACCGACTTTCCAGCCTCCGCCAACCTGCAGGCCACAGCACATCCCGCCGACCCGGCCCCGACAATCACGTAATCCGCTTCCATCTCTCACCTTCCGTGATTCTCCGACGGGTCAAGGATGCGCAGCACCGCGCGCAGGCGCGGCTTGTCCTTGAGGCTTCGGGGAATCGCATCTCATCCTTGACGAGGTGACTTGAGGATCAGGCTGATCCCTCAAGCACCTCTCAGCAAATATCCTTCACATCTCAAACTGCGCAGCACCGGCCCCCTGCCCGCCCTTTTTCAAAGCGCAGGGTGGG
>JBCDEK010000091.1:0-12338 GCA_039179785.1 Pseudomonadota bacterium | reverse complement strand
CGCCGCAGGCCGCGATGGTGACATGCAGATAGCCGCCCGTCTCACCGGTTTCCGTTTTCCATGTGCCATGCACCGGGTCGGCCATCGCCGCACCCGCGCCCGCAACAACCAGACATGCGGCTGCAATCAGATGTTTCATGAGTGTCTCCTCCGTAATGCCCGGAACTCTGAGCCATCACACCGCGCCAAGGCAAGAATGACCTTGGGTCGCGTTGCGAATCTCACGGCACCGTGCGACCACGCGACCAAACAGTGAAAGGCCGCGCGCATGATCCTTTACCCCGCCATCGACCTCAAGGACGGCCAGGCCGTGCGCCTCGTCTACGGGGATATGGACCGCGCCACCGTCTTCAATGATGACCCCGCCGCCCAGGCCCGCGCCTTTGTCGACGCCGGGTGCCAGTGGCTGCACCTCGTCGACCTAAACGGCGCCTTCGCCGGTGCACCGATCAACGCCGCCCCGGTTGAGGCGATCCTGTCCCAATGCGACGTTCCCACCCAGCTCGGGGGTGGCATTCGCGACATGGCCACGATCGAGATGTGGCTGTCCAAGGGCCTTCAGCGTGTCATCCTTGGCACCGTGGCCGTGGAAAACCCCGACCTCGTCCGCGACGCGGCGCGCGCGTTTCCCGGTCACGTCGCCGTTGGCATCGACGCCCGCGGCGGCAAGGTCGCGACCAAAGGCTGGGCGACCGAGACCGATGTGGACGCCACGGACCTTGCCAAAAGCTTCGAGGATGCGGGCGTGGCGGCGATCATCTATACCGACATCAACCGCGACGGCGCGATGGGCGGCCCGAACATCCCGGCGACCCAGGCGCTCGCTCAGGCCGTGGATATCCCCGTGATCGCATCCGGTGGCGTATCGTCGCTGGACGACCTCAAAGCGCTCAAGGCAACAGGGGTGATCTCCGGCGCTATCTCGGGCCGCGCGCTCTATGATGGCGCCATTGATCTCAAGGCAGCACTCGCCGCGCTTGCATGACCCGGCGCACCCAGTACATCGCTCTGTGCCTCGCGCTCCTGATCTGCGGGGCTCCCATCCTCAGCGTCCTGGCTGCAAGTCTTATTGCCAACACCTACGACTGCACGCTGCATGAAGGGTTTGTTAACCCCTGCGTGATTGGCGGCGTCGATTGGGGCGAAACGCTCTACGCCATGGGTGTCATGGGCTGGTTGATGCTGATCACCGTCCCCGCGGGGGCGGTGATCCTCGTGCTTCTGATGGTGCGGCTGCTGCGCGACCTTATCGCGCGGCGCCGACGCTAGCGCCTATTGCGCAGCCCCGTCGGTGAAATTGCCAAGCGCCCCGGTCATGGTCTGGACATAAGGCGCATCGTCAGCCACGCCGCCCAGCTTGCCCAGCATCGCCGCAGGATCTTCGTAGGCGATCATGGTCTTGCCGGTCTCATCTTCGAACACGGCAATTTTCATCGGCAAAAACAGCGCCGCACTGCGGTCATCCAGCATGGCTTGCGTGCCCAGCTTGGGATTGCCAAAGATCAAAAGCTGCGACGCCCCGATATCCTCGCCCACACCCTGCGCGCCTGCGCCGTGATCGACACGGGCAAAGATGGTCAGCCCTGCGCCTTCCAACGCGGTCTGCAACGCATCCATCGTTTCGACCACGCCCTTCGCGGATTCCTTGCGGATAATCCCATTGTCACCAGCCATCGCCATCCCCGCCATCAAAACGCTCATCATCAGAGCCATAATAATCCGCATCTTGCGTCTCCCTTTCTGTAATGCCCCAAACCTGTCACAGCCGTAACCGTACGCCATGCACCTTTCCGTGATGGGCGAAAATCTTCTTCACCTTGCCAGGTAAACTCCGGGGGAGGCCGCAGGCCGGGGGCAGAGCCCCTTTCCCCGCCCGGGAAACCACGCTACGAGACGCCCATGTTGAAAACCCGCATCATCCCTTGCCTTGATGTTGCCGATGGCCGCGTGGTCAAGGGCGTGAATTTCGTTGACCTGGTCGATGCGGGCGACCCGGTGGCCGCCGCTCGGGCCTACGACGCCGCAGGCGCGGACGAGCTGTGTTTTCTCGACATTCACGCCACCCATGAAAACCGCGGCACAATGTTCGATCTGGTGCGGCGTACAGCGGAGCAGTGTTTCATCCCCCTGACCGTCGGCGGTGGGGTCCGGACCGTGGCCGACGTGCGGGCGCTGCTGCTGGCAGGCGCCGACAAGGTGTCGTTCAACTCCGCCGCGGTCGCCGATCCCGATGTGCTGACCCGCGCAGCGGACCAATTCGGCAGCCAGTGCATTGTCTGCGCCATCGACGCCAAGACGGTCGAGCCGGGCCGGTGGGAAATCTTCACCCACGGGGGCCGCAGGCCCACGGGCATTGATGCCGTGGAATTTGCGCGCACCGCCGCGGCCAAGGGGGCAGGGGAGATTCTGCTGACCTCCATGGACCGTGACGGCACGCGGGCTGGCTTCAACCTGCCGCTCACCCGCGCCATTTCCGATGCGGTGCCCATCCCCGTGATCGCAAGCGGCGGCGTCGGCACGCTGGATCACCTGGTCGATGGCGTGACCGAAGGTGGCGCAAGCGCCGTGCTCGCCGCGTCCATTTTCCACTTCGGCGACTTCACCATCGCCCAGGCCAAGGCCCACATGGCCGCCGCCGGTATCCCGATGAGGCTGACATGACACTTGATGACCTTTTCGCCACCATCGAAGCCCGCAAGGGTGCCGATCCTGAGAGTTCCTGGACCGCAAAGCTGCTCGCAAAGGGCCCCGAAAAATGCGCCGAGAAGTTCGGCGAAGAGGCGGTTGAGGCCATTATCGAAGCGGTGAAAGACGACAAGGCAGCGCTGGCTTCGGAGGCGGCTGATGTCTTGTATCATTTGATGGTGATGCTGGCCGCGCGGGACGTGACTTTGGCCGATGTGATGGCCGAGCTGGACCGGCGGCAGGGGACCTCGGGCATCGCTGAAAAAGGGGCTCGGAGCTAGGCGGAGGGCACCTCCGCCTTACGATTGGGGTGTTTGTCCCCGCGGGGACAGCCTGTTCGATGCTGCTACGGTTTCTTAGTTCATCTGTGGTTTGTGCACGTCTTCAAGAGCTTGCGCAGCGCGCGGTGGCTTTCGATAATTTTAAGCACGCGAAAGGCACACTGCCCGACGATGGCGGGCGGCGCGCTAAAATGCGTATTGCAATCGTAAGGCGGAGGTGCCCTCCGCACCGCCTGTCAGGGCGCCCAAGTCAGGAAGTTGCGGATCATGTGCAGGCCTACATCCTGACTTTTTTCCGGGTGAAATTGCATCCCCAACATCGTGTCGCGCCCCACCACTGCGGTCACTGCGCCACCGTAGTCCACATGCGCCAGCCGCAAGGCCGGGTCGGCCACCTGGAAGTGATAGGAGTGCACAAAATAAGTATGATCACCAGTGGAAATACCTTCAAAAACAGGATGTTCCGCGTTGATCTGCAAGTCGTTCCAGCCCATGTGCGGCACCTTCAGGCTGGGGTCCGAGGGGGTGATTTGCACCACCTCACCCGCGACCCAGCCAAGTCCCGCCGTGTCGCTGTATTCGCGCCCCCAGGACGCCATCAACTGCATCCCCACGCAGATACCCAGGAAAGGTTTGCCTTTGATTTCAACGGCTTCCACCAGCGCCTCAAACACGCCCGACCCACGCAACGCTGCCGCACAGGCCGGAAAGGCCCCGTCGCCGGGCAGCACAATCCGGTCCGCCTTGGCCACCACATCGGCATCCGAGGTGACAACAACCGTGCCGGCATCGGCCTGTAACGCCATGCGTTCAAAGGCTTTTTGCGCCGAATGCAGGTTGCCGCTTTCGTAGTCGATCAGAACCGTCAGGCTCATAGGCTGCCCTTGGTCGACGGGATCGCATCCGCCACGCGCGCGTCCACCTCGAGCGCGATCCGCAGCGCCCGCGCCACCGCCTTGAACGCCGCTTCGGCAATGTGGTGGCTGTTGATCCCGTGTAGCATATCCACGTGCAATGTGATGCCGCCATGGGTGCTCAGTGCCTGAAAAAACTCGCGAACCAATTCGGTGTCAAAGCTGCCGATTTTGGCCGTGGGCAGGTCCACATTCCAGACCAGAAAGGGCCGCCCCGACAAATCAAGGGCCGCGCGTACCAGCGCGTCGTCCATCGGCAGCAAACAAGATCCGTAGCGCTGAATTCCCTTTTTGTTTCCAACAGCTTGGCTCAACGCCTGACCGATGGCGATTCCCACATCCTCGACCGTGTGGTGATCGTCGATATGCAGGTCTCCCTTGCACCGCACCGTCATGTCGATCAGCGCGTGACGCGCCAGCTGGTCTAGCATGTGGTCAAAGAACCCGACGCCCGTGTCATTGTCATACTGACCGGTGCCATCGAGGTTCAGTGAGACCGAAATATCGGTCTCTGCCGTGGTGCGGGTGAGGGTGCTGCTGCGCATGACGCGCCTCCTGCCTGAGCGTTCGCGCTCCTCTATAGGGGCGGCAGCCCCGGTCGCCAAGAGCGCCGCCGACACGCTTGCAGGCACCTGTGCAGACGTGTCACTACAGACCCACGCATCCCAGTTGCCAAAGGCCCCGCCATGACCACCTGCGTCTTTATCCAGATCCGCTGTCGCCCCGGTTCAACCTACAAGGTCGCCGAAGAGATCGCGCTGCGCGAAATCCATTCAGAACTTTATTCCACGTCGGGCGACTATGATCTGTTGATGAAGGTCTATATCCCCGAAGGTCACGATGTCGGCAAATACATCAATGACGAGTTGCTGGACATTGACAGGATCGAGCGGTCGCTGACCACCATGACTTTCAAGGTGTTTTAGCGCGCGATATTCTGGCACATCGCAGCGCGTCGCTCGGCCCGGTATTTCTTGGGGGGCAGGCCCACCAACTTCTTGAAGACAGTGGAAAAATGCGCCTGCGTGCCAAAGCCGCACATCAATGCGACTTGCACCAAAGGCGTGTCCGTCGACAGCAGGATGCTCCTGGCCCGTTCGATCCGCCGGTGGGTCACATAGCCGTGGGGCGACATGCTGGTTGCGGCGCGAAAGACGCGGGCGAAATGGTGCTGTGACAAACAGGCCACCTGCGCCAGGTCCGGCATGGAAATCGTGTCGCTCAGGTGGGCATCGATGTATTCGACGACGCGTTTCAGGCGCTTGGGCTCCAGCGGTTTGGTGGGCGTGACGGTGCTGCGGTCGCGGGCGCGTTCTTCGGCATGGCTGATCAGGCGCCCCATCAAGGTCAAAAGCATGCCGTCAATCTGAAGTGCCGCGCCTTTTTGATCTTTGAGGCTGGTTTGCCAAATCTGTTCGATCAGATGGTCGAGCGTTGGATCAACCAGTTGAGAGTTGAGGATTGGGTCCAGGGGGGACCTGTGGTTGTCGACCGCCTCGTCGGGCAGAAGATCGGTGGTGAATTCGGCCGGGATGGCCAAAAGCGAGATGTCGTGCGCGCCGTCACTTTCCCAATTTGCGATGGTATGCGCAGGCGCGATGTAAAAGCTGCCCGGAACCGTGGACAGCGCCTTGGTTCCTTCGCCGCAATCCACAGTGTTGTGCTGCATCTTGGCGCGGGTGAGCGACCGAAGCACGATCTGCGGGACGGCAGGATCGGTGGTGGCGTGGGCACCCTGGCGGACCTTGATCATCGAGAATTGTGGCGTTCCGATCTGGCGCGATTTCTGCGGAAAATTGGCGTAGAGCGCCTCGTAAAGTGCGCCATAGCTCCGGTCGGGGGCGGGGGCGGGCAACGTGGAAACTGAGTGCACGGTCAGCAGATCCTCTTGGATGTCGTTCAGCGCGCGCACCACGCTATCGTCATTTCGGGATCAATATGTCAACTTGAGTTGACAGTTTCTTCCTGATTATTGCACCCTGCGCAATTGATCTTAAAACGCGTGAACTTGTTCCGCGTGGTACCCGCCACTTGTGCGTGCATCAAGGCGGTGAGCCCCGCCATGCACCAGATGGGTGGCGGCAAAGGCGATCTCGTCGGCAGCGATACGGTCAAACAGGGTCGACCGGGTCTGTGCCGCCTGATCTGGATCATCGTCCAGCACATAGCGGATGTCAGGCTGTGCAAATTGCAACGGCCCGGAGATCAGCACATCGCCCAGAAGCAGCAGGCTTTGATCACCCGAGGATACATGGACAATCTGGTGCCCGGGCGTGTGACCCGGTGCGGCCTCTAACCAGACACCCGCGCCGATGTCGCCATTGGGTCGATGAACCGCGATGCGATAGGCCATCTGCTCCATCAATCCGCCAATCAGATTGGCGAGCGGGCGTTGGGCCGGGGCCACAAGTTGGGCGCGTTCGGGTGCTGCCCAATAGCGCCATTCCACCTCGCACAGGTGCAGCATGGCGTTGGGGTACTGGGCCGTATTTGTGCGCATCAGGCCGCCGATATGGTCGGCGTGCATGTGCGTGATGATGATATCGGTGATCTCGTCTGGCGCGATGCCCGCGCCCGCCAGGGCCGACGCCAGTTTGCCGGTGTTCGGATACTTGCCCTTGAGCGTGTCGCCTGAACCGGTGTCAACCAGCATCCGCCGGTTGCCGGTTTCAATCAGCCAGGCATGTGCGCCCACATATTGCGGTGAGGGTGAAGTTGCCTCTGGCTGCGGGGAGAATGCAGCCAGAGGCAGTTCAAAGTGACCGTCGGACAGAGCAGTCACAGAGATGTCGCCAATCAGAAGGCGCTTGGGACTCGCTGACCTGACGCCTTGGGGGACAAGAGTGGCCAAGGCTGTCGCGCCTAGTCCGAAGCCAAAGCTTCGGCGGGACACCGGGGGCGACATATGGAGGTCAGGCAGCATGAAAACCTTCTGGACATCTTCGGCGGTTATCCAAGCCTCGGGGGGACGCTGTGAGGTTGGTAACTGTCAACAAAGCTAGACAATTAACCTTTGGTTGATCTTTCACAATCCTGCGTCTGTTTTCTTGAAACCCGCGACGGCCTGTAAATGCACAAAAAAAACCGCCCAGAGGACGGTCCTTTTACACTCCGCGATGGGAGGATGTTGGAGCGGGCGAGGCGATTCGAACGCCCGACCCTAACCTTGGCAAGGTTATGCTCTACCCCTGAGCTACGCCCGCTTCCTTGGGTGAGGCGTGAAATACTGTTACTCATGCTGCCCTGCAAGTGGAAAATGGACAGTCGAGCAAAAAATTGGGCGGGTGCGACGGAAAGCTCGACCCTGCGCGTAGAAGGGATATGCGCTGTTGCTTGCCGTATGCGGCGGGTGCATTCAGCGCCTTTTTGCCCGCTTAGATCGGCGCTGTTTCAGGGGCTCCCAATGCGCAGGTATGACTGGTTTGGGTTTTGACATGACACCGCAACGAAGGACATCACAGATGCCGCTTACCCTGTCTGCCATCAAATCGCTGGTCTTGGTCTGCGCGATTGCGCTTGGCTGTATCGCCACGGTCCAGAAGGCTCCGGCAGATGACAAGGCAAAGCTGCCTGCGCAGCAGACGACGGTCGGGTCCTGACCGGCGATCACCCTGTCTACGGGTCTGCGGTGCTGCGTTGGATCAGGTCCCACCGGTTCCCAAATGGGTCTCGGAACACGGCGACGGTGCCATATGGCGCGTGGCGGGGCGCCTCTTCGAACGGGACACCCAGCGCGCGCAGGCGCGCGTAATCGGCGTCAAAATCATCTGTATGCAAGAACAGCCAGACCCGGCCACCGCCCTGCGCCCCAATCGCCGCCGCCTGCTGAGGCGTATCAGCACGCGCCAGAATAACAGAGGTTTGCCCGCCGCGTGGGCGCAGTTCGACCCAGCGTTTGCGGCCCTCATCAATGTCGTAGACCAGGTCAAACCCCAGCGAGTCGCGGAAAAACGTGATGCCGCTTTCGTAGTCGGGGACCAGAATGCTGAAAGACTGGATGTGCATTCTGGCACCATTGCTGCGTGTTTATGGGCGATGTCCAAGATGGTTGGGGCATCTATCTTTAGGACAGTTAAGCAAGGAGAGATGAGATGTCTATTCGTGACCATGTGCAGGCCGTCATTGACGGCACGTTGCGGGGCGAGATCCTGGAGACATTTGAGGCCTATTACGCCGATGATGTGGTGATGAGCGAGAATGGCGTAGAGGACCGGGTCGGCAAGGACGCCAACCGCGTCTTTGAGGAGCAGTTCGTTGCCAATGTCACCTTTCATGGCGCCAAGGTGGGGCGCGTTGCGGTGGATGGCGATCAGGCCGCTGTCGAGTGGGAATTCGATATGGAACCCAAGGGCGGTGACCGGTTCATCCAGCGGCAGGTCGCCTTTCAAACCTGGAAGGACGGCAAGGTCGTCCGCGAAGTGTTCTACTACAACAAGGGCTAGGGGCGGCGCACCGCGTAGGCCAGGATCACAATCAGGGCGGCCAATGCTGCAAGCACGCCAAAGCCCGCCCGCAAGGACGTTGCGTGGGCGATAAAACCGATGATCGGGGGGCCAAGCAGCAAACCGCCATATCCCAGGGTGGCGACGCTGGCGATGGCCGTGCCAGGCGGCAGGTGGGGGTCCTGCGCCGCGCGCGAAAAGGCGAGCGGCATGATCACCGCATACCCGATCCCCATGAGCGCAAAACCGACAAGGGCGCTGCTGTAGCTGGCAAAGATCACAGCGCACAGCGTGCCAGCGGTCGCAAAGGCCCCGGCCAACCGCGCGGTCACGGTGGGGCCAAGCCGGTGGGTGACCTGATCGCCCAGCAGCCGCGTGATCACCATGGTGACCGAAAACACGGTGTATCCAAGCGCGGCCCTGGCGGCGTCCACTTGCGCTATATCGACAAGGTAAAGCGCGCTCCAGTCGACCATGGCCCCTTCGCCCATGGAAGAGCAGAATGCGATCAGACCCACAGCCAGAAGCGGCCCCCGAGGGAAAGGGAACAAAGGGGTGTCGTCGACTTTTACCTGTTTAGGGGAGTGCCAGGGCACACGCGCAAGGGCGAAGGTGACACACAATATTCCCACTGCGCCGATGATGAAATGCGGGGCGATCCCGATGTCATAACGTTCCGCCGCATAGCCTGAAGCGGCCCCCAACCCGGCACCCAGGCTGAACATGGCATGAAAGGACGACATGACGGGCCGGGCGATATGCGCTTCAGCCTCACCGGCCCAGGTGTTCATGGCGACATCCATTGCGCCATGGGTCGCCCCGAACACAAAAAGCGCGATTGCCAGCAGCAGCACAGTAGGGGCGAGGCCGATAAGGCACAGGGCGATCACATAGGCGATGGCGATGGCGCGTGTGACCGGTGCTGCGCCAAATGTGTCGGCAAAGCGCCCGGCAAGCGGGAAGGCGGCAATGGCTCCTCCGGCAAGCAGGAGCAGCAGAAGTCCAAGCTCGGCCGCGTCCAGCGCGTGCACCCGTGCGGTGGCCGGAATCCGGGAGGCCCACATCCCGTAAAGCGCGCCGTTCAGCGCAAACATGGCCGAAACAGCCAGCCATGTGGCACGTTTGGTGGGAACCGGGGTCATAGCGCGCACCCTTTCCCCGTTGCTCGGGGGTGGCAAGTGCGGTGCAGGTGATTGTTTCAGTCTGCAAAGACTTTTGCGGTCCAGGGTGCTATTTCGCCCCGGTCTTGGTCGACAGGAAATAGGTCAGCGCCGCGATCACAAGGGCACAGGCCACGCCGTAGCCCAGCAGGTCTGTTTCCCCGTCCCAACCGACGACCTGACCCAGAAACAGAACGCCCACCACGACGATCACGACGGCAATCAGTTTGTTCTTGAGATCGTCGAGTGTCTTGATGGTGAGCCATCCCGGTACGTTGACGTCGCTGCTGATGAACAGCTCATACAGTCCCAGCGCGATGATGTAGAACACGGTGCCGAGCAAGAAGAGGTCCACGATTTCGATGAATTCCAGCGCGAGCGCTTTGGCGCCCTTGCGCGACACTTCTGCGCTTTCGATGGTGGCCCAGATCAATTGACCGGTTTCCAGAAGGCCATAGACCAGCAACGTCGTCGCGGCGAGCAGGGAGCCAAGGACGGCAAGGACAATCAGGAAGCGGCTGGCGCCAAGGGTTTTGCTAAGCATGGGGCTCTTTTGCTTGAGGTTTCGGGGCTCAACAAGAGGGGCGCGCGGCTTTTCTGAGCCGCCTGTGGTGCGCAAGGAACGGTTTGGCGCGCGCGCGGGCGTGATCGGGTTCGATCTGCCACGAGCAGGCGATTTCCCAGGCGGCCGCGGCGTGGTGTTCGGCGGGGGTGCCGAGGCCGAGGGCGGCACGGTCAAAGCCGGGGTGGTCAAGGCGTGCTTCGTCCCAGTCGATGAGGGTGATCCGGTCGCCATGCTGGATGAGGTTGGAGGCGTTAAGGTCGCCGTGTACGAGGCAGGGCGGTGTGGGGTCTAGCGCATCCCACGCGGCCCGGATGGCACGTGCCAGCGGGGGTGGCAGGTCTGGGATGTGAATGTCGCCGCCACGCGGGACGCACAGCAGCGCCTTGGCCGATGCGAAGCCTGGCCTTTGCGGGATACCGCGGGTCGATCGTGCCACTTCTGGCCAGAGGCTTTTCAAACGTGACGGATCACAGGGCGACCCGTCGACGAAGGGTTCGCAGGTCCAACCGTCTGCAATCAGAGCACCACGGGTGCTTGGCATCGGGCGCGGCGCGGTCAGCCCGTGCTGTTCCAGCTGATCGATGACAGGCAAAAGCCACGCAACAGCCGCTTCGGACCGGCGCGTGGTTTTTACAACGCAATCGCCCACGCGCAGCACGGTGTTGCGATGCCCGCCGGGCAGGGGGACGGGCGTGCCCGTCAATCCCCACGCAGCGAGCGGGGGCCTCACTCCAGCTCGACCAGCAGGTCCTTGGCGTCGATCTGGCCGCCTGCTGCGACGTGCACGGCTTTGACCACCGCGTCGCGTTCGGCGTGGATGCCGGTTTCCATTTTCATCGCTTCGATGGTCAACAGAAGGTCGCCTTCGCACACCTCTTGCCCTGCAGTGACGCCGACGCTGGCCACAACCCCGGGCATGGGGGCACCGACGTGGGACGCGTTTCCATCCTCGGCCTTGGGGCGCGACACGGTTTGCGATTTCACCAGCCGGTTGGGCACGCGGATGGTGCGAGGTTGGCCGTTCAACTCGAAGAACACGCGGACTTCGCCGTCTTCGTTGGTCTCACCCACTGCTTGCAGGCGGATTTCCAGCGTCTTGCCGGGGTCGATCTCGGCGGTGATCTGGTCGCCGGGTTTCATGCCGTAGAAGAAGGTTTTCGTGGGTAACGCCCGGACGGGACCGTATGTGCGGTGGCGGCCCATGTAGTCGAGGAACACCTTGGGATACATCAGATAACCCGACAGGTCTTCGTCATCGACGACCTTGCCTTCAAGCTGTTTCGAGACGTCCTTGCGGGTGTCTTCCAGATCGACGGGGGGGACATCTGCGCCGGGGCGGGCGGTGTTGGGCGCCTCGCCCTTGAGTACCTTTTGCTGGATGCCGTTCGGGAAGCCGCCCGGAGGCTGGCCCAGATTGCCGCGCATCATGTCGACGACGCTGTCGGGGAAGGCGACGTCTTTGTTGGGGTCTTCGACTTCATCGCGGGTGAGCCCCTGCGACACCATCATCAGCGCCATGTCGCCCACGACCTTGGAAGACGGGGTCACCTTTACGATGTCGCCGAACATCTGATTCACATCCGCATAGGTGCGGGCCACTTCGGGCCAGCGCTCTTCAAGGCCGAGGCTGCGCGCCTGCGCTTTGAGATTGGTGAACTGGCCGCCGGGCATTTCGTGCAGGTAGACCTCGGAACTGGGGGCCTGCATCCCGCTCTCGAACGCGGCGTAATGAGCGCGCACCGCATCCCAGTAGTCGGAGATGTCGCGCACCGCGTCGATGTCGAGACCGGTGTCGCGGTCGGTGTTTTTCAAGGCTTGCACTACAGTGCCGAGTGTCGCTTGGGACGTGTTGCCGGAGAGGGCGTCCATGGCACAGTCCACCGCGTCCACGCCTGCCGCTGAGGCGGCAAGGATGGTGGCAACAGCAGAGCCTGCGGTGTCGTGGGTGTGGAAGTGGATGGGCAGGCCCACCTCTTGTTTCAGGGCGCGGATCAGTTGGGTGGCGGCGGCGGGTTTCAGAAGGCCCGCCATGTCCTTGAGGCCCAGGATGTGGGCGCCCGCGTCTTTGAGCTGGTTGCCCATATCCACGTAGTATTTCAGGTCGTACTTGGCCCGGTCGGGGTCCATGATGTCGCCGGTGTAGCAGACCGTGCCTTCGCAAATCTTGTTCTGCTCTTGCACCGCGTCCATGGCGACGCGCATGTTTTCGACCCAGTTCAGGCTGTCGAAGACACGGAAGACATCGACACCGCTGGTCGCGGCCACGCGCACGAATTCCTGCACCACGTTGT
>JBCDEK010000067.1:0-19043 GCA_039179785.1 Pseudomonadota bacterium | reverse complement strand
CTGAGGCGATGTCATGCGGCCTCCAGATCGATGCCGCGAGACTGGAGTTCGGCGGAAAAGGCAGGGGCCATGCGGCGCAGGCGGGTGGCATCCAGCCGTCCGGCGCGGCGGATATAGCTGAGGGCGAAAGGCCAGGGGGCAAGATCCATGTGCCGCGCGTAATCCTCGTACCACTGGGCCGAGGCGCGGGCGGCACCCACGAGTTTGTCCAGCACGGGTTGGCGTGCGGCTTGATAGGCGGGCAGGGCGGCGGGCACGTCCCAGTCCGCGGCGCGCAGTGCGGTCACGAGCGCGATCACATCTTCAAGCGCGAGCCTTGTGCCGGAGCCGATGGAAAAGTGTGCTGTATGCAGTGCATCGCCCACCAGCACGCGGTGGCCTGCGTGCCATGTGGTGCAGAACAGGTTTGGGAACCGCCGCCAGACCGAATTGTTGGGGATCAGCGCGGCCCCCTGCAATTGCTCGGCAAAGACCTGTTCACAGGTGGCGCGATACGTGGGCTCGTCCATGTCGGCAAAGCCGGTGCGGGCAAAGGTTTCGGCGTCCATCTCGATGATGAAGGTCGCGCGACCGGGGGCATAGCTGTAGTGATGCGCGTTCATCCGGCCTAGGGGCGTCTCGACAAAGCTTTGCGTCAGGGCGTCAAAGGACCGGTTGGTGCCGTACCAGACAAAGCGGTTGTTCAGTTCGGTGATCTGTTGCCCGAAGGCGGCGGGGTCCGAGGCGCGGACAAGGCTGTTGAGCCCATCGGCCCCGACCACGAGGTCTGCGGGCGGCAGGGCGTCGAGACTGTCGACGCGGTGCGTGTAAGTCACGTCGATGTCCAGATCAGCGGCGCGTCTTTGCAAGAGTTGCAGCAGTTCGAGCCGCCCGATCCCGGCAAAGCCGACGCCATCAATGGCGATGCTTTCGCCCCCATGGTTCACCACGATATCGGCCCAGCGTGTCATGGCCGGTTCGATCAGGTCCGCCGTGTCAGGGTCGTCCGTGCGCAAAAAGTCGAGGGCCGTGTCCGAAAACACCACGCCAAAGCCAAAGGTCGCATTCGCCGGGTTCTGTTCGAACACGCGCAGGCCGATGTCGGGCCGCGCCCGTTTCAGCAGGATAGCCGCATAGAGACCGGCGGGGCCTGCACCCATCACGTTGACCTGCACCTGATGCCCTCCCAAGCAAACGGCTCATATCTTCTAATACGTAACGCATTACGTTATACGTAAGTCAAGCAATTTTGGGAGGAGCGAAAATGGCCCTTGAAACAAGGCGTCACGTGGATTGGGGTGACTGCGATGCGGCGGGGATCGTATTCTATCCGACCTATTTCCGGTGGATGGATTCGGTGTTTCACGAGATGACACGGGCGCTGGGTTTCGATCAGCGCAGCCTGCCCGATCATGGCGTGACCGCGACCCCGCTGGTGGATGTGGGCGCGCGGTTTGTATCGCCCGTGAGCTATGGTGATGTGCTGGATGTGACAGCCGCCGTGACGCGGATGGGAACGACTGGCTTTACCGTCACCTACCGCTTTGACGCGGGCGACCGGCGCGTTGCGGAGGGGCATGAAAGTCGGGTATGCATCTTGCGTGACGCCTCGGGGGCGATTGCGAAGACTCCAATCCCCGACACGATCCGAACGCAGCTGCGGAGGCACCATGAATGACGAAAGCCCAAGCCGCGGTCGCGGGGTGCAATCAGTCGAGGTGTCGGTTCGCCTGTTGACGGCGCTGGCCCGGCATCCAGGTCCCATGGCGCTGTCGCATCTGGCCGCCGAGGTGGATATGCCTGCGGCCAAAGTGCACCGCTATCTGGCCAGCTTTGTCGAGACCGGCATGGTGCAGCACCGGCGCAGCGGAAGCTATGATCTGGGCGAGCGGGCGGCTGAGATCGGCTTGGCCGCAGTGGGGCGGATCGATTACGTGAATCAGGTGGCTGATGGTCTACCAGAGCTGGTTGAGGCGACCGGGTTAACGGCGCAATTGTCGGTCTGGGGCAATCTGGGGCCCACCATTGTGCGGTGGGAAAAGGCGGGCACACCCTTGGTGACGATGCTGGGCCTTGGATCGGTCCTGCCGGTCACGCGATCTGCAACAGGTCATGTGTTCATGGCACATATGCCCGACAGATTGTTGAGTGATCTTGTGGCTCAAGAGGCCCCGAACGTGCCGCTGAGCGAGTTTGACACGCTGCGCGACACTGTTCGGAAAGAGGGGGTGGCGAAAGCGGATCAGGATTTCATTCCGGGCCTCTATGCGCTTGCGGCCCCGGTCCTGGACCTGCAATCCCAGCCGGCGGCGGTTGTGACCTTGATCGCGACAAAGCCTGACCTGCTGGCCCAGGACAGCCCGGCCCGTCAGTCGCTTTTGTCGCTGGTCACGCGGGGCGCCACGACGTCACTCTGATCTGGGCGCGCTTTTCGTATTGACCAAGGTGCGAAATTGACTTTGGTTACGGGCGATGGTTCTTGGCCGCGTTTCGCGGGCGAGATGAAAAGGGAACATGGTGAGGTACAGCCGACAGGCCGGCCAAATCCATGACTGCCCCCGCAACTGTGAGCGGTGAGCGACCCCGATAGGGACCACTGGACAAACGAACGTCCGGGAAGGTTCGGGGAAGCGGTGACCCGCAAGTCAGGAGACCTGCCATCGCCGACGCGCATCCGCGTGTCGGGATTTCAACTCGACCGAGGCGGGGCGCCTCGTCAGGAGCTTATGATGGCACAGCGGTTCAACCCGCCACGGCACAGTTCTGTATCCAGCGCCCGCCCCAAAGGCGGAGGGCCTTATGGAACATCGAATTACAATCTGCACATCCTGCCGACACAAGGGCACCGAATGCCGCCCTGGCTATGAACTGATCGAGCGTTTAAGGCAGGCCATTGCCGCCGCTGGAGATGCTGTGCCGGAGGCGTTCGAAATCTCGGGCGTGGCCTGTATGGCGGGGTGCGATGACCCTTGCACGGTTGCGTATCACAGCACCAAAAAGGCGACTTACCTTTTTGGCGATATCGACCCGGAGACGGACATTGAGGACCTTGTGTTGTTCGCCCAGCAATACGCTTATTTGCATGATGGCTGGTGTTCGTCGGTCGACCGTCCGGGCAAGCTGCGCAAGAGCACATTGGCCCGGGTTCCTGCGGCCATCTTGGCCGTAGAATCGACCGAAGCGCGCGCCTCGTGACGGCTACGCACCTGTCGGTGGCGGACCTGTCGTGGTCGCCCAGTCGCAGCGGTGACGTGCTATTGCACAAAACCAGCTTCGATCTGCAAGCGGGGCGGGTGCTGGGCATTGTGGGGCCGAATGGCGCGGGGAAGACGACGCTGTTGCGGCTGCTCTATCGATTTCATCGGCCAGCCACCGGAACGGTGCGCGTTGATGGTGATGACATCTGGGCGCTGTCGGCCCGTGCGGTTGCCCGACGGGTTGCAGCGGTGCTGCAGGAACAGCCCAGCGACTTTGCGTTGACGGTGAGCGAGATCGTTGCCCTGGGGCGCACCCCGCATAGCCGGGGATTGGGCGGATCGTCTGGCGCGTATGATCAGAGCGTGACCGAGGCGGCGTTGGACCGGCTTGACCTTGGCGCTCTTGCGCAACGGCATCTTGGCACGCTGTCGGGCGGGGAGCGGCAGCGGGTGATGGTGGCGCGTGCCCTGGCACAGGAACCGCAGCTGCTGATCCTGGACGAGCCAACCAATCACCTGGATATCCGCCATCAACTTGAAGTGCTCGCGTTGATCCGCGATCTGCCCCTGACGATTGTGACATCGCTGCATGATCTGAACCTGGCAGCGGGCGTTTGTGACGACGTATTGCTTTTGCAATCGGGTTGTCCAATCGGCTTCGGCCCGCCCCGCGACGTGCTATCAGAAGCGGCGGTATCGACCGCGTTTCGCGTAGAGGTAAGACGCGAGCGGCTTGCCCCGAGCAACACTGATCACCTTACATTTCATCTTCAGAGCAAGGGACCACATCCGTGAAAAACACGATCTTCGCCTCAATCGGCCTGACACTGGCTGCAAGCCTCGCGTCGGCCGAAACGACGGTGCAAAGCTGCAATCGTTCGGTGACATTCGATGCACCGCCGGAACGCGCCATTTCGAACGATGTGAATCTGACCGAGATGATGCTGGTTCTGGGCCTCGCTGACCGCATGGTGGGATACACCGGTATCTCGGGCTGGAAGACGCTGGACGAAGAAATGCGGGCCGGGGTTGAGGAACTGCCGGAACTGTCGTCGAAATACCCGTCGAAGGAAGTGCTTGTTGGTGCCGACGCCGATTTCTTTTTTGCCGGTTGGAACTATGGCATGAAAGTTGGTGGCGAGGTCACGCCCGAGACGCTCGAACCCTTTGGAATTCAAGTCTATGAGCTGACGGAAAGCTGCACGCATATCATGCAAAAGGACAAGGCCAGCATCGACGACATGTATGCGGACCTGATGAACCTTGGCCGCATCTTTGATGTCGAGGACAAGGCGAGCGCCTTGGTCGATGGCTATCGTGCCGATCTTGCGGACTTTACCGCCGGGCTTGAAACGGGCGACCCGTTGCGCGTTTTCGTTTATGACAGTGGCGAGGATACCCCCTTCACCGCCGGGCGCTATGCGATGCCCACGGCGCTGATCGAAGCGGCGGGGGGTGTGAACATCATGGACGATTTCGAAAAAAGCTGGGCGACCGTGACGTGGGAAGAGGTTGTTGAGCGCAACCCGGAGGTTGTGATGATCGTCAATTATGGTGACGTCACCGCAGAGCAAAAGCGTGCCTTCATGATGTCCAACCCGGCCTTTGCCGACATGGATGCGGTCAAGAGTGACCGTTTTGTCACGTTGGAATATGTCGAGGCCACACCGGGGCCGCGCAACATTCAGGCGATCAAAACCCTCGCTGACGCGTTCTGGGGCGACTAGATCTGTGCGCGAGACCACGCGTCCGCTCATCCAAAACCGTCGTTTTGGCACTGTACCGGTCCTTGGGATCGGTGGGGGTTTGGTGCTGTTGGTCTCGCTGTCTTTTGCGATTTCGGTCGGGGCTGTGCAGGTGCCGCTGGGGACTGTCTGGGGTGTGTTTCTGAACAAGCTGTGGCCGGGCCTGATCGACAGCACATGGAGCCAGGGGCGTGAGGCGATTGTCTGGGAGATCCGCTTTCCCCGCGCGCTTTTGGCGATGATGGTGGGGGCAGGGCTGGCGATGGTGGGCGCAAGTCTGCAGGCCGTAACCCGCAACCCGCTGGCTGATCCGCACCTGTTGGGCATCTCATCCGGTGGGGCCTTTGGCGCTATTCTGGCGCTGCTGCATACCGGTTTATTTCTAGGGCTTTTGACTGTGCCGTTTCTAGCCTTTCTGGGTGCGCTGATGGCCACCGGGATTGTGTTGGGCGTGTCGCGGCTGGCGGATGCGACGAGCGCGGATCGGTTGGTGCTGGCAGGTGTTGCGGTGTCGTTCATCGTGATGGCGGGTGCGAATGTCCTGATCTTTCTGGGCGATCCACGGGCCACGCATACGGTGGTCTTTTGGATGCTGGGTGGTCTGGGTCTGGCCCAATGGAGCCAGCTGATCTATCCGCTTGTGATCCTGATTGGGTGTGGGGCATGGTTGGTGGCCCGTGCGGCGTCGCTGAACGCGATGACGGTGGGGGATGAAACTGCGTCGACCCTTGGGATCCCGGTGGCGCGGTTTCGGCTGTTTGTTTTTGTCGTGGGGGCGCTGATTACCGGTGTGATGGTTGCGTTTTCGGGGATCATTGGGTTTGTTGGTCTTATGGTGCCGCATATCGTGCGCATGCTTGTTGGCGGCGACTACATCCGCGTTCTGCCGGCCTCGGCC
This sequence comes from Pseudomonadota bacterium, assembly GCA_039179785.1. Classification (GTDB taxonomy): domain Bacteria; phylum Pseudomonadota; class Alphaproteobacteria; order Rhodobacterales; family Rhodobacteraceae; genus Tateyamaria. The sequence continues at coordinate 13,224 of JBCDEK010000067.1, read as the reverse complement.
CTGGTTGGGGCGATCTTTTTGCTTTGGGCGGACATTGCGGCACGGACCGTGATGGCGCCCGAAGACATACCCATTGGCATTGTGACCGGTCTGGTGGGTGGGGCGTTTTTCATCTGGTTGTTGGGGCGTGGTCGGCGCTGATGCTTGGACAGGACTATGACTGATCTATCGTTTGGTTCGGGCTTTTGTCGCTTTGCCCGCGGCTCCACGGTGTGATGCCGAGACGCAGGGATGCGCGACCGATCATATGCGCTCCGATGGGTGCTGTGAGCAGCAGGAACAAGACGACAAGGATGCAGCGCAGCACAATCGCCGGGTCAGCGAAATGCAGGGCGGTCCCTGCCATAATGAGGCCGGAGCCCAGCGTGCCAACCTTGGTCGCTGCATGCATGCGGGTGAATACATCGGGCAGGCGTACAACACCAATCCCAGCCGCAACGGTCATGGCGCTGCCTAGAAGAACAAGAAGCGCGGCAATGGCGTCGATCATGTGTCATCCTCCTGTTCAGCCGCGCGTCGGATCACAACCCGCTCGGCAAAGCGGGCGAGGGCGGCAGTGGCCAGAAAGCCCACCAGCGCCAACACAAGTGCCACATCAAGAAAGGCCGCATCCTGCGAGCGGATCGCGGCAAGACCGCAAAAGGCCACGATAGAGACCGTCATCTGGTCCAGTGCCACAACGCGGTCGGGCAGGGTGGGGCCCTTGGCCAGGCGGATCAGGGCCAGGCCAACCCCAAGGAAAACAAGCGCAAAGCCCAATGTGAGGGCAGTGTCCATGAGACTGCTCATTCTGGGTCCTCCACTGCGTCGATTACCCAGCGTTCCATGCCGTCCTTGAGCGAACGGCACACCGCGTCGGGGTCATCTGCAAACATCACGTGCAGCTTAAGTGTTTTGCGGTCTTCGCTCACATCGATGCTGAGCGTGCCGGGGGTGAGTGAGATGAGATTGGTGACCAAAAGGATGCCAGCGTCGCTTTTCACATCAAGTGGCATGTCCACTATTGCGGGGTTGGACCGATGGGTGGGGGTGAAGATGTCCCACAGCACTTCGATGCTGGACACGATCAGTTCATAGTTGAACATCACCAAGAGTTTGGTCCAGTACCACACGCGCTTGAAATAGGTGGACTTGACCCCGGTGAGCGGTTGGATCAGCCACAGGATAGCGTAGCCAACGGCAAGGCCGGACAGGACCGAAAGCCAGTTGAACGTGTTGAAAAAGACCATCCACGCAACGGCGAAAAAGATGTTGGCGACAAGTGTGTTCATGCCTCATCCCCCAGCACGGTTGTCATGTAGTCCGTCGGGTCCAGAAGCTGGGCGGCTGCGGCTTTGGCGAAGTCCACGAAGGGGTCGGGGTAGAAGCCGATGATCAGGGTCATGGTGGCAAGGCCAGCGATAGGAAGCAGGAGGTGCCGCTTGGCGTGCGGCGTCAGAGCCGTCAGTGCTGGCTCAGCACCATTGGGGTGAGGTTTCCAGAACGCTTCAGCCCAGATCTTGGTCATGGAGAAGATGGTGAGCAGGCCGACAACCAGAGCGACGGCGGCGATGATCCAGGCCTGATCTTCGAGCGCTGCGGCGACAAGGACATATTTGGCCCAGAAGCCCGAGAGCGGCGGGAAACCGGCCAGCGAGAAGGCGGGGATGAAGAAGAGGAAGGCGAGGAGTGGTGCGGATTTGTAGAGCCCGCCGATCTTGTTCAGGTCGGTTGAGCCTGCGGTGCGTTCGGCGACGCCCGCGATCAGGAACAGATTGGCTTTGACCACGATGTGGTGGACGAGGTAGAAAACGGCGCCTGCGAGCGCCAATGGCGTAAAGAGGGCGAGGCCCATAATCATGTAGCCGATCTGGCTGACAATGTGGAACGACAGGATTTTGCGGATGTCGTTCTGGGCGGCGGCGCCAAGCACGCCGGTGATCATGGTGAGGGCCGCGACCCACAAAAGGACGGTGTGGGTGAAGCCGATATCGGCGTCAAAGACCAGCGTGAACATGCGGATGAGGGCGTAGACCCCGACCTTGGTCAGCAGCCCGGCAAAGACGGCGGAGACCGAGAATGCGGGCGTGTGGTAGGACGCGGGCAGCCAAAAGAAGAGGGGGAACACCGCCGCTTTGACCCCGAAGGCGACCATGAACATCATTGCGATGACGGTGACCAGCCCCTGGTTTTCGACGCCCGGCAAGCTGCGGGCGATATCGGCCATGTTGAGCGTACCGGTCATGCCGTAGAGCAGGCCAATGCCAGACAGGAACAGGATGGTCGAGATCAGGTTGAGCGTGACGTATTTGATCCCGCCGTCGATCTGTTCCTTTTTGCCGCCCAGCACCAGCAGGCCGAAGGACGAGATCAGCATCACCTCGAACCAGACATAGAGGTTGAAGAGGTCGCCGGTCAGGAAGGCGCCGATCACGCCGCCAATCAGGATGTTAAAGAGCGCGTGATAGCCCAGATGTTCCTTGCGGTCGTCGATGTCGGTGAGCGCATAGACCGAGACGGCAAGGGCCGTGATCGCCGTGATGACGACCATCACCGCCGACAGGTAATCGGCCACCAGCGTGATCCCAAAGGGTGCGGCCCAGCCCCCCATTTGCGCGGCGATCACGCCTTGACCCAACACGCGCACCATCAGCAGGATGGAGGCCGCCAGTAGAACCGTATTGCCCATCACGCTGATCCAGCGCCCGGCGGGCCCAAAGCGCGTCAGGAAGGCCAGCACCGCCGTCAGGAAGGGCAGCACAAGGGGGGTGGCAAGTGTCCAGGTCATCTGCTGTCTTCTATGCGCGGCTCAGCGACCCGCATGTCGTCGGAATAGAGCGTGCCCAGCGTCGTGTAGGCGCGAAACATCAACACAAGGGCAAAGGCAAAAAGGCCGAAGCCGATGACGATAGCGGTCAACACGAGGGCCTGGGGCAGGGCGTTGGCCACGTCGCCCACGGGACCGTCCGCACCCACGGGGATCAGGGGAGGCGCACCGGCGGTCAGACGCCCGGACACAAAGATGGTGAGGTTGGCGGCGTTCGAGATAAGCACCAGCCCAAAGATGAACCGCAGCACGTTGCGCGCCAGCATGAGGTAGACCGAGGTCGCCACCAGAACGCCGATGGTTATGGCAAGAAGGGCCTCCATCAGATTTCCTCTTCCATGGCGAAGACGATAGACAGGATGGAGCCAAACACGACGAGATAGACGCCGATATCAAAGACCAGCACGGTGGAGAGGGGGATGCCCTTGCTATCTGCCGTTTCGTTGATGAAGAGCCATTGGCCGGTGAACAGTGCGTCACCGAACAGCGCCGCTGCGATACCCGCAAGCAGGGCGATGCCGAGGCCCGCCATGGCGATGTTCTGGGGTAGGACTTTGAGCGCAGCGCGCGCATCAGCGGTGCCACAGGCGATGGCAAATAGCACAAAGCCGGTCGATCCGATCAGCCCCCCGATAAAGCCGCCACCCGGTTCGTTATGCCCGCGGATCAGCATGTAGAGTGAGAACAGCACCAGGATGCCGCAGAGATAGCGGGTTCCAACCCTGAGAATGATCGAGTTCATGGGTCTTTCCTTGGGTGTGTCGTGCGCAAGAGCGCATAGGCGGACAGGGCGGCGATGACGACAACGGCCACTTCGCCGAACGTGTCGAGGGCGCGGAAGTCCACGAGGATCACGTTGACGATGTTGCGTCCGAAAGCTCCGGGCCAACTGGTGGCTTCGAAATAGTCAGTCAGGCGCAGGTCAATCGGGGTTTCCAGCACGGCCAGCAGGACGAGGGTGACCGAGAGGCCGATCGTGCCCGCGAGGATCGCGTCGAGCGGCCGCCGGTCGGGGCCATCTTTTTCGAGCACGGGCAGCCGTAGCAGAGCCACGGCCACAAGGACCACGACCAGCGTTTCGACCAGCAGCTGAGTGATGGCGACGTCTGGTGCGCTGAAGACGATGAAGATCATAGCGACACCGATGCCGACAACCCCAAGTGCCGCCATCGCCGCTACACGAGAGCTGGTGATGGCGGTGAGGATGGCGCCCGCGCTGATGAGAAGGACCAAGGCAATGTTCTGGAATGTGACGTCGCTGAGATCGGGCAGGGCGGGCCAGGCCTGTCGCGCGATCATGGTGCCGCCAACGGCAATCAGGACTGTGGCGAAAGTGGCAAATATGTAGCGCCGCAGCACCCCCGGTTGGATGATGCGGGTTTGCCAGGCGGCAAAACCCTTGAGCCCTACCAGGAATCGATCCCAGCCACGGTCGAAATTCGGCGCGGCCTCAACCAGGCGGCCCAGTGCGGAGCGCAGGCGTTTGTGCCCGAGATAGAGTGCGGTGCCGAGGGCGACGGTGGCGATGGAGAGGATCAGGGGCATGTTCACCCCGGCCCACAGTTTGAGTTCCTTGGCGTCCTCAATCGAGCCGAGCAGGGATTTCACCGTGGGATCGACCAGCGATACTTGCAACAGGTCCGGGTTCACACCAAAAAGTGCGCCAAGCACGGCCAGCACTACGGGGCCCAGCAGCATGGGCCATGGTGCCTCGTGCGGGGTGCGGGGCAGCGGCTTGCCCGTCTTTTGCCAGAACGGGCGCAGGGCGACGATGCCTGCGACTGCAAACATCAGCGCATTGGCGAGAAGGAGGGCGGAGGCAAACAGAAACGGCTCGGACCCGATGGCAAGGATGCCCGCATATTTCAACTCTTTGCCGATGAACCCGAGGAATGGAGGGAATCCGGCCATGGACAGGGCGGCAAGACCCGCCGCAAAGGCCGTGACAGGCATGGCGCGGCCCAGACCGCCCAATACATCCGCCTCGCGCGTGCCGGTCGCGTGGTCGATGCAACCGACGACAAGGAACAGTGAGGCCTTGTAGAGCGAGTGCACGATGAGGAAGGTGGCAAAGGCCGTCATGGCATAGCCGGAGGTTTGGCCAAGAAACAGCGTCAGCGTGCCAAGTGCCATGAGGGTGGTATAGGCCAGCGCTTGCTTTAGGTCGGTTTGGCGCAGTGCGAGGACGCTGGCGAAAACGGCGGTGAACGCCCCGGCGATGGTTAGCGTCCAGAACCACACATCGGTGCCTGACATGCCGGGGTGTAGCCGTGCCATGAGGTAAACGCCCGCTTTCACCATTGTGGCCGAGTGCAGGAAAGCCGACACGGGCGTGGGCGCAGCCATCGCGTTGGGCAGCCAGAAGTGAAACGGGAACTGGGCGGACTTGGTGAAGGTGCCTGCAAGGATCAGGATCAGGATCGGCAGGTAGAGTGCGTGGGCTTTCAATTCGTCTGCTTGGGCGAGGATCACCGATAGCTCGAAGCTGCCCATCGATGTGCCAAGCAGGATAAAGCCAGCAAGCAGCGCCAGTGCCCCAGCACCCGTCACAAAAAGGGCCTGCAGGGCTGATCTACGCCCTTTTTCCGTATCGTGTCCGAAGCCGATGAGCAGATAGGAGGTGATCGTCGTCAACTCCCAGAACACGAACAGGCCGATCAGGTTGTCTGCCAGCACAAGCCCAAGCATGGCCAGCATGAAGCTGGTCAGAAACAGCGCGAACCGGGCAAATTGGGGGTGCCCGGCAAGGTATGTGTTGGAATAGAGCAGGACCATCGCCCCAATCCCCGAGATCAGCAGCGCAAATGTCAGACTGAGCCCGTCCAGCAGAAAGGACAGCGAGATGCCAAGCGACGGCACCCAGTCCCATACAAAGCGCAGGCTTTGCCCGTCGGCAATCGCCGGGGCAAGGCTCAGGAACCATCCAAAGAGAAGAAGGGCGATCCCAACGGGGACTACACCAACAAGGCCATTTCCTGTCGGTTTGGTCGCGGTGGCCGTGTCGGTCAAGGTCTGTCCAGTTCTTCAATCGTCACAGGTGAGATAAAGCCCTCGGGCTTGACGGCAAGGACCGAGCACGTGACGCGGCTGAGAATGGTATCGGCGGTGTTGCCGATGAACATGCCCGAAAGACCGGTGCGCCCGAGCGTGCCCATCACAAGCGTGTCGATACGCTGGTCATGGGTATGGTGCGCGATCACGTCTGCCGCGACTCCTTTGATGTGCATGACCTGCATCCGATCGGCAAAGTCGGCGTATTGGTCGGTGAGTGCTGTCAGCCGTGCGTGGCTGTCCTGCTTTGTCTTGTGCAAGAGCGCCTCGACCTCTTCGGGCGGGGTGTGCACGCGGCTGCTGCGCAGCAGGTGTTCGTCATAGAGATACCAGGCGTTCAGGACGTCCAGCCGGGCATCGTCCTGCGAAGCCAGCGATGTGGCAAGTTGCATGACCTTGTTGTTGAGCGCATCGCGCGCCGCGTCTTCGGGGTCGGGATCGACGGCGGCCATGATCCGGTTGGAGGACGGTTCTGCCACGCTGTTCAAAATCCAGACAGGGCAGGGGCATTTGCGCAGAAGATGCAGGTCAGGCCCGCCCAGAACATTCCACGACGGCGTCTGGTCTGCGGCTTTGAGGACCAGATCGTGGTCGTGTCGCAGAACATGGTGGATCACCTCGATAAAGCCGACGCCCTGGGCAAGTGTGGTCGACACCTCGGCCCCTTTGTCACGCAGGATTTGCGCAACTGCATCAAGTTGGTCCTGCCGTGCGGCGCGCAGCTCCTCACTCAGGTCTTGCCCGCGTGCGCCTGACAATGTGGACAAAAGGCGCGACAGATCCGTCTGATCGGTTTCCGATACATCAAGCAAGGTCAGCCGCGCACCATTGGCCTGAGCCAACCAGGCGGCACGTGCAACCAGGGCGTCGGACACGCCCTCGGGATTGGTGACGATCAAAATGTTCTTGAAGCGCTTCATTGCTGACATCCCCGCGTGATCTGGTCTGTAGATGGGCGGTGCGTTTGATTGATCAAATTGAAATTGGGGTATCTTTCGATAGATATCATCTATCAAATATTAGGAAGGTCCAATGCCGACACTGCAACAACTGCGCTATTTGGTGGCTGTGGCCGATGCCGGGCACTTTCGGCGCGCGGCCGAGGCCTGCCACGTTACCCAACCCACTTTAAGTGCCCAGTTGAAGGACCTGGAGGGCAAGCTGGGTGCGGTGTTGATCGAGCGCAGCCGGGGTGGGGTGGTCGCCACACCTTTGGGAGAGCAGGTTATTCAGCACGCGCGCACGGCGTTGCGCGAGGTCGAGGAAATCCGCACCTTGTCCGCGTTGCAAAGCGGGTCCCTGAACAGCACGATCAAGGTGGGCGTGGTCCAATCGCTGGGCTCTTATCTGCTGCCCATTTTGGTGCCGGACCTGCACAAGACGCATCCGCAATTGAAGCTCTATGTGCGCGAGGGATTGCCCGCGCACTTGCTGGAGGCGCTTGGAACCGGGGCACTTGATCTACTATTCTTTCCCTTGCCCATCAAGGAAGCAGAGTTCGAAACGCGCCCGCTGTTCCGAGAGCCTTTGTCGGTCGTGATGCCCTTTGATCACCCATTCGCAGCGCAGGAGGCGATTGCGCCCAGCATGCTGAAGGGCGAGACGATCATGGCACTTGAGCGGGGCCATCGGCTCTATGATCAGGTGGAGCGCATTTGTGCCCAGCATGGTGCGGTGCTGTCGGCGGAGTTCGAAGGCACGTCGCTGGATACGCTGCGCCAGATGGTGGCGATGGGCATGGGCCTGTCGCTGCTGCCCGCGCTGTATGTGCGCTCCGAAGTGGCCAGCCAGGATCTGGTTCTGGCGCGCCCGTTCCGTGGCACCCCACCGTCGCGGACCATCGGCATGGTGTGGCGGCGCAGCACCGCGCGCGAGGCCGAATATCAGGACCTGGGCGACGAGATTTGCGAAATCTTGTCGACCCGGGCGCGTGAGCTGGTCATGCTGGGGTAGGGCGGGCTCGAACCCCGCGCAATGTCAGCAGCCCGGCGATCGCGATGCCCAGGAGGTCGGTGCGCCAGTCGCCCGAGATCATGCAAACAGCCCCCACCAGCAGGATGAGCCGTATAAACCCGCCTGCCGCGCTCATGAACCACCCCTGAACGGCGCCCGCGAGCATGTAGACCCCGATCAGCGCGGTCAAAAGGTTGCGCAGGCTGACGTACCAGGGCGCTTCCATCAGCAGCCCCGGGCTGTAGAAGAACATGAATGGCACGATGAACGCAGCAAGGCCCACCTTGAAACTGGTCACGGATGTGCGCATCGGTTCGGACCCGGCGATGGCCGCGCCTGCATAGGCGGCGAGTGCAACGGGCGGTGTGATGGCCGAGACCACCGCGAAGTAGAACACAAAGAAATGCGAGATGAGCGGTGTAATCCCAATCTCGACCAACCCTGGTGCAACGACGGACGCGGCAACCGCATAGGCCGCGGTGGTGGGCATGCCCATGCCAAGGATGACCGAAATCATCATGGCAAAGATCAGCGCGAGCAGCGTACTTTGCTGCGCCAGATCAAAGAGCAGGCTGGAAAACCGCGCGCCCACGCCGGTGAGCGAGATGACCCCGACGATCAGGCCCGCGCAGGCGCAGACGATGATGATCTGCAGCGACATGCGCCCGCCATTGCCAAGCGCTTCGTAGACCTGTTTGGGGCCCATGCGATAGGGCGTGAGCCAGCTGACCACGGCGGCCGAGGCGATGGCAAGGGTGCCTGCGCGGATGACCGAATACCCGCTGAACAGTGCGCCAATCAGAATGAAGATGGGCAGGAATAGGTAGGCTTGCTTGATCAGTTCCCTGAGCTTGGGCAACTCATCCGAGCGCAGCCCGCGCATGCCGGTGCGGCTCGCCTCGAAATCGACCATGAAATAGATCGACGCGAAATAGAGGATCGCGGGGATCAACGCCGCAACCACGAGTTCTGTATAGGGAATGCCGGTGATCTCGGCCATGATGAAGGCACCGGCACCCATGATCGGCGGCATGATCTGCCCGCCGGTCGAAGCGGCGGCCTCGATCGCACCCGCCGATTGCGGACGATAGCCCACCTTTTTCATCAACGGGATGGTCAGCGATCCGGTCGAGACCACGTTGCCCGCTGATGTGCCGTTGATCATGCCCATGAGGCCAGAGGCCAGAACCGAAACCTTGGCCGGGCCGCCCTTGGCCCGACCCGCGGCAGCAAAAGCGAAGTTCACGAAATAGTCGCCCACCTTGGAGCTTTGCAGGAACGCGGCAAAGACGATGAACAGGATGATGTAGGTCGAAGACACCGCCGTCGTTGGCCCCAGCACGCCGTTGTCGGTGAACACGTAGGTGAAGAAGCGTTTCGCGTCATAGCCCCGATGTTCCAGAAAGCCGGGCATCCATGGCCCTGCAAACGCATAGGCGATAAAGACAAGTGCGATGATGACCAGAGCCAGGCCAGCGAGCCGTCGTGTAAGCTCGGCGATCATGATGATGATGACAAAAGCGGCCCAGCCATTGTTCGGATCGGCGAAAGGCGTGCCCGCCCGCAGCCGCAGCGACAACGCATCAAGGCTGAACAGGATAAAGCCACAACTCGCCAGCGTGGCCACGATCAGGGCAATGTCTGCAAGCGGCAACTGTCCCTTGCGGGCGGGGAAAAACCACCCTGTCCCGATGGCGAGCAGTGTGCCGCCCGCAAGCGTCCAGCCAAAGGCGGCCAAAGTCCAAGGGGGCGGGGTAGGGGTGCCGGGTTCAAACAGTATCATCGCCGCGATCAGTGACCCCAGCCCAAGTGTGGTGCCCAATAGCGCCACACCGCCCATGAGGTGCGATAGTGACGTATTTGGCCCTTCGGCGGCGGGGCGCATGGACATGGCGGCACTTGTGCCAAAGCCAAGGATCAGCGCACCAGCAATGTGCATGATCCTGAACGTCCAGGTCTCAAGCGGAGCGATGTTCAACACATACAGGTGCCAGCCCGCATAGACAGCACAAAGCAGGAAGCCGACGCGCGCCAGAAGACTCGTGTCTACTGGCATGTCCGGCTCGGTCAGGTCCACCGGGTTTGGTTGCGCTGCGGTGTCCGACATCCGTTTCAATCCCCTGAGACCAAGACAACAACACCCTGCCCGGATCGAGCAGGGTGCCGTGTTAGCTTAGACGACGCATATGCGTTTAGTCAGCAAGTTCTGCAGGTATGTCGAAACCGTTATCGCGGAACCATTTCGCAGCGCCTGGGTGCCAGGGCAGGAAGGTGTTCTTGTCAAAATTCTCGGGCAGCGTTTCGACGGCGGCCTTGTGGATTTCGAGCATCTTTGGATTGTTGCCCATAACGGTGTCGACAACTTCGTAGACAAAGCTGTCAGGCAAATCAGCATGGGCGATGGCAAAGTTCCACATCGATACGCTCAGCTGATCCTCTTCGAGCGATGGGTAGGTCCCTGCGGGAATTGTGAATTCGGAAACGGGTTGTGAGCCGATCACTGCAGCTTGCTCTTCCGGTGTGAAGCCGAAATAGGTCACGTCGGTTTGTGCGTCGAGTTGGCTGAAGGCCGGATAGGGCAAGCCACCGGCCCATGTGTAGACGTCGATCAGGCCATCCTGAAGCTGGCCAGCCAGATCAGCCGCGCCGCCATTGCGGAATTCGACATTCTTGCCCATCCCTTCGAGGATACGCGGCCAGTAGGTACCCGGCGTCCCGCCCGCGGGACCCACGCCCACGACCGCCCCGTCGGGGATATCTGCGAAGCTGGTAATGCCCGAGCTTGTCAGCGTCACCGCGTGAAAGCCAGTTTTGTACATTGGGAAGATCGCGCGGATCTGGTCATGCTGCAAGCCCGGGGCCAATGCGCTGTTGCCATTGAGCGCATCAAATGCCGGACCCATTGTGACCATCGCCATATCGAGATCGCCAGTTTGCACAAGGGCTGCGTTCTGCACGGGCCCGCCGGTCACCTCGGTGCCACCCGGAACGCCAAGCGCCTCGGACACAAGATTGGCCCAGCCTGCACCATACACAAAGTAAGTGCCACCTTGGCTTGCCGTTCCGACCGAGAAGCTGTCAGGCCAATCGCTGCGGTCCTGGGCAGATGCCACTGATCCAGTTGCTATGATGGTACAGGCCACGGCAACGGCTTTGAGTGCTTTGGATTTAACGGTGATGGTCATGAGCTCCTCCTGTCAGATGACACGCGCTGTGATCAGCGGCCATTATTCTACCTGGCATTCTGTACTTAGGATGACGCAAGGGCAGGAAAAGGATCAATGGCGGGGATGCGCCTATCTGGGCGGAGACAAACAGGGCATAGAACCGCTTTAGCTGGTCACATTTTCTTGAGGTCGCGGACGAAGTGACGTCAGTTTTGGGGGGCTTCACTTAGTGCCATCGGCACCCTGACGTCGCCAAACGCAGTCACGGATCGGATCATTCGACCGTTTGCTTAGGTTGCGTGGTCTGGCGAGGTATGCAGCCGACCCGTTTGAACCGTAGATGCTGATGCCAGTACGACACTCGGACCGGCATCGGCTTCAGAGCATCAAAGTCCACGGATCAGCTTGGTTTGGGTGCCTCAACACCAGACCACGCTTGGACCATCGCTGGCATCCGCGCGCCTTGGACCTCGATCGCGGCGACGCCAGCGTTCAACTCGGCCAGTTCGTCCGCTGTAAACGTGATCGCCGCGGCTGCAGTATTTTCCAACATGTGCGGCATCTGTGTCGTTCCGGGGATCGGGACAACGGACGGCCCCTGGGCCAAGAGCCATGCCAATGCAATTTGACCAGAGGCCTTACCTTTACGCTCGGCCCAGGATTTGAGCAAAGTCACCAGCGCCAAATTGGCTTCGCGATTTTCCGGGTCCATACGTGAGGTATTTGCGCGGAAATCGCCTGGTGCAAAACTTGTCCCCATGTCAATCGCGCCTGTCAGAAAGCCATAGCCGAGGGGACTGAACGGCACAAAACCGATGCCCAATTCCTCGCACAGGGCCAGCAACCCGTTCTCGGCTCCGCGCCACAGCATCGAGTATTCGTTTTGTACTGCACTGACGGGCAGGGCCGCATGCGCCCGACGCAGTGTGTCGTGACCCATTTCAGATAGGCCCCAATGCAACACTTTCCCCTCGTCCATTAGGTCTTTGACCGCGCCTGCGACATCTTCAATGGGGACTTCCGGGTCAACGCGATGTTGGTACAAAAGGTCGATCCTGTCTGTGCGCAACCGTCTCAAAGACCCTTCTACGGCCTGCTTGATATGCGCAGGGCGGCTTATCAAACCCGGCGCCCACGCGCCTGTTTCAAGATCAACATTGAAGCCGAACTTGGTCGCGATTTGAATCTGATCCCGGATCGCGCCAGTCGCCTCGCCCAAAATCCGTTCGCATTCATGCGGGCCATACACCTCTGCGGTGTCAAAGAAGGTGACGCCCTGGTCGAATGCTGTTTGGATAATTTTGTGCATCTCGGCCCGGTTTGGAATGGTGGTTTGAAAAGTGCGGCTGTGGTTCTGGACCCCCAGACCGATTGCCGACACTTCGAGAGCACCCAGCATGCGCCTTCCAGGCGCGGCGATCGTGCCGCTTTTTGGGGCGCTTGCGGATTGCCCCTGCGAACGTGTGGCGGCCACGGTGCCCATGGCAAGAGCAGCTGCACCTGCTGTCAGAATAGAACGGCGGGAGGGGTTGAATGAGGTCGTCATAGGGGTCTCCTTGGCTTGAAGGACTAAGCGTGTCGTAGTTTGCGGTTTGGTTCAGGTGCCTGGGGTGTTGCGGACAAATGCGTTGCCGCGCTCCGCTGTTGCGGTGAACGTCATCGCGTTGATCTTCCACCCAGCGTCCGTCTCAACGAAGCCGTGGACGTAGGTGCCCCAGACTTCCCACAGGGCGCTCCCTCCATTTTCGGGCAGCGCGCCGCGCTCCATGCGGTTCCAGGCATAGCCGTGCGACAGCATGGTGGCCGTGCCATCGTCTTGATATGTGATGCGGTGGTTGCCGCGCAGATGGAATGACGTCTTTTCGTTGGTGAGATTTGAGGACCAGCCAGTGATCAATGCGTCAGCTGCCATCGTTGCAGGTGCGCCGCCAACCAGTGAGTTAAAATCAACATCGATTGTATCGGTGAAGAAGGACCGTGCCAGTGCCCAGTTCTTTGCATCGACAGCGGCGTCCAGCGCATCAGCAATGCGTATCATTTCTGTCTGATCGACGATTGTGTCCGCCGTGATTGGTGAGCCAGCAATGGATGCTGTACCTGCGACGACGGGTGCTGATGTGACCAGAGCGGTGAGAAGTGCAGCGGCGGTCAGCGAACGTTTCATCATTGTCTCCATCTTTGATGATGCGATGAGACAAATATGGGGCCGTATTTACAAAAATTGAAAATATATATTTAAATATATTT
>JBCDEK010000135.1:0-3001 GCA_039179785.1 Pseudomonadota bacterium | reverse complement strand
TTAACGCGAGGACGCGCACCTTCCTCGCGTTTCTTCTCAGGCGGCATCCGACCCTTGGTCATACCAAACTCGGTAAAGATCCAGGTCATCGCCCGATCCGCCGCTTCCCACTGATCCTCATCAATGGTGCGCGGCAGGAATCTCTGAATATTTGTGCCTTGGGGCGTGACACCCCCGCCGATCATCTCGGCAATAGAACCCGTCACCACAACCGCAGGCAACGCAGGGTCCAGCGTGCCCCAAGCCCGCTTCATGGCACCCTCGGTGCCATCGCGGCCCAACTCTTCCTCGCCCAGACCGGTGGTCACGATGGGCAGCTCATGCGGCGGCAGCGCGTCGGTGTAGTGCAGGACGGAGGTCACCGGCAGGTTCTCGCAGCCCACAGGGCCGTCAATCACGCATTGCAGCCCCTTAACGGCACAGAACGCATAGACAGCGCCCCAATAGCCCCCGGCCCGATCGTGATCCATGATCAGCATGCGGCACCTCCGGACAGCTGAACTGTCATGCCCGGCTGCAGGCCGGGCCGCGCCCGACCCTCCCCCCGGGAGGGCGCATTGGTGAAGTCTCGCTCCGAACCCATGTTCTGCGCGCTTACAGCGCCTCGCATCGCTGCAAGGTCGCGTGCGCCCACCCAGGCTCGGGCGCGTCCCTTCGCGCTGATTTGCATATGAAGGCACGCCACCATCAAATCATCTCCGCGGCCTTCGCCGCCTTGGCCTGACGTTCCAGCTTCTTGGCGTTCTGCGCCCGGAAATCAGGCCTCAGGTTCGGCGCACCTTCCCAGACACCGGCAGTGTCACCTTCACCCACGCCTTCAAAGAACTCGCGCATGTGATCCATGCGCCCCTTGTTGGCAATGGCCGCATTGATAACCTCGGCCAGCGATCCTGCGCCCGCGACCCCCATCAGGGGCCGCGCCGAAATCAGGTTGGTGAAATACAAGCCAGGCACACCCAGCTCCTTGGCCTTCTGCACCACAGGCGTCGTCCCAATGGCGAGGTCCGGCTGCACCGCCTCCATCGCCGCACAATCATCTTCCAGCGACGCGCGGAATTTCACCTTCACGCCCCTGGCCTCAAGCCACGCCTGATCGTCCGCATTCCACGGCGTGCGCGGACAGGCCGTGCCGACATAAGGCACCTCCGCCCCGCTCTCGATCAGCAGGCGCGCGACCAGCAATTCGGACCCTTCATAGCCCGACAGGGTAATCGTTCCCTTGATCGGAGTCGCAGCCAAGGCAGCAGAAATCGCAGGGAGGACAGCGTTCTGCGCCTCGGCCACTTGCTCGGCGCTGCACCCATAGGCCGCGCCGATATTCTTCAACCATTCCGCGGTGCCATCGCGACCCACAGGCGCGGACCCGACAACGGGCCGACCCGCGGCCTCAAACTCACGCACAGCGGACGTGTAAAACGGATGCACCGCCGCCACGACGGCAGAATCCAAAGCGGCATACAATTCACGCCACTCCCGGCACGGCACCACCGGCCCCGCCGCCAACCCCAAAGGCGCCAGCATCTGCCCGATCATCATGGGGTCCGCCGGGAACATCTCGCCCAGCAGCGCCACGGTCGGGCGATCAGACTTCCCACCCACGGGAGCCGCCACCGGCCCCGCTGTCGCTTCAGCGCGGGCATAGTTCAGCATTGCTCCAGCCAGAACATCCTTGGCTTCAGCATGAGTGGGAATACCAAATCCGGGCACGTCGATCCCGACGATCCGGACACCATTGATCTCATCCGGCAACAGCCGCAACGGCACGCCGGATGCGGTCGGAACACATAAGTTCGTCACGACAATGGCGTCATATTTTTCAGGATCGGCAAGGTCATGCACAGACTCGCGAATGTCCTCGAACAGCTTGCCCGTCACCAGCGTTTCAGAATTGAACGGCACGTACCCAACAGACCGGCGCGCGCCGTAGAAATGGGACACAAACGTCAGCCCATAGACGCAGCACGCCGACCCGCTCAGCACAGTTGCCACCCGACGCATCCGCAACCCCACGCGCAACGACCCGAACGCGGGACACATCGACTGTGGTTTGTCATGGGGCCCCTGCGGATAGTCGGCGGCATACTTATCGAGCATCTCGGAATTGCCCGCCATCCGCGCGGCCTTTTCCATCTCGGACCCGGAATGGCAGCCAAGGCCCGACCCATCCCCCATAGGCATGTCAGCCTCGCGCGGGTGGCCCTGCGTCACCTCCACCTCATCGGTGGCGTCATATGTGACGCGATCACTCACAGCTTCATTGTTCCCAAAATATGCCCGGGGGTCTGGGGGCTGGCCCCCAGCCGGTCGGATCGCACAAGCGAACCGAAACCAATGAACTCAAGCCTCGTCATAGATCACCTCGAGGCTCTCTTTCGGCTTGGCATTCTTGCCGCGCATATCCGTGTCCGTCGCAGGCTCCAGCTTCACGCCAGCCCCCGTCTCGGACCCATCAAACAATTCCAAAAGCCCGTCCTGAGACAGCGGCGCAGGGCGCACCGGCGGGGCCGCAGCCACGTTCATGCCCAACTCGGCAAAGAGCGCACCCCACTGGCTCTCTGCCGTGCCGACAATCTGATAGTTGGCCGATTTCTTGCGCAGGTCGTCATCCTGCGGAATGGACGCCAGCACCGGAATGTCCACCGCCTTGGCAAAGGCCTGCGCCTCGCCCGACCCATCATCCTTGTTGATGACCAAACCGGCCACGCCCACATTGCCGCCGAGCTTGCGGAAATACTCCACCGCCGAACACACGTTGTTGGCCACATACAGCGACTGCAGATCGTTCGACCCGACCAGGATCACTTTCTGAGCCATGTCCCGCGCGATGGGCAGGCCAAAGCCGCCACAGACCACATCTCCGAGAAAATCCAGGAGCACATAGTCGAAATCCCAATCGTGGAAGCCAAGTTTTTCGAGGAGTTCAAAGCCATGGATAATCCCCCGGCCACCGCAGCCGCGGCC
Source organism: Pseudomonadota bacterium (assembly GCA_039179785.1). Classification (GTDB taxonomy): domain Bacteria; phylum Pseudomonadota; class Alphaproteobacteria; order Rhodobacterales; family Rhodobacteraceae; genus Tateyamaria. The sequence goes on along the minus strand of JBCDEK010000135.1, from coordinate 40 downwards.
CACTTCGGGCCCGCCCAGCTCCATTGCAAACACGCCGCCC
>JBCDEK010000115.1:0-7383 GCA_039179785.1 Pseudomonadota bacterium | reverse complement strand
TCGACCATCTTGTTCAGGATGGCCTTGCGCCCTTCGCGGGTGAACTGGATTTCCTTGCCCAGCCCCTCGATCCGTTCCTTGAGCCAGCTGGCCTGTTCCGGGTCGGAGATGTGCATGTATTGCAGCGCGAACGTGCCGCAATAGGTGCGTTTCACGATCGCCACGATCTCGCGCATGGAGGCGACGTCGAGGCCCAGAACCTTGTCGATAAAGATGGGCCGGTCCATGTCGGCTTCGGTGAAGCCGTAGGATTTGGGGTCAAGTTCGGGGTGCGGGGTTTGGTCGCGCATGCCCAGTGGGTCGAGGTCGGCCACAAGGTGACCCCGGATGCGGTAGGCGCGGATCAGCATCAGCGCGCGGATGCTATCGAGCACGGCGCGTTTGATCTGGTCGTCGCTGACCTCGACGCCTTTCTCGGCGGCTTTCGCCTTGATCTTGTCGCCCGCGCCTTTGACTTCGGCCTCGGGCGCCCATTCGCCTGTCAGCGCGGCGGTCAGATCATCGCCGGGTTGCGGCGGCCAGTCGGTGCGGGCCCAGGACGGCCCTTCGGCCTCGCGTTTGACGGAGACCTCATCATCGCCCATCGCCTTGAAGAAGGCCTGCCAGCTTTCATCGACCGCGCCTGGGTCGTTGGCATAGCGGGCGTACATCTGTTCGAGGTATTCCGCATTTTGCCCCTGCATGAAGGACGAGGCATGGAACTGGTCGTTGGGGGATTGGTCGGTCATTGGGGGACCTCATTTGGGTTGGGACCGTATTTGTTGGGACCGGGTCGGGAACTCTGGCAGAGCCAGACGAGCAAAATTAGCCAGCAGCCGAAAACGAAAAGGATAAAGACCCCTGCACCGAGGCCCAATTGAAGTTTCACGTTGCCTATAGTTCGGAAAACCTCGATTGCTCCGGGCCAGCCAAGTGTCGCTAAAAACAAGATAGGAACGGTTATCAGTAGAGCTGCGAGAGGCATCAACTGCCACCAACCGCTACGTCCAGTATCGTGCAAACGTCTGCTAGCCACAGCGATGCCTGGCACAAAAACTGCGAGCCCAAACACGACGCCAAAAATACCGGCGTCATAGCTTAGTTGCTGGGTCTCTTCGATGGACCGTGTTCCATCTTGGGCAACGACCAAGGTTTGTTCGACTTCGAGAGTTGGGCCAAAAACAATGCTATTTACTATTGTCAGACAAATCATGACGAGCAACCAAAAGAGCCAAAATTTCCAGTATTCAGATCGTGAGGCCCGCCCTGAAAAGGTGGCGTACTTTTTGAAGCAAGTTTTGACAGATTCTTTGAGGGTCATCGTTGAGTTCTTTCCGGCCGGCGGCACTTCTCGGCGTCTCCCGAACGCCCATTCGGCGCGCGCGGGGCAATGCTTTCAGACCCGCCGCGCGGCCAAACCCTCAGTTCTGATGCCAAGCGCTGCAGCATGCTCCGGGACTTTGCCCGTTCGCAGCTCGAAAGCGCCACTGGCGCTTTCGCCGCGCTTATGCGTGAACCGGTCCTCACGCCTTAATCGCCTCCATCACCGCCTCACCCAGCGTTGCCGGGCTGTCGGCCACCACGATGCCCGCCGACCGCATCGCTTCGATCTTGTCTTCGGCACCGCCTTTGCCGCCCGCAACAATCGCGCCCGCGTGGCCCATGCGGCGGCCCGGAGGGGCGGTGCGGCCTGCGATGAAGCCAGCGGTGGGCTTCCAGCGGCCTTTCTTCTTCTCATCTGCCAGAAACTGGGCGGCATCTTCTTCCGCAGAACCGCCAATTTCGCCGATCATGATGATGCTTTCGGTTTCGTCATCGGCCAGGAACATCTCGAGCACGTCAATGTGCTCGGTCCCCTTGATCGGGTCGCCGCCGATGCCGACGGCACTCGACTGGCCAAGCCCCATATCCGTGGTCTGTTTCACAGCCTCGTATGTAAGGGTGCCCGAGCGGCTCACGACACCCACGCTCCCGCGCTTGTGAATGTGGCCGGGCATGATACCGATCTTGCAGGCGTCGGGCGTGATGACACCGGGGCAGTTGGGGCCGACAAGGCGCGACTTTGATCCCTCCAACGCGCGCTGCACCTTCATCATGTCGAGCACAGGAATGCCTTCGGTGATGCAGACGATCAGAGGCATCTCGGCGTCGATGGCTTCGAGGATCGAGTCGGCTGCGAAGGGTGGGGGGACATAGATGACGCTGGCATTGGCGTCGGTCACGTCCATTGCCTCGTGCACCGAGTTGAAGACCGGCAGGTCCAGATGGGTCTGACCCCCTTTGCCGGGCGTGACACCGCCCACCATCTTTGTGCCATAGGCGATGGCCTGTTCAGTGTGGAAAGTGCCTTGCGAGCCGGTCAGGCCCTGGCAGATCACTTTGGTGTTTTCGTCAATGAGTACGGCCATGACGGGTCCTTCTTACGTCTCGTTGAATGAGGTACACCGGTCCATGGACGCGGTGCATGAGGGACGACCTAACAGGTTTGGTCCCGTGGCGGTTTTGAAGCAGGCCAACGACCGTCGGCCCAGCGTGCTATGTCCCAGCGTTGCGATCATTGGGAACGGAAAACACCGCGTTGCGTGCGGGTCATCGCGCCGCCGGCGCGCGATACCAAGGCCACGGCCCTCGTGTCGCCGATCACGTAGGCGATTTCGTTCGACAACTTTCTGACCGGAACACCCGATGCTTCGATCTGCTGAGTGAACTCCGGGACCACCTGTTCAAAGGTCGCATTCCTCGGCTGGACAACGCATTGACCAAAAGCACCCGTGGCAGGGTTGTTCGATAGCAAGACCGTGGCATAGTCGGTTGTGAACCGTGACCCGCGCCGTTCTCGCCTTTCCTTGAACCCGAGCTGTTTCAATATGCCCGCCGCATCATTCGGCGATGCCGAGGTCTTGAGGCAGGCCTCAACGAAGACGAGTGTGGCGATCTCAGCATTCGAATCCGCAAAAAGGATCCGGTTCACAAAACGATCGACGTTCACACGGGTCGATGTTTGAGGTGCAGCGGCTGCGGCAGTCGTCACAGGCCTGGTCGGAGCAGCCAATGGTTGGGCGGTGGGTTGGGGGGCAGCGACTGACTGCTCGGCCCTCACCTCTGCCGCGCGGCGTTGGTGGCGGGGCAACAGCGCTTCGCGCTGCTCCAGCCAAATTGCGGTCGAGGCCAGGCCGAGCGGTGGCAGTTCAGGACCTGTGGGTCCATCCGCCGTCGAAATGGGGCTGGTGCAGGCGGCGACGGCCGTGGCGATGCACAGGCTCAAGAGCGTCTGTCGCGCGATCATCCCTTGACCGCCTTCACGATCTTCTGTGCGCCGTCTTTGAGGTCGTCCGCTGCAATCACGTCCAGGCCGGAATTGTTGATGATGTCCTTGCCCTGCTGCACATTTGTGCCTTCAAGACGAACCACTAGCGGCACTTGCAAGCCAACCTCTTTCACCGCGGCAACCACACCCTCGGCAATCACGTCGCAGCGCATGATGCCGCCAAAGATGTTCACGAGTATGCCTTTGACGTTCTGGTCTGAGGTGATGATCTTGAACGCTTCGGTCACCTTTTCCTTGGTCGCACCACCGCCCACGTCCAGGAAGTTCGCGGGCTCGGCGCCATAGAGCTTGATGATGTCCATCGTCGCCATGGCCAGCCCCGCACCGTTCACCATACAGCCAATCTCGCCATCCAGCGCGATGTAGTTCAGGTCGTATTTGGAGGCGGCGAGTTCCTTGGGGTCTTCTTCTGTCTCGTCGCGCAGCTCGTTGATGTCAGGGTGGCGGTAGATGGCATTGCCGTCAAAGCTGACCTTGGCGTCGAGCACTTTCAGGTCACCGCCGTCTGTCACGATCAGCGGATTGATCTCGAGCATCTCCATGTCTTTGTCCATGAAGGCTTTGTAGAGTAGGCCCATCAGACCCACGCATTGTTTGACCTGCTTGCCTTGCAGGCCCAACATGAAGGCGATGCGACGGCCGTGGTAGGCTTGGTAGCCGGTGGCCGGATCGACGCTGAAGCTCAGGATTTTCTCGGGCGTTTCAGCGGCCACTTCCTCAATATCCATGCCGCCTTCGGTCGAGCAGACAAAGGATACGCGGCTGGTCACGCGGTCGACCAGAAGGGCGAGGTACATCTCGGTCTCGATGCCCGAGCCGTCCTCGATATAAATGCGATTCACCTGCTTGCCTGCGGGTCCCGTCTGGTGCGTGACCAAGGTGCGGCCCAACATCTTTTTGGCTTCCTCGGCGGCTTCCTCGACCGATTTGGTCAGACGCACACCACCCTTGTCGCCGGCGTCAGCTTCCTTGAAGCTGCCTTTTCCTCGGCCACCGGCGTGGATCTGGGCCTTGACCACCCACATCGGGCCATCAAGGGCGCCTGCCGCTGTCTTTGCCTCTTCCGCCCGCAAAACCACGCGCCCGTCCGAGACCGGAGCCCCGTAGCTGCGCAAAAGGGCTTTGGCCTGGTATTCGTGGATGTTCATGCTGGTATGGTCCCGTGTAGAAAAGGTCAGGTGCAGGTGTATTCGACCAAAGCTAAACCGTGCGTAAACGAAAAATATGTCGCAATCCTGCTTTTCAGGGGGGAAATCGAACATTTGTGATCACTGCAGGAAAACGTGTGATCACAAATTCTGAAATTAGAAAAGAATCAATGCTGCAGTGCCGCAATTATCTATAAAATCTGGAGAAAACAGTTTGCGCTGGGGTGTTGTCCTGACAGCGAACGAACCGCTTGCGCTGGTCGAGTGCAATGTGCGCTGGCATCTGGAAACCGGGGCAGAGGCGGTTTTTGTCTTTCTGGATGACCCCGACGATGGCGCGGCCGGGCCACTGGCCGCGATCCCCGGCTGCGAGGTTCAGCTGTGCGATGATGCGTATTGGCGGACCTGCCGTGCGCAAAAAGGCCGCCCGCCATCGCAGATGCGACGCCAGACCATCAACGCCAATGTCGCGCAGAAGCGTTGCGGCCTGGACTGGCTGTTTCACATCGATGCGGACGAGTTCATCTGGCAGGACACCCCCCTGCGCGAAGAGCTTGCCACCCACGCTGACCCGATGGTCGAGGTGAACCTGCCCGTGCTTGAGCGGGTGTTCCCGGTTGGCGCGCAGCAAACGCTGTTTGAGGGGTCGTTTCGCGCCACATCAGATCTGGGGCCAGAGGCCGCAGAGGCAGCGTTCGGCGACTTCGCGCGCTTCATGAAGCGCGGTCAATACTCGCACGGGGCAGGCAAGAGTGGCGTGCGTGTGGGGGGCGGCCTGCGTCTGGGCGTGCACAATGCCACGCGTATAGGGCCTCAAGGTCGCCAAAGGCGCGCGGCCAAGCACATTTCGACCACAGCGCGGCTGCTGCATTTCGACGGGCTCACGCCGTTGCATTGGGTGTCAAAGATGTTGCGCTATTCCAAAACACCGCCGGAGGTACAGGCAAGTATTTTGCAACCGCATAGAGCGGGGCAGGTGGAGTGGGCAAGCGCGCGTTGCGCGTCGACGTCACAGACCATGGACGCGCATGAGGCTATGTTCGGGCTTACGCCAGAACGATCCATGCGGCTTGCGCGGTTTGATCTTCTGCGCTCTGTCCCGTTCAACCCTGGTGCACGGATTGGAGCGCTGGTGCCTGACCTGAGCGCCGCGGCCTTCGATGCAGACCTGCTCCGGCGCAACCCCTGGCTCAAGACCGCGTTGCAAGGCCTATAGAAACCGGGCCGGTTCGCATTTTGCCCTCGCATCAAAAAGGCCGGATGTCGATCACATCCGGCCTTCATCTGATCTGGTTAAGGCTGGTTCAGGCCAGGCTGTCGTCAATTCCCTTGCAGGCGTCCATCAAGCCCTGTACGGCCTTTACAGATGTGTCAAACATCTCTTGCTCTTCCTTGTTGAGTTTGATGTTGACGATCCGTTCGATGCCACCGGCGCCGATCACCGTGGGCACGCCGACATACATGTCTTTCAGGCCAAAGTCGCCATCGCAATGGGCGGCACAAGGCAGCACGCGCTTTTGATCCTTGAGGTAGGCTTCGGCCATTTCAATGCCTGATGTGGCAGGGGCATAGAACGCGGAACCGGTTTTCAACAGGCCAACAATCTCGGCACCGCCATCACGGGTGCGCTGTACGATCGCGTCAAGCTTCTCTTGCGTGGTCCAACCCATTTTCACGAGGTCGGGCAGCGGAATACCGGCGACGGTCGAATAACGGACCGACGGCACCATGGTGTCGCCATGGCCGCCCAGCACAAAGGCGGTGACATCCTTCATCGACACGTCGAACTCTTCGGCCAGGAAATGGCGGAAACGGGCGCTGTCCAGCACACCGGCCATGCCGCAAACCTTGTTCGCGGGCAGGCCCGAGAATTTCTGCAGCGCCCATACCATCGCATCCAGAGGGTTGGTGATGCAGATGACAAAAGCATCGGGGGCGTTGGCGGCAATGCCTTCGCCCACGGATTTCATGACCTTGAGGTTGATGCCCAAGAGGTCATCCCGGCTCATGCCCGGCTTGCGCGGCACACCGGCGGTCACGATGCAGACATCAGCACCCGCGATATCCTCGTAAGACTGCGTGCCTGAGAGGGCCGCGTCAAATTTGCCGGAGGGCCCGCTTTCCGCGATGTCGAGCGCCTTGCCCTCGGGCGTGCCCTCGGCAATGTCGAACAGGACAACGTCGCCCAACTCCTTCAGCGCCGCCAGGTGGGCGAGCGTGCCGCCGATTTGACCGGCGCCGATCAGCGCGATTTTGGGTCTTGCCATGGAAATATGCTCCGCATTGGGTTGAAGTTGCGCCCCCTGCTACCCATTAACGCGAGATTGCGCAAGTTTGCTCGGGTGGTTGTGTTCGGGCGCGCGGTGTCGTGATCTGGTGGCGCCGAATCGCTTGGCAGGCGCCCGCGGACAGGGCACACCCTGTGCAGCAGCGGGAAAGGCCACGCGATGCTCACCCTCGACTGGATGTTCTTCCTGATCGCTGGCCCTGCGGTGATCTTTGCGGGCGTCTCGAAAGGTGGATTTGGTTCGGGCGCGGCCTTCGCCTCGGCCAGTGTTCTGGCACTAGTGGTCGAGCCAGGTCTGGCGCTGGGGGTGATGCTGCCGCTGTTGATGCTGATCGACGTGGCGACGCTTGGCCCCTATTGGCGCAAATGGGATGGGCAGGGGGCGCTTCTGTTGATCCTCGGAGGCTTGCCCGGCGTGGCCCTGGGGGCCGCGCTTTACAAGATCGCCGAGCCAGATGTGGTCCGCGTTCTGATCGGGGTGATTTCGCTGGGCTTCGTGCTGTGGCAGCTTTTCTTTGCGCGGCGTGCCGCGGTGAGCAGCGCCCGGCAGATGCCCAGATGGGCCGGTGGGCTGGCTGGTCTGGTCGCGGGGTTTACCAGCTTTGTCAGCCATGCGGGTGGGCCACCTGCCGCTGTCTACC
>JBCDEK010000117.1:0-7240 GCA_039179785.1 Pseudomonadota bacterium | reverse complement strand
GGCGGGAGCGCTCTGAAAAAGGGCGTTCAAAACGGTGCCTCCAGATCGCCCATGCGCACATAGACGGATTTCACCTGGCTATAGTGTTCAATCGCCGCCTTAGAATTCTCACGCCCAACGCCTGACGCCTTGACCCCGCCAAACGGCGCTTCGACCGGCGCATCGTTGTAGGTGTTGATGTAACAGGTGCCCGCCTCGAACCTCGCGGCCACCCGATGCGCGCGGGTCAGGTCAGAGGTGAACACGCCCGCCGCAAGCCCGAACTGAGTGTCATTGGCGCGCGCCAGAACCTCATCCTCGGTCTCAAAATCCAGTACCGCCATGACGGGACCAAAAATCTCTTCCCGCGCGATGGTCATGTCGTCGGTCACACCTGCAAACACAGTGGGTTCGAGGTAGAAACCGTCCCGGTCCAGCCTGTTCCCACCACAGACCAGTTCGGCCCCTTCCTCCTGGCCCTTGGCGATGTAGCCCTGCACGATCTCCATCTGCCGTTCGCTGACCACCGGACCAAAGCTGGTATCGGGGTCCTGCGGATCGCCGATCTTGGCCTGCTGCAGCCGCTCGGCCAACCGCGTCAAAAACGCCTGACGCATGCCCGACTGCACAAACACGCGGGTGCCGTTGGAGCAGACCTGTCCCGAGGAATAGAAGTTGCCTAGGATTGCCCCCGACACCGCATTCTCCACATCCGCATCGTCAAAGATGATCAGCGGCGACTTGCCCCCCAATTCCATTGTGACATGCTTCATGCCCACCGCAGCCGCCGCATAGACCTTGCGCCCCGTGGGCACCGAACCCGTCAGCGACACCTTGTCGACCCGGTCGTCCGACACCAATGCCGCACCCACATCGCCAAGGCCCTGCACCACGCTGTAGACCCCGGCAGGTGCCCCGGCCTCGTGCAGGATTTCTGCAACTTTCAACGCACAGAGCGGCGTGGTTTCGGACGGTTTGAACACCAAAGTGTTGCCGCAAGCCAGCGCAGGCGCCCCCTTCCAGCTGGCAATCTGCGTCGGGTAGTTCCACGCCCCGATGCCCACACACACGCCCAAAGGTTCGCGGCGGGTATAGACCCAATCCTCGCCCAGTTGGATATGCTCCCCCGTCAGCGTCGCGGCCATGCCGCCGAAATACTCCAGCGCATCCGCCCCGCTGGTGGCGTCCACCACCGACGTCTCCTGATAGGGTTTGCCAGTGTCAAAAGTCTCCAGCACCGACAGATCGTGGTTCCGTTCGCGCATGATGTCGGCCGCGCGGCGCAGGATACGCCCCCGTTCGGTACCCGTCATCGCCGCCCAGTCGGCCTGCGCAGCCCGCGCCGCACTCAGCGCCCGGTCGATGATAGCAGGAGTTGCGGAATGCACGCGTCCGATCACCTCGCCCGTGGCGGGATAGATCACGTCGATGGGCGTGCCGTTCATGTCCTCGACATATTCACCAGCGATGAAATGGCTGGCGGTGGGTTGGGTTGGATAGGTCATGGTGCCTCCGGCGGGCATATTTTTGGAACAATGAAGAGGCTATTCGCCCCGTGGGAACCGCTGGTTTTCTTCCAGCACGTTCAGATCCATGTGGTTGCGCATGTAGCGTTCGGATGCCTTTTGCAGCGGCTGGTGGTCCCACGGGAAATAGCCCCCTTCGCGCAACGCCTCGTACACGACCCAGCGGCGGGCCTGACTGGCACGCACCCCGGCATCGAAACGCTCCAGATCCCAGCGCGCATCGGCTTTAGCCTGCAATTGGGTTAGCGTGCCCTGATGGGAGGCGACGTCCGCAAGGTTTGTCAACTCGTGCGGGTCGGCTTCAAGATCAAAGAGCTGATCGGGATCCAACGTGCAGCGGTTGTACTTCCACTTGCCATAGCGCAGCGACACCATCGGGGCATAGGACCCCTCGGCTGCGTATTCCATTGCTACGGGTTCGGTCCGTTCCACCCCCTGCCCTTGCGGCACCAACGATTGGCCAGCGGTCCACGGCATCACCTCTGACATGTCCACACCCGCCAGATCACAGAGCGTCGGGCACACGTCGATGTTCGACACGGGATCAGTCACCAAACCCGGCGCCATTGATGGGGCCGAAATTATCAGCGGCACGCGGGCCGAGCCCTCAAAGAAGGACATCTTGAACCACAGCCCCCGCGCACCCAGCATGTCGCCGTGATCCGATAAGAACAGGATAATCGCCTCCTGCCGCGTGCCCTCCAACGCCTCCAGTACCTCACCGATCTTGTCGTCGAGGTAGGAAATATTGGCGAAATACGCGCGCCGCGACCGGCGGATATCCTCGTCCGAGATGGCGAAGTTGTCGCGATCATTAGCGTCCAGAATGCGCTGCGAATGCGGGTCCTGATCCTCGTAAGCAATGGGGCCCACTTCGGGCATCAGGTGCACGCAATCCTCGTAGAGGTCCCAGTATTTCTTGCGCGCCACGTAAGGATCATGCGGATGGGTGAAGCTGACCGTCAGGCACCAGGGCCGCGCGTCGTAGCCACGCCCCAAATCATAGATTTTGCGGACCGCGTGATACGCTACCTCGTCATCAAATTCGAGCTGGTTGGTGATCTCGGCCACGCCTGCGCCCGTGACGGACCCCATGTTGTGGTACCACCAGTCGATCCGCTCGCCTGGCTTGCGGTAATCCGGCGTCCAGCCGAAATCGGGCGGATAGACATCCGTGGTCAGCCGCTCCTCGAATCCGTGCAATTGATCGGGACCGACAAAATGCATCTTGCCCGACAGGCACGTCTGATAGCCCGCGCGCCGCAGATGATGCGCATAGGTGGGGATGGACGAGGGAAACTCCGCCGCGTTGTCATAGACACCCGTGACGCTGGGCAACTGCCCCGACATGAAGGCCGCCCGCCCCGGCGCACAAAGCGGCGATGCGGTGTAAGCATTGCGGAACCGGGTCGACCGGGCTGCCAGCTTTTTCAGGTTCGGTGCATGCAGCCACTCCGCCGGGCCATCGGGAAACAGCGTCCCGTTCAACTGATCTACCATGAAAATCAGGATGTTGGGCTGTGTCATTGCAGCGCTCCGGTCACCGTGTCCAAGGCCCGCAGCGCGGCTGCCATGGCCGCATCGCGCGATGCATCCTTGGCCAACGCGGCGCGCAAATACAGCCCATCGATCAGAGCACCCAGCATCTCGGCATCGCCGCGGGGGTCCGTGCTGATCCGGCGCAGAGCATGGGTCAGGTTCGACCGCAACCGCCGCTGATACAGCACAAGCAACCGGTGCGTTTCGGGATGGGTCGTGGCATGGGCATAGAGCGTCATCCACGCACCGACTGTCGCGGGCGCAAAACAGGATGGCGCGAAGCTCGCTGCAATCAGTGCCTCGGCCCGCGCCCTTGGCGTTGACGCCTTGCCGAGTGCCTCGACAACCTCGGCCCGAAAGTCGCGCAGGATCTGCCCCATTGCCGCCAGAAATATCTGGTGCTTGCCGCCGAAATAGTGATGCGCCAACGCCGTGGACATGCCGGCCCGTTTGGCGATCTGGCCCACGGTTACATCCAGCGATCCGGCGGCTCCGATCTCGGCAATTGTCGCCTCGACCAAGGCTGCGCGCCGGATCGGTTCCATTCCCAATTTCGGCATGATTGCCCCCCCGCCTACCACTGCCGGGCAAGGTGAAGTCTTTTTATTGACGCGTCAATCAATAAAAACTTACAGCTTGGTCGCCGGGCTCGGCGGCGTGATCGGGCGGCGTTTCAGCACCGCCTCGCGCCAGGTGATGAAGGACACGGCGGCAAGGATCAGCGTGCCGCCAATGATCACCCAGATATCCACCGGCTCGGCAAAGACCAACGCCCCCAGCAGCACCGCCCACACCAGTTGCGGGAAGGTGACGGGCTGCGTCACGGTCACGGGCGCTGCGGCAAAGGCCATGGTCATCGTGTAGTGCCCGGCAGTGGCAAAGCAGGCCACCAGGAACAGCAGCCCCGTTTCGCCCCAGGTGGGCCAGACCCAGTTGGCCAGCGCAAAAGGGGCAAGGCAGAGCGTCACGACAATCGACAGCATGGCGACGACCACAGCCGGTTTCGCCTCGTCCGCCATGATTTTGGCGATCAGGTACGATCCGGCAAAACTGACGGCGCAAAAGAGCATCGCGATATGCCCCGGCGCCACTTCGCGAAAACCGGGGCGCAAGATCACCGCCGTCCCGATCAGCGCCACGACAATGGCGGCAATCCGGCGCAAGGCCAGTCGTTCCCCCAGAAACAGCGCCGCACCGATGCTGACATAAACAGGCGCGAGGTAATTCATCGCCGTCACTTCGGCGATGGGAATGCGGGTCATGGCATAGAACCACAGGATCACGCCGCCGGTGTGAAACACGCCCCGCATCGAAAACAGCCGCCACTGCCGCGCCGTCAGACGCGCCTCGCGCAGCGCGGGCAACATCGGCAGCAAAAACACCAGCCCCAGCAAATAGCGCAGGAACGCTGCCTCGGCCGGGGGAATGCGGTCGCCCATATACTTGACCAGCGCCGTCACCGCGACAAAGCAGAACCCGGTCACCAGCATCCAAAAGATGCCAACAAGCGGACGAGAGGGGGAGGACGTCATGCCCGCATCAAGGCCGAAACACACCCCAAGCGCAAGGCGTCACCAAAACAGCAGCTTCAGCGCAATCGCCCACATGGTCAGCGCGATGATCCCATCCAGCACCTGCCACGCGCGTGGATTGGCAAACAGCGGGGCCAACAGCCGCGCGCCATAGCCCAGGCTGAAAAAGAACACGAAACTTGCCAGCACCGCACCCACGCCAAAAGCCAGCCGATCCGGGTATTGCGACGAAATCGACCCGATCAAAACCACGGTGTCCAGATAGACATGCGGGTTCAGCCAGGTCAGCGCCAGCACCGTCAGGATCGCCGCGCGCAAGCTTTGGGGAGTGGTTTCTCCGGTCTCCATCACCGCGCCACCTCTCCAGGCCGATCTCGCATTCAGCCACCCGTACCAGATCAAAAACGCCGCCCCGCCATAGCGCATCACGGGTTCGAACCACGGCACCGCCTCGGCCAGCGCGCCAAACCCTGCGACACCGGCGGCAATCAGGATCGCGTCACATAACGCACATGTCAGGCAAACCCAGAACACATGCAGCCGCCGCAACCCCTGTCGCAAGACAAACGCGTTTTGCGCTCCAATCGCCAGGATCAGGGACAGAGACAGAAAAAAACCGGGAACAAAAGACGCCATGACACCGTTCGGCTATATGCTCCGCGAGACCTACCCCAGTTCAAGACCTATGCGCAAGCCTGCCGGAGCTATACGTTTTTTGCACATCGGGGTTGCGCAAATACGCTTAGCAATCCGATCTCGCGCCCCCTATATCTGTTCAACTCGCGTGCAAGCGCACGCGTCACACTGCTGCCAGCATCTGTCATCTGACGCGGCTATCACACTGATCTGATCTTTGATGATTGGCGTATGACGTTACAGACCCCATATGCTGGTCAACGATAACAAGGATGAAATCCGATGCTCGACGATACGCATAGCGTTGATCTGACCAAGCAGGACCTCGAGATGATCGAGGCCGCGCTGCAGACCCAGGAAAAGATCCTGTCCGTGCAAAGCCGCGCGGGCGGTGCCGCTGCGCGCACCCGGCTCAACGATCTCAAGGGCCTGATGCGCCGCCTGCGCCGTCAGACACCCGCACCCCACGCCGATAGCTCCCAAAGCTGGAGCCAGGTCGCCCGTCAGCTGTTCTTCTGACGGTCAGAACAGCAGCCCCCGAAGGCAAGGACCAAACGCCGCGCCTGGTGACAGGGCGGCGTTTTGTTTTGGGGAGGCTTCATTGAGAGAACAGCTTCTCTTGAGCCCAATGTGACGGATGCTGCACTCGTTGCGAACGTCGGGTTTGTCGGACCAGGCTTGCGTGTTCGGGGATTGCCAAAGGACTTAAGTGGTAGCACGGTGCAGCCAATGTTTATTCCTAAATGCTTCTGTAATGGCTAGAGCAACAAAACGAATAGCCTTATCACTCGGCATCATGGCTTCGGTTGCTTCCGCTCAGTCAAATCGGCCGATCAACGTTTTCTTCGGCTTTGATTTCGTCTTGCATCCAATAGCTATCAAATGGGCGTGCAAGGGAGAGCGGGATCAAGACTTGGCTACTTTTGCGAGGTTTATTGCTGCGTTCCCAGAAGATGCGAAGAGCGCTGAATTACAAAGTCACATCGATGCTTTGCAGCAAGTCTCAGAGGGTGACGATGGCTTAAGACAGATCTGGGGCCGCGACATTACGAGCGAACATGCGGAGAAATTGTGCAATGCTGCGCGTCTTCTTAGTGTTGCTTGGGCAACTCCCGAGCAGTTAGCCAATGGTGATAACGATGGAATGCCTTCTGAACAAATAGAAGCATGGGCCGAATTCTGGAAAGTTGTTGAGAGGCTTCAGTGACTTCTCGTTCGAAGGATTCAAGCCGAAACTGAAAGGAGGTAACTCGACAGCAGCAAAGTCCGCAAATCAGACGTCCGCTCCTGCAAAGCTCTAAGCGCAATTGCATCGAACCACTGCGCCCACCGCACCGATCAGAAAATACAAGATTTTAGCAAAGCGTTGTCACTACCCACGGCCGACCACTCACCCCTCCAACTGCGCCATCACCTCGTCGCTTGCCTCAAAATTCGTGGTGACATTCTGCACGTCATCATCGTCTTCCAGCGCGTCAATCAGCTTCATCAGCTTCTGCATGCCGTCCAGATCCATCTCGGTCGTGGTGGTCGGACGCCACACCAGCTTCGTGCTCTCGCTCTCGCCCAGATCAGCCTCCAGCGCATTGGACACCTCGTTCAAATCAGTATCCGCGCACCAGATCACATGGCCGTCCTCGGTGCTTTCCACATCCTCGGCCCCCGCCTCAATGGCCGCCATCATCACCGTATCAGCATCTCCCACCTCAACCGGATAGCTCACCGCGCCCTTGCGATCGAACATGAACCCGACACTGCCCGTTTCGCCCAGGTTGCCGCCATTCTTGGTAAAGGTCGACCGCACGGTCGACGCGGTCCGGTTGCGGTTGTCGGTCATCGCCTCGACAATGACAGCCACGCCGTTGGGGCCATAGCCCTCATAGCGGATTTCCTCGTAATCCTCGCCCTCGCCTGCAATCGACTTCTTGATGGCGCGGTCGATATTGTCCTTGGGCATCGACTGCGACTTGGCCTCTTTCACGGCCAGGCGCAGACGAGGGTTTTTATCGGGGTCCGGGTCTCCCATCT
>JBCDEK010000097.1:0-11020 GCA_039179785.1 Pseudomonadota bacterium | reverse complement strand
CGATGGGAGGAGAAACCGTGCCGCATCATGCTGCCGTATTGAAGGAAATTCTGAACATTCCCACAATCTCACCCGTTGCGGACCCTTGTGCAGAGGTCGGCAGCAGGATGCGGCACGGTTTCTCCTCCCATCGTGTAATCACAGGTTGAATTTACCTGAAAAGCCGCGATCCGTCTTTCGTGATCTGGCGCTGCTTTACACTTATTTTCTCTTTCCGCGGAAATTCGCCCAAACGCGACAAACGCAAGCGTATGTCCAACGTGGCCACGCTGGCGGGTCGATCTGCTGCGCACCTGCATCCATCATGAGCAGAAAATGTACATCCGATGTGATCGCCAAGGTCTTGATATTGACTCGGAATTTCCCCGCGCCCTATGCTTTGCCAAAGGGGAGTTCCTATGACTGACAAGACATTGACGCGCATGGACCTGAGTGAAGCGGTATTTCGCGAGGTCGGATTGTCGCGCAACGAGAGCGCGCAACTGGTGGAAAGTGTGCTGGACCACATGTCCGACGCGCTGGTGCGCGGCGAGCAGGTTAAGATTTCGTCGTTCGGCACATTTTCGGTGCGGGACAAGTCGGCGCGTGTGGGCCGCAATCCCAAGACCGGTGAGGAAGTGCCGATCAACCCCCGTCGCGTGCTGACGTTCCGGCCCTCGCATCTGATGAAGGATCGCGTGGCCGTGGGCAACAAGTCCTGAGCTGATGGCCAAGTCTGCAGACGCCTTTCGCACGATCTCGGAAGTGGCCGAGTGGTTGGGCGTGCAGACCCACGTGCTTCGGTTTTGGGAAAGCAAGTTCTCTCAGGTCAAGCCGGTGAAGCGCGCAGGTGGGCGCAGGTATTATCGCCCCGCCGACATGCTGCTGTTGGGGGGCATTCGCAAATTGCTGCACGAGGATGGTCTGACCATCAAGGGCGTGCAGAAGGTGTTGCGCGAAGAGGGCATGGCATTTGTGTCGGACATGTCGCCGCCTCTGGATGCCGAGACCGATGCGCAGTTGAATGCAGATCTGACCGCGCGGATGGACGAGGATGTGGAGCAGCCGCCCATTGAGGCGGAGATTGTGCCGTTCAAAGCCAGCCCGCAACAGCCGAGCGACGATGCTGACACAGACGTCGCGGCGCCCGAAGCTGTGGAAGAGCCGGAGCCTGTTGGGCAGTCGTTGCCAAGTTTCATGCGGGCACCGACGCCCCCATCCGAGGCAACAGGCGCGCCCGAAGAAGAGCCGACGAGCGGCTTGCCCTTCCCGCCGCTGGAGGAGGACGCCCTCGCGCCACAGGGCGCGTCGGCCGGCGCTACTATGGCGCAGGAAGAGGCTGAGGGCGCGCCCGAAGAACGCGCTGCACCAGAGGAAGAGACTGCCGACGCAACGGATGGCGATGCCGCAGCAGAGAGCGATCCGCCGACGGGCTTGCCTTCGTTTCTGTCGGACTATGCCGCCGCGCCTGCCGAAGTAGCCTCCCCTGCCCCGACGCCCCGCATCGTTGACGCGCCGGATGAGCCAGACCCCGAACGGCTTAAGGTGGCACCATCAGCCTTGAGCAAGGCCGCTGCGGTGACCCACCTAACGGATGCGCAACGCGACATGATCCGACCGCTGCTTGCACAGCTCACAACGCTGCGGGATCAGATGGCAAGCAACCGGCGCGACCCGCGGTAGCAAGAACAGGTTCGACCTTGCCAATTCCCCCTTGCCCCCGGCCAGAATTCGGGTATGACACCCCTCACGTCGGGCTATGGCGCAGCCTGGTAGCGCGTCCGTCTGGGGGACGGAAGGTCGCAGGTTCGAGTCCTGCTAGCCCGACCAAATCACACCGCCCCGGCGCTACGGGGCTGCTGAGCACACGCCCCGACATGACATACGAGGCGGCAACATGATCGGCGTACTTCCCGACACAGAACTCATGGCAATGATGGCGCGAGGTGAGATCACCGCGACGCCAGATATTATTGCTGCGCAGGTGCAACCGGCCAGCCTGGATTTGCGACTGGGCACAGTGGCATACCGTGTGCGCGCGTCTTTCCTTGCCGGAAACGACGCGCGCGTGAGCGACCGCTTGGCCGAGTTTCAGATGCACGAGATCGACCTGTCGGGCGGTGCGGTTCTGGAAAAGGGCTGCGTTTATGTGGTGCCCCTGATGGAATCACTCAACCTGCCCGCGGACGTACAAGCGGTCGCCAATGCGAAAAGCTCGACCGGGCGGCTGGATCTTTTGACCCGCACAATCACCGATGGCGGCACGGAATTCGACCGGATCGCGCCCGGGTATCGCGGCCCGCTTTATGCCGAGATTTGCCCGCGCTCTTTTTCTGTACTGGTGCGGCCCGGGATGCGATTGAATCAGATCAGGTTCCGGTTGGGCCAGGCGGTCTTGAGCGACGGTGAGTTGTCAGAGCTTCACGCGGGATCACCGCTGGTGAACGGTGACGCGGTGATTGACGAGGGACTGGGATTTTCCGTGGACCTGCAATTGCCCGACACCACGCTTGTGGGCTACCGTGCCAAACCGCATACGGGGGTCATCGATCTGGACAAGATCGGGCACTATATCCCATCAGAGTTCTGGGAGGAGGTGCATGCGCAGGCAGGCCACATCATTCTGGACCCCGGCGCGTTTTACATCCTGGTCAGCCGCGAAGCGGTGCATATTCCCCCGGACTACGCGGCTGAAATGGCGCCCTATCTAGCGATGGTGGGCGAGTTCCGCGTGCATTACGCAGGGTTCTTCGACCCGGGATTTGGGCATGATGCAGCGGGCGGACGCGGATCACGCGGGGTGCTGGAGGTGCGCTGCCACGAGGCGCCCTTTGTCCTTGAGCATGGACAGATCGTGGGCCGCCTGATCTATGAGCGGATGGCGGGCCAGCCGGAACAGCTCTATGGCGCTGGCATTGCGTCGAACTATCAGGGTCAGGGCCTGAAGCTGTCCAAGCATTTCGCGGCGCCCTAACCGTCTGCGGGCTGGTTCTCGGGCGCGTTACCGGTTTGATCCGCAGGCGGGTCGGGCTGGAAAATCCGCTTACCCGCCGACTGGATCGAGGCAAAGGCATCTTCGGCCATGAACCCGGACAAAAAGGCAATAAAGGCCACGGTGTAGGGGCTGAGTTCGACATCATTGGCTGGCCCGCTGCCCTGGGTCAATGCCAGCATCCCAGCGCCCGAAAACAAAAAGATCGCAATCGCTGCCGCGATCCCCTCACCCACATTCACAAAGAGGCGCGACAGAGTCAGCGTGTCGGACTGCCTGTCGGAGTAGTAGCGGCGCGAAAAGGCAACGACAGTGCCCAAGCCACCCGCCGCTATGGTGACGATAAGGGTCAGGAATATCGTCGGAAAACTGACCAGACGCATCAGTATGTCAGGAAAGATCGGCGTATTGAGCGATAGAGCCGACAGGCGCGCCCGGGCCGCATTGCCCGGCGGCAACGCTTTCTGAAGTGCGAGAATTTGAGTGTCATGCGCCGTCCAGCGATCCCGCAAATCGTTGAGTTGCGCCTGAAGCGCCTCTTTGTCCGCCTTGACGCTGTGTGAGGCATCGTTTGCGGCATCCACATTTGCGGCCAGCGCGTCCAACGCCGCCAGAGTTTCTGCTTGCAGCGCACTGAACCTGTCGGTGGTGTCCAGGTCCACGCCGCTGCGTTCAAGCCCGTCAGCGAGGGTCCGCATCAACGCGCGCAATTGCATCTCTGCCGCTTTGGCGCGCAGATTGGGCGGCTCGCTTGCAACACTGGCCGTCATGGTTTCAAGCAGCGTTTCGTAGATGGTGCGTTGTGGGCCGTTCAAGGCAAACTGATATTCCGCCAGCTTGCCCAGAGTGGAATCCACCTCGGCCCTGAGCGCGATCTTGGCAATCGAAATGGCGCCAAAGGACCGGCTGTGGTCGGCTTCCAGATCGGACATTGTCGCCGCATGCGCGCGGATGTCAGCGGCCACACTGGCCTTGGCGCGGCCAAGGTCCTGTTCGCGCTTGAGCATGAAAAGCAGGCTGTCAATATCGTTTGCGCTTACAACAGGTTGGTCCGGCGTCAGCCCGGGACCACTGTCGACCTGCCAGCCCGTGCGATAGATATAGCTGCCAAAGCCAAACGCGACGAGCGCGACAAACAAAATGTAAAGCGCGATGACCGTGAGGCCCAGCGACACCGATCCAACCCGTGTCACGGATGCTGATTTGTCCGCCATGATTGAAATCCCCACCTTAAATCAATGGGGTGTACGCTACGGCAGCGTCCGATCTCAATCAACGGTGGTATTCCAGACCCTTAACGAGAAAGCCCCGTTCTGGTCACTTTCGGGCAGCGCGATCCGCCTGACGGGCCTGTCGTACCGCCCGGCGCGCGCGGCGACGTTCGCGAATTTCCGCCTGGGTCGGACCGTCGTTCGTGCCTTCATCAGCTGGTGGCGCGGGCGCTGCGGCGGGCTGCGGTGGTGGTGGCGCGGACTGTTTCCGTCCGCGCGTCGCGCGATTGATCCCGGCATCAATGCCCTTGTTGATCGCTTTGCGCATCACAAGGCGCATGATCATATTGATGATCTGATTTGCATTCATGGGACTGCTCTCCCCTGTTCGATTGACGGCAATATAGCGATCAATGCGGCGAATTTCAGGCCAAATGTTTCGTCAATCCTCAAAAAGCTCGGATTGGCCCTCTTCTGCTTCTTCTTCCGGTTCGTTCTCGGGGCCGGGCAATGCGCCGGGTGGGGGACGATTTTCCAAAAGGCCCGCGGCGCGCAGTTCCTTAAGCCCGGGCAGATCCCGGGCGTTTTCAAGGCCGAAGTGATCGAGAAAGGATTGGGTGACAACAAAGGTGACGGGCCGCCCAGGTGTCATTTTGCGCCGACCGAAGCGGATCCATTCGAGTTCAAGCAACTGATCTACGGTGCCGCGACTGACGCTCACGCCCCTGATTTCCTCAATCTCGGCCCGGGTGACCGGTTGATGATAGGCGATGATCGCCAGTGTTTCGATGGCGGCGCGTGAAAGCTTGCGCGTCTCTACAGTTTCCTTCTGCATCAGGAAGCCCAGATCGGCGGCGGTTCTGATGGCCCAGGCATCGCCCACCTTCATGACCTGCACGCCGCGCCCTTCATAGCGTTTTCGTAGATAGACAAGCGCTTCTGCCGCGTCGCAGCCATGGGGCATGCGCGCTTCCAATTCGCGGGTCGTGATCGGCTCTACCGTGGCAAAGAGGATCGCCTCGACCATGCGCTCTTGCTCGGCCATCGGCGGCGCTTCGAACAGGCTTTCTTCTTGTTCTTCAGGTACTTCGGTCACGATTCTCATCTTTCTTGCGCAACTGAATCGGCGCGAATGTGTCGGACTGGCGGATTTCCAGATGCCCCTCTTTCACAAGTTCCAGGCTGGCGGCAAAGGTAGCGGCGGTGGCCGAACGGCGCTTGACCGGATCCATTTCCCAGCCTTCAGGCAGGTAAGAGAGAATGTCCGTCCAATCCCCCGCAAAGCCGATCAACCCGCGCAGCCGGTCCAGTGCCTGTTCCATGGTAAAGACCGCATCCCGGTCCATGACAAAGGGGCGGAATTCATCCCGGGTGCGGATGCGGGCATAGCCTTGCATCAAATCCAGCAAAGTCGCGGTGTAGGTCACCTTGCGCACGCGGGTCACCATTTCGGACTGTCCGCGGGCAAAGAAATCGCGCCCCAGTTGGTCACGTGCCATCAGCCGGGCGGCGACGTCGCGCATGGCCTGCAAGCGTTCAAGCTGAAAGGCGAGATGCGCGGCCAGTTCTTCGCCCGTTGGCCCCTCTTCCGTGGGGTCGGGCGGCAGCAGCAACCTGGACTTGAGAAAGGCCAGCCAGGCGGCCATCACCAGATAGTCTGCGGCAAGTTCCAGCCGCAGTTGTTTGGCTTTTTCCACGAATGCGAGATATTGATGCGCAAGCTGGAGCACCGAGATTTTGCGCAGGTCCACCTTTTGCGTGCGACTGAGGGTCAAGAGCAGGTCCAGCGGCCCCTCGAAGCCATCAACATCTACAATCAGTGCCTCGGCCGCAAGGCGGTCGGCCACCGAAACCCGGTCTTCCTCGAAGGTGTCTTGCGCCATGCCCTGTGCTTTAACCTGCCCCGCCCAAAAGCGCTTCAAGTTCGGCGCTGAGCGCGGCAATGTCAATGTCATCGGGCGTCTGTCTGGCCGCGAGTGCAGCTTCAGCGCGGACCTGCGCCGCATCCGTCATCTGCCCCGCCGCGTTTGCGGATGCAACGCGTGCGGCAAGAGGGGCATTGCAATGCAGGATCACATCGCACCCGGCATCCAGCGCGCGACGGCTGATCTGATCGGGTGTACCGTCCAGCGCTTTCATGCCGATATCGTCGGTCATGACAAGACCATCGAACCCGATATCATCGCGGATCAGGGCCATCATGTCTGAAGACAGGGTTGCGGGGACTTCGTCCACAGCGTCATAGACCACATGCGCGGTCATCCCCATTGGCAGATCGTTCAGGTCACGGAACGGAGCGAAATCGGTTTCCCGCAGTGTGTCGAGGCTGACATCGACCCGTGGCAGGTCATAGTGGCTGTCCAGATCGGTACGCCCATGTCCGGGCATGTGTTTCAGCACAGGTACGACACCGCCATCCAGATGCCCTTGCGCCGCTGCGCGCCCAAGCGCCGCGATATCGCTGGGCGCGGCGCCATAGCACCGGTTGCGCAGAAAATCGTGGGTGGCGTCTACGATCAGATCAACCATGGGGGCGCAGTTGCTGTCGATTGTCAGGGCTTTCAGTTCATGGGCAATGTGCCGGTAGCGCAGATACATTGCGCGTTCTGCCTCATCGCCCGCGGAGCGCACGAAATCCAGCGGCGGCAGCCATTCGGTCCAGATCGGGCCGCGCAGGCGCTGCACGCGCCCACCTTCCTGATCTATGGTGATGATCGCGTCGCGCCCTACGGCCTCACGGAATTCGGAACACAGGCCATAGACCTGGTCGGGAGTATCGATATTGCGGGCAAACAGAATGAAACCGAACGGGTCGGCGTCACGAAAAAAAGCCTTTTCATCCTTGCTGAGACGCAGACCATCCGCGTCGAGGATGGTCGCGCCGAAATTAGTCATCGGGTGACAACCGGGATGCAATCGGCCCCTTCCGCCACGAGTGCCGAGCAGAACCGGCGCGCATCGCTGAGGTCTGCAAACCCGTGCGCGCGCAGGCGGTAGAATGTGCGGCCCCCAGATTGCGCCTCTTGCACGATGCGGTCCTTGTCGCGCAGCAGGTCGCCAAATCGGCCCTGCATCTTGTCCCATTCGGCGCGGGCAATTTCAGCGCTGTCATAGGCGCCAAGCTGCACCAGTCGGGTGCCGGTCGGAATAGCCGCGGCGTCCAGATCACTGGTTTGGGTCTCAACTGCCGCGCTGGCAGGCGTTACCGCGCGCGGTGCGGATGCCGGGCGCAATTGCGGGCGTTTTGAAGCCTTCGGCCCCGGCCCCTGCACGACCGCCGGCACCGGTGTCGGCTCTTTCGGCAACTCGGCAGCACTCAGGCTTGCCAACACGGGCTCAGCCGCGGCGTCGGTTGCATCAATCGCGTCGACACCGGAGACCAATTGCTCAACCAATGCTTCGACATCGCCGTCTGACAAGGCTGCTGTGACATCTACCTGCGCCCCTTCAAGGCTGGCGGCGACGTCAAGTGGCGCGGGTTGTTGCACCGGTGTTACCGCATCGGCGGCCATTGGCCGATCTTCTTCGCTCAGATCAACGGGGCGCGGCGCCAAGATAACCTGATCGACCGGGCCCGATGCTTCACCCGCAGCGGCAACCTCGTTCACCGCAAGCCCTGTGTTCCGTGCGAGCTGCCCGCCCGGATTTACGGGACGCACGCGCATCTCGCCTTCGGCGGCGCGTACGACAGGAATACCGGACACGTCCCGCATCACCAGCTTGTAGCCCCAGACAGACACCCCCGCGATCAGCGCCAACGAGAGCGCAGCACCCGCAACATTTGTCATATTTTTCAATGCATTTGCAGGTGATCTTGGACCGTCAGGAGTGCCTTCATAGCCCGCGTGACCCATGTCATGGGAATAGTGCATCTCTGCCATCGTTGCCTCATCGCCCGCGCGAATACGTGCCCGCGCAAGTCATCTTGTAGGTGGTGCCCGCCCCAGGGGCGTGCGTTGGGATATATGCCTGTGCGTCCTTTTGGTGGGACGTTAACGCAGCTCTTCGACTGGTTTCACCCCAAGAATACCAAGGCCCGCTGCAATTACAACGGCCGAGGCGCGCGCCAGGGCAATTTTTGCCTGCGAGGTTCCCGTATCGTCCTGTAGAAAGCGCAGCTCGGGCAGATCATTGCCACGATTCCACAGGCTGTGGAACACGCCCGCCAGATCATAGAGGTAAAAGGCGACGCGATGCGGTTCGTTTGTGCGCGCCGCTGTTTCGACAAGGCGTGGCCACTCGGCAAGCTTGGCGGCAAGTGCCCATTCGGCGTCATGATCCAGCTTGCTCAGGTCGGCGTGCGCCAGCGTCGCGTCATCCACGGCAACACCCGCCTCGTTGGCCTTGCGCAGCACCGATGTCACCCGCGCATGGGCATACTGAACGTAGAAAACCGGATTTTCCTTGGATTGCTCCAGTGCCGCATCCAGGTCGAAGTCAAACATCGCGTCGTTCTTGCGGGTCAACATCATGAAGCGGGTCACGTCGGGGCCAACCTCGTCCACCACATCACGCAGGGTGACAAAGGTCCCTGCCCGTTTGGACATCTTGAACTCCTGCCCGTTCTTGAACAGCTTCACGAGCTGCGTCAGCTTGATGTCAAGCGACACTTTGCCGTCCGACAATGCCGAAACCGCGGCCTTCATACGCTTGACGTAACCGCCGTGATCCGCGCCAAACACATCAATCAGCGCATCGAAACCGCGCTGCACCTTATCGTAATGATAGGCGATGTCGGGCGCGAAATAGGTCCAGGCGCCATCAGACTTCATCACCGGGCGATCCACGTCATCGCCGTGGTCGGTGGACTTAAAGAGTGTCTGTTCGCGCGGCTCCCAATCTTCGGGTTTCTTGCCCTTGGGCGGCTCAAGCACGCCTTCATAGATCAGACCCTTGGACCGCAGATCATCCAACGCCGCCTCGATCCGGCCGGTGCCATAAAGCGACTTTTCGGAATAAAACACGTCCATTTCGACGTCAAGGGCGGCCAGATCGTCGCGGATCAAGTCCATCATAGCATCGGTTGCAAAGGCGCGCACGTCGGCCAGCCAGACCTGTTCACCCTGGTCAACAAACGTATCACCGACCTTGGCTTTGAGCGCTTCGCCGACGCCGATCAGGTAGTCACCGGGATAGGTGCCATCCTCAAACGCGACCTTCTGTCCATGCGCTTCGAGATAGCGCAGGTAGACCGACCGCGCGAGTACATCGACCTGTGCGCCGCCATCGTTGATGTAGTATTCCCGCGTCACGTCATAGCCGGCGTAGGCCAACAGCGACGCCAACGCGTCGCCGAAGACGGCCCCCCGGGTGTGGCCCACATGCAAGGGGCCGGTGGGATTCGCAGAGACGTATTCAACATTGACCTTTTGCCCCACGCCAAGGTCGGACCGGCCATATTCCGCGCCTTCCGCCAGCACCGCTGCCACCACACCTTGCCAGACCGAAGGCGCAAGCCGCAGGTTCAGAAAGCCGGGACCGGCCACATCGGCGCTGATGATCCGGTCATCGTTGGCCAGACGGGCCGCCAGCATCTCGGCAATGTCGCGCGGTTTCATTTGCGCGGGTTTCGCCAGAACCATCGCCGCATTCGTCGCCATATCCCCATGTGCGGCATCGCGCGGCGGCTCAACCGTCACGTTGTGGGTCGTCAGACCGGCGGGCAGGTCCCCCGCTTCGACCATGGCGGCAAGGTTGTTCAGCACTAGGTCGCGGATGTCGGCAAAAAGGTTCATTTGGAGCCTATTGATTGGTTGCGCGGGGTGTATCACGCGCACCCCAAGCGTCAAGCGCGCTCAGCCGATCAGGCGGGCGTGTTCCTGCAAGGCAAAGCGGTCGGTCATACCCGAAATATAGTCGGATACACTGCGCGCCAGCGCCACCTCGTCCTGCGCATCGACATTGCGCCGCCATTCGCCGGGCAACAGATCGGGCTGCGACAGGAACAGCGGGAACAGATCATTGACGATGCAGGTCACCTCTTCGCGCTTTGCCATGACAGATGGGGCGCGGTACATATTGGTGAAAAGAAAGGTGCGGATCTGCTTCAGATCGCGCCACAATCCGTCCGAAAATCGCACGACTGGCCGACCCAGGGCGCGAACATCCTCGACCGATTGTGCACCGCTGTGGGCCAGATGCATGCGCGATGTCTCGACCACATCCGTCACCATGATGCCAAAGACCCGGCGCAGCCCTTCGTGCCTGCGTCGGGTTGGATCAAGACCGGGATAGCGGGCGTCGACCTCGGCAAAGGCCGGGCCGATCATCGGCAGGTCGCAAATGTCCGCCTCGTCAAACAGCCCCGCACGCAAGCCGTCGTGCAGGTCATGATTGTTGTAGGCGATGTCATCCGAAAGGGCCGCCACCTGCGCCTCTGCGCTGGCATGGGTGCTCAGTTCAAGGTCGTGGTCGGCATCATACTCGGCCAGCCCATAGGGCAGCTCACCAATCAGGGGACCATTATGTTTCGCAATACCTTCAAGGGTTTCCCAGGTGAGGTTCAACCCGTCGAAATCCGCGTAATGGCATTCAAGCCGGGTTACGATCTTGATGGCCTGGGCATTGTGATCAAAGCCGCCGTAGGGCGCCATCAGCGCTTGCAACGCATCCTCACCCGTATGGTCGCGCAGGTGGCCCGTACAATTGCCGGGGCCCTGGGCCTGAACGACTGCCTCACCGAGGCTGTGGCACTGGCCCATGATTTGGGTCACCCCCCGTTCGGCCATACGGGTGAGGATGCGTTGCAAGCGCGTCGACTATGAAACATGGGAAAAGTTCCAGAGATTTGTAGATCATAAGGACTTTGGCGATGTGCTGAGCCGTCATCTGGAACGGG